>NZ_JBXANP010000014.1:0-145357 GCF_058801745.1 Rugamonas sp. GW822-FHT03B10 | reverse complement strand
GGCCACGGCCGCGGCGCCGCGCGCCGGCTCGGCCAGCGGGCTGCGCGCACTGCTGCTGACGGGCACGCTGGACAGCGCCGTGCGCATGGGCTTTCTCACCTTCCTGCCGTTCCTGCTGAAGAGCAAGGGCGCCGGCACGGCCGGCATCGGCCTGGCGCTGTCGCTGCTGTTCGTCGGCGGCGCGTTCGGCAAGCTGTTGTGCGGCTACCTGGGCGCGCGCATCGGCATGATGAAAACCGTGTGGATCACCGAGTCGCTCACCGCGCTGCTGATCGTGGCGGCCGTGTGGCTGCCGCAGGCTGGGGTGCTGGCCGTGTTGCCGTTGCTGGGGCTGGCGCTGAACGGCACCTCGTCCGTGCTGTACGGCACGGTGCCGGAGCTGGCGCCCGCCGGCAAGCATGAGCAGGCGTTCGCCCTGTTCTACACCGGCACCATCGGCGGCGGCGCGCTGGCGCCGGTGCTGTTCGGCCGGCTCGGCGACGCGGCCGGCGTGCCCGCCGCGCTGGTCGCGCTGGCGGCCATCCTGCTGTTCACACTACCGTTGGCGTGGCGGGTGAACCGGGCACTCGATCCCGCGTGACGCGCGTCATTTTCCCCGGCACCAAGCCGCGCCGTCCTGGCGCGGAACGGGGATAATAGCAATTCCATATGTTTATTCGATAGCCAAAATATATTGAATATATTGCGACAATCAATTTTGCATATGGATCAAAAGACTTTACACTGGCGTCTCATTGATCCACAACCTCACGAGGAAACCACTATGTCCCTGATCAACACCCAAGTAAAACCTTTCAAGGCCACCGCTTACCACAACGGCAAATTCGTTGACCTGACGGAAGCTTCCCTGAAAGGCAAGTGGTCGGTATTCGTGTTCTACCCAGCCGACTTCACCTTCGTCTGCCCGACCGAACTGGAAGACCTGGCCAACAACTACGCTGAATTCGCCAAGCTGGGCGTGGAAGTGTACGGCATCTCGACCGACACCCACTTCGCCCACAAAGCCTGGCACGACACCTCGGACGCCATCAAGAAGGTCCAGTACCCGCTGGTGGGCGACCCGACCGGCCTGCTGGCCCGTAACTTCGAAGTGATGATCGAGGAAGAAGGCCTGGCCCTGCGCGGCACCTTCGTCATCAATCCAGAAGGCCAGATCAAGGTGCTGGAAGTGCACGACAACGGCATCGGCCGCGACGCCACCGAACTGCTGCGCAAGGTCAAGGCAGCCCAGTACGTCGCTTCGCACCCAGGCGAAGTGTGCCCGGCCAAGTGGACCGAAGGCGCCGCCACCCTGAAGCCTTCGCTGGACCTGGTCGGCAAGATCTAAGTTGAACCTGACCGTTCACACACAGTAGTACCGCGATGCCGGTCCGGGCATCCGGCCCGGCATACGCCCAAAGTTTGAGTAAGGAAGAAAAAATCATGTTAGATGCAGACCTGAAATCCCAGTTGAAAGCCTATTTGGAAAAGGTGGTGCAGCCGATTGAGCTGGTCGCGTCTCTCGATGACAGCGCCGCCGCACGCGAGATGTGGGCGCTGCTGCAGGATATCGTGTCGCTGAGCGACAAGATCACGCTGGTCGAACGGCACGACGACAATGTGCGCAAGCCTTCGTTCAGCATCAACCGCCCCGGCACCGACATCGGCGTGCGTTTCGCCGGCGTGCCGATGGGCCATGAATTCACGTCGCTGGTGCTGGCGCTGCTGCAGGTGGGCGGCCACACCATCCGCCTCGACGACGCCGTGAGCGAGCAGGTGCGCCAGCTCGACGGCGATTACAACTTCGAGACCTTCATCTCGCTGTCGTGCCACAACTGCCCGGAGGTGGTGCAGGCGCTCAACGCGATGGCCGTCATCAACCCGCGCATCAAGGTCACCACCATCGACGGCGGCGTGTTCCCGCAGGAAGTGGAGGCGCGCCAGATCATGGCCGTGCCGATGATGTTCCTGAACGGCGAGCATTTCGGCCAGGGCCGCACCAGCGTGGAGGAGATCCTCGCCAAGCTCGACAAGAACGCCGGCGCCCGCCAGGCGGCCGAGCTGAACAAGAAGGACGTGTTCGATGTGCTGATCGTCGGCGGCGGTCCTGCCGGCGCGGCGGCCGCCATCTACGCGGCCCGCAAGGGCATCAAGACCGGCGTGCTGGCCGACCGCTTCGGCGGCCAGGTGCTCGACACCCTGTCGATCGAGAACTTCGTGTCGATCAAGGAGACGGAAGGACCCAAGTTCGCCGTCGCGCTGGAGCAGCACGTCAAGCACTACGAGGTCGACATCATGAACACCCAGCGCGCCAGCAAGCTGGTGCCGGGCAAGCTGATCGAGGTGCAGACCGAGAGCGGCGCCACCTTGCGCAGCAAGTCCGTGATCGTGGCCACCGGCGCGCGCTGGCGCGAGGTGAACGTGCCGGGCGAGAAGGAATACCGCAACCACGGCGTGGCCTACTGCCCGCACTGCGACGGCCCGCTGTTCAAGGGCAAGCGCGTGGCCGTGGTCGGCGGCGGCAACTCGGGCGTGGAGGCGGCCATCGACCTGGCCGGCATCGTGTCGCATGTGACGCTGCTGGAGTTCGGCGCCGAGCTGCGGGCCGACGCCGTGTTGCAGCGCAAGCTGCGCAGCCTGGCCAACGTGACCGTGGTGGTGTCGGCCCAGACCACCGAGATCCATGGCGACGGCCAGAAGGTCAATGGCCTGAGCTACACCGACCGCGTGTCGGGCGCCGCGCACCGGGTGGAGCTGGAAGGGGTGTTCGTGCAGATCGGCCTGGTGCCGAACACGGAATGGCTGAAGGACACGGTGGCCCTGTCGCGCCACGGCGAGATCGAGGTGGACGCGCGCGGCCAGACCTCGGTGCCCGGCGTGTTCGCGGCCGGCGACGTGACCACGGTGCCGTTCAAGCAGATCGTGATCGCCGTCGGCGAAGGCGCCAAGGCCGCGCTGGCGGCCTTCGACCACCTGATCCGCGCGGACCACGCCGCCTGAGGCGCGGCGCGCGCCGATACGCTGAAGCGGGGCCGCAACGCAGGTTGCGGCCCCGTTTTTTTTATTTCAAGCGCGGAAATGAATAAGGGCCCGACATGGTCGGGCCCTTAAGGGATGTTGGCGGAGCGGACGGGACTCGAACCCGCGACCCCCGGCGTGACAGGCCGGTATTCTAACCAACTGAACTACCGCTCCAAACTGCGGCGTCGGTTTGCGACGTTTGTTGCTCTGTGTGCTGACAACCCATCGGGTCATCGGCGGAATGCTGGCGGAGCGGACGGGACTCGAACCCGCGACCCCCGGCGTGACAGGCCGGTATTCTAACCAACTGAACTACCACTCCTTTTCGTCCGCGTTTTCAGGTGCATGGTGGGTGCTGAGAGGGTCGAACTCCCGACCTACGCCTTGTAAGGGCGCCGCTCTACCAACTGAGCTAAGCACCCATGCTCGCTTGAAAACATGCAGTCATGGTCACAACTGCTGAACGAGGCCGTATTCTACAAGCAGGGCGGCGCGTTCCGCAAGGGATTTCGCAAATAATTGCGCGGCGCGCCGTCACGGCGGGTAGCTGTCGAGGATGTCGCGCGTGCCGCCGGCGAAGATTTGCCTGGCCATGTCGGCGCCCATGTAGCGGCCGTAGATGGCCAGCACCGTGCCGTCGCTGACCATGGCGCGGAACGCGGCCGTGAACGCTTGCTGCAACTCGGGCGCCACGTTGGCGCGCGAGGCGTAGGCGCCGGCGATGCTGCGCGGCGATTCGACCACTTCGTCGTGGCGCAAGTCGTCGCTCACGCCGAGGCGCCGGCTGTGCCACAGGTGGATCACCGGCGGCGCCAGCGTGCCGTCGGCGCGCCCGGCCTGGATCTTGCGGAACACCGTGTCGAAATCGTTCACGTATTCGAGCCGGCCCGCCTGCCGCAGCCGTTCCAGCTGGCGCTGCACGGCCGGCGGGTAGTACAGGCCGCGCGTGATGTTGAGCCGCCCCGTGCCGCGCTCGACGAAGTCGGCCAGGCTGGCGTAGCCGCCGCCGGCCCGCCGGCTCAGCACCAGTTCGAAGCGGGTATAGCTGTAGGGCATCCAGCGCCCGGCCTGGTCGCGCGCCGCGTCGGGCAGGGAACTCATCACCATGTCGATGCGGTTGGCGCCGAATTCGGCGAACAGCCGGCCGCGCGGATACCACTCGAACTGGAAACGGCAGCCGGTGCGCCGGCCCAGTTCCTCGATCAGGTCCACGGCCGTGCCGCGGTAGTGCCCGTCCTCGCGGTACGATGCGTAACCGAGGTCGCTCAGGCCGACCCGCGTGACGGGCGGGCACACATAGGCGGCCGCCGGTGCCGCAGGGGCGGCCAGGGCCAGGACGAGGGTGAACAGCGGTGGGCGGACGGACATGGGGGCGCGAACGTTCAGTTGGGTCCCAGTGTAGCACCGCTGCCGGATGGCCATGTTCCTGTCCGGTGAGAAAGGCGGGCCGCACCGGCGTCGGCTGTTGCGAAAAAGCGATCCGGGAACGGCCGGGCCGGCTCTTGCGGTCGGGGCCGTTTGCGGCGATACTGTATGTATTCACAGTATCCGGCCCCAGGCGGCCGATCGCCACGACCATGACAGCGCGCGCGCGCCGCATTGCCCACCTCGACATGGATGCGTTCTACGCCTCCGTGGAGTTGCTGCACTATCCCGATCTGCGGGGCCAGCCCGTCGTCATCGGCGGCGGCCGCGACAGCGCCCCCGAGCAGCTGCCCGACGGCAGCCGCCGCTACGCGCGCCTGCGCGACTACGTGGGGCGCGGCGTGATCACCACCGCCACCTACGAGGCGCGGGCGCTCGGGGTCGGGTCGGCCATGGGCATGATGAAGGCGGCCAAACTGGCGCCGGACGCCGTGCTGTTGCCCGTCAATTTCGACCGCTACCGCCATTTCTCGCGCCTGTTCAAGGCGGCCGTGGCCGCCATCGCGCCGGCCATCGAGGACCGCGGCATCGACGAGATCTACATCGACCTGACGGACGTGGAGGGCGAGACGGTGGCGCTGGCCGCGCGCATCAAGCAGGCCGTGCGCGACGCCACCGGCCTCAGTTGCTCGATCGGCGTCACGCCCAACAAGCTGCTGTCGAAGATCTGCTCGGACCTGGACAAGCCCGACGGCCTGACCGTGCTCGAGCACGACGAGATCCCGGCCCGCATCTGGCCGCTGGCCGTGCGCAAGATCAACGGCGTGGGCCCCAAGGCGACGGACAAGCTGGCCGCGCTCGGCATCGCCACCATCGGCGATCTGGCCGCCGCCGATCCCGCCCTGCTGCAGCAGCACTTCGGCCACCACTACGCGGGCTGGCTGGCCGACGCCGCGCGCGGGGTGGACGAGCGCGAGGTGGCCACCAGCTCGGAGACCAAATCGATCAGCCGCGAGACCACCTTCGAGCGCGACCTGCACGCGCGCCAGGACCGGGCCGCGCTGTCGGCCATCCTGACGGCCTTGTGCGAACGGCTGGCCGAGGATTTGCGGCGCAAGGGGTATGTGAGCCGCACCATCAGCATCAAGCTGCGCTTCGACGACTTCCAGATCGTCAGCCGCAACGTCACCGTGCCGCAGGCCGTGGACGACGCGGCCGCCATCCTGCACGCGGCGCGCGCCGGCCTGAAGCGGGTGGGGCTGGAGCGGCGCTTGCGGTTGCTGGGCGTGCGGGCCAGCACGCTGGAGCCGCGCGGCGCCGCGCCGGCGGCGGCGCGGCCCGTGCAGGGCGAATTGTTCCAGTAACCCGGAACCGGGGTCAGGTCATGCGATCACACAACTTGCGTGATCGCATGACCTGACCCCGGTTTCGGGCGGTGCTGCTCCATGTAGGCGGTCGGGCTCACGCCGTTGCTCTTCTTGAACGAGCGGCTGAAGTTGGCCATGTCGCTGTAGCCGAGCCGGTAGGCGATCTGCGACACCGGGTGCTTGCCGCTGGCGAGCATCTCGCAGGCCCGCTCGTTGCGGATGGCCAGCGCCAGGTCGCGGAAGCTGACCCCTTCGCGGGCCAGGTAGCGGTCCAGCGTGCGCGAGGAGATGTTGAGGATGCGGGCCAGCTCGTCGAGCGTGGGCTGGCTGTCCTCGGCCTCGCGCAGCATCATGGCCACCCAGTCGCACCATTTGCCGGCCGCCGTCATCTCCTGCAGCAGCTGCTTGCAGCGTTCCTCGGCCTTGGCCAGCGCGCGCAGGTCGGCCATCGGCAGGGGCTGGTCGAAGCCGGCCGCGCTCATCGAAATATGGACGCCCAGCTGGGCCGCGCCGAAATGGAAGCGCGCCGGCGCCAGCTCGCGGTAGCGCTGCACGTGGGCCGGCTCGGGCATGGACATGTGCACGTCGTACGGCCCCAGCTTGTTGCCCGTGATCGTCATCAGCTGCGCGTGGAACGACAGCGCCACCGTCTCCAGGTAAAACTGCAAGGTCGGCTCGTTCATCGCCACCACCGGCTGGAAGCTGACCTCGGCCCGCTCGCCCAGCCGCTGGTAGCGGAACACGAACATGGGCGACATCAGCCGGTAGTAGCGCGCCACCAGGCGCAGCAGGTGGTCGATGGTGGGGCTGCTGATCATGGCGTAGCCCAGCACGTCGTGCGAATTGAGCTTGATCAGGCGGCCCAGTTCGAAGCCCAGGTCGTGGCGGCCCGTCAGGCGCGTCATCTCGCGCACCAGCGTGTCGACCTGGCTGGTGGTGAGCAGGGCCAGCGGGTCGTTCAGGGTCCGCACCTGGGCCGCGCTGAGCGCGTCGCGGCACGGCGTGCCGTGCGATTCAAGGTAATCCATCAGCATCGCGAAATAGCGTGCCGGTACGGATTGTTCCAGCGTGTTCATGTCTCTCTCGTGGTCGTCTTGGCGGCATATGCTTGCCACTCGATTTACATCATAATGAGTTCTGTCGTCGAATGACAGCGGCTTGGCGAAAAATGACAAGCGGCGCAACAGGGGCCGGCTGACAATGCCGATTCATTGCCGGATCTATGCCGATCCGGCCATCCACCCGCGAGTTCTCCGCCATGCATACGCCACCCGCACCCGCACCCGCACCCGCACCCGCACCCGCACCCGCGCCGGAACAGGGCTTGCATTTGATGGCCAAGCCGATCGGGCCGCTGTGCAACCTCGATTGCGATTACTGCTTCTACCTTGAGAAGGAGCAGCTGTATCCGCCGCGCGAAAAATTCCGCATGCGCGACGAGGTGCTGCGCGCCTACGTGCAGCGCTACATCGCGGCCCAGCCCACGCCCGAGGTGGAGTTCACGTGGCAGGGCGGCGAGCCGACCTTGCTGGGACTGGATTTCTTCCGCCGCGCGCTGGAGCTGCAGCGCGAGTATGGTCAGGGCAAGACCATCCGCAACAGTCTGCAGACCAACGGCACGCTGCTTGACGAGGAGTGGTGCGCCTTCCTGGCCCGGCACCAGTTCACGGTGGGCCTGTCGCTCGACGGTCCGGCCGCCCTCCATGACGCGCACCGCCCCGACAAGCAGGGCCGCTCCAGCCACGCACAGGTGATGCGCGCGCTGCGCCTGCTGCAGCGGCATGGCGTGCAGTACAACGTGCTGGTCACCGTCACCAGCGACAGCACGGCGCACGGGCTGGAGATCTACCGCTTCCTCAAGACCGAGGGCGTGCGCTTCATCCAGTTCAATCCGGTGGTCGAGCGCCTGCCGGCCCCGCGCGAGCAAGTGATCGGGCTGCACTTCGCCACCCCGCCCAAGCTGTCCGCGCGCGCGCCTGCATCGCCGGCCGCACGCGCGCCGGCGCCGCCGCCGTCAATGGCGCCCGGCGTCACGCCGCAGACGGTGGGCCGCGCGGCCTATGGCGATTTTTTGATCGCCGTCTTCGACGAGTGGGTGCGCAACGACGTGGGCACGGTGCACGTGATGAACTTCGAATGGGCGCTGGCCGCGTGGCTGCAGCTGCCGGCCACCGTGTGCCTGTTCGCGCCGCGCTGCGGCAAGGCCATGATCGTCGAGCACAGCGGCGATGTGTATTCCTGCGACCATTTCATGTATCCCGATTACCTGCTTGGCAATATTGCGCAGGACGACCCGCTGGCGCTGGCATCCAGCGCCCGGCAGCAGGCGTTCGGCGCGGCCAAGGAGGAGGCGCTGCCCGATTACTGCCGGCGCTGCCCCTACCTGTTCGCCTGCCACGGCGAGTGCCCGAAGAACCGCTTCATGGCCTCGCCCGACGGCCAGCCCGGCATGAATTACCTGTGCCCCAGCTACGAAAAATACTTCCGCCACATCACGCGCGCCATGAACGCGCTGGGCCAGATCGTGGCCAGCGGCATGCCCGCCTCGGCCATCATGGAGGCCTACAAGGGGCCCTTGATCCTGAAAACCACAGCTGTCACAAAATGACTGTCGCTTGACAAGAAATGACAAGCACGGCGCGGACGTTCGTCGCAAAATGCAATCAAGAAATCATCCATAGATTTCACGGTAGCGAAAACAAAAAGCGGCACGACAAGGGAGACACCACCATGCAGCATATCCACCAGCGTCAGCGGCGCCGCGCGCCACCGGCGCGATCCCACCCTTAAGCACGCCCGATTTTTCCAGCATGGCCGGCCGGCAGCTTCCCTGCCGTCCAAGGACCCCGCACGTCCGGCCGGCATGCGTCGTCCGCCGGTTCGCAGCAAACAGCAGTCGCAGTACCCAGCGTCACACATAACGATAACCAAGGAGATGGTGCAGCATGAAACACACACAGCAGAAACAGGCCCTGGTCCTGCGCGCGACGGCACTCGCGGCGGCCCTGTGCGCGATGGGCGCGGCGGGTGCGGTGGAACTGGAGACCAGTAATCCCGACCTGGCGATCCGCTTCGACAACACGGTCAAGTACAACTACGCCAATCGTCTCAGCAAGCAGAACCCCAACATCCTCAAGTCCGTCAACTCCGACGATGGCGACCGCAATTTCGACCAGGGCACGGTGTCGAACCGCGTCGACCTGCTGAGCGAATTCGACTTCGTGTACAAGAAGCGCATGGGCTTCCGCGTCAGCGCGGCGGGCTGGGCCGATGGCGCCTATTCGCACCTGGACAACGGCAGCGTGGCCACCTCCAACCATGTGGGCGCCGATGGCAAGCCGGCGCTGGGCCTGTCGGACTACGCCCGGCGCTACCACAAGGGCACCTCGGGCGAAGTGCTGGACGCGTTCGTGTTCGCCGGCTTCGACGTGGGCGACATGCCGGTCAACGTCAAGCTGGGCCAGCACACGCTGTACTGGGGCGAGAGCCTGCTGTCGGTGATCCACGGCGTCAACTACGGCCAGTCGGCCGTGGACCTGATCAAGGGCTTCTCGGTGCCCAACACCGACGCCAAGGAACTGTTCCTGCCGCGCCAGGCCATCTCCGCCCAGTTCTCGCCGACCACCGAACTGTCGTTCGCGGCCCAGTACTTCTTCAACTGGAAGCCGGCCCGCCTGCCCGAGGCCGGTTCCTTCCTCGGCTTCTACGACTACGCGTTCCAGGGCGGCGAGACGTTCAACCTGTCCGCGCTGGGCCTGCCGAGCGCCGTGCGCGAGAAGGACCGCGAGCCCGAGCACAAGGGCGACTTCGGCCTGGCCGCGCGCTGGAGCCCGGAATGGCTGGACGGCACGCTGGGCTTCTATGGCCGCCGCACGGCCGACCTGCTGCCGCAGGCCAACCTGCGCCTGGCCGGCCTGCCGTCGGCCCTGTTCGGCAAGAACAGCCCGCTGGTGGCGGCCAACGCCCAGAAGGCGGCCGCCGCCGTGATCGCGGCCGGCGGCACGCCCGCCGCGGCCCAGGCGGCGGCCCAGCAGGCCGGCGCCGCCACCGCGCTGGCCGTCGGCAACGCCACCTGCACGGCCGCCATCCCCGGCGCGCTGGCTGTCGGCGGCAACTGCCTGTTCTACCCGGCCACGCTGGGCGCCACCAGCCGTTACCAGCTCGAATACGCGGGCGGCATCGACGTGTTCGGCCTGAGCCTGTCCAAGAGCGTGGCCGGGGTGGCCGTCGGCGCCGACCTCAGCTACCGGCGCGACATGCCGCTGATGAGCAGCCCGGCGCTGCTGATGCCGGTCGGCACCAACCCGGCCCTGGTGGCCAGCCTGAACGCGCTCACCGGCAGCGCGCTGGTGGTGACGGGCGCGGCCCAGCCGGGCCAGAACCAGGTCAGCGGCGCGCGCGGCGACACCTGGCACGGCGTGCTCAACGCGCTCGGCACGACCGCCGCCACGCCGCTGTTCGACGCCTCCAGCTGGATCGCGGAGCTGACGTGGAACCGGGTCGCCAAAGTGACCTCGGGCGAGCAGTTCTTCAAGGGCCGCGACAGCTATGTGGGCGCCGACAAGGTCAGCAAGGACTACTTCGGTCTGGCGCTGAACTTCACGCCCACCTGGTTCCAGGTGTGGCCGGGCCTGGACCTGACCATGCCGCTCAACTACGCGGTCGGCCTGTCGGGCAATTCGGCCGTGCAGTCGGGCGGCAACCAGCACGCCGGCAACTACAGCTTCGGCCTGGGCTTCGACCTGTACCAGAAATACCGCTTCGACGTGAAGTACGTGGACTTCTTCGGCCCGTTCGCGACCGACGCCAACGGCGCCATCACCTCGAACGCCGGCGTGACGCCACTGCTCAAGGACCGCGGCTTCGTGGCCCTCACCTTCAAAACCACCTTCTGACCTGGATGATGACGATGTCTACGCAAAAACTGTTCAAACTGACCCTGATGGCGGCCGCGCTGGCGGCCACGACCCTGGCCCAGGCCAACGTGTCGCCGGACGAGGCCCGGCAGCTGGGCGCCACGCTGACGGCCACCGGCGCCGAGAAGGCCGCCAGCAAGGATGGCGCCGTGCCCGAATACACGGGCGGCCTGACCAACGGCCCGGCCGTGGCCAAGGGCACCGGCATGCGCCCCGACCCCTACGGCGCCGACAAGCCGCGCCTGGTGATCACGGCCAAGAACGTGGCCGGCCAGGAGGACAAGCTGACGGCCGGCACGCGCGAGCTGCTCAAGCGCTTCCCCACGTTCCGCATCGACGTCTACCCGACCCACCGCAGCGTGAACTTCCCCAAGTTCGTGCTCGACAACACGGCCAAAAACGCGGTCAACGCCAAGACCACGGAAGGCGGCGTGGGGGTGGAGGGGGCGCTGGCCGGGGTGCCGTTCCCCATCCCCAAGACGGGCTTTGAAGTGATGTGGAACCACCTGCTGCGCTACCAGGGCCGGGCCAACACCACCAAGTACGATTCGTGGAACGTGGACGCCTCGGGCGTGCCGACGCTGGCCACCACCGGCGAGATCTACCAGGAGTTCCCGCTGTCGGACCCCAAGCGCAGCGAGCCGGCCAAACAGAATGAAGTGTTCTTCCGCACCAAGCTGGCCTATCTGGCCCCGGCCCGCCGCGCCGGCGAAGGCTTGCTGGCGCTGGACGCCGTCAACCCGGTGATGCAGCCGAGGAAGGTGTGGCAGTACCTGCCCGGCCAGCGCCGCGTCAAGCTGGCGCCGGACGTGGCCTACGACACGCCCAACCCCGGTTCGGCCGGCGCCTCGACCTACGACGACGCCTGGGTCTTCAACGGCGCGCTGGACCGCTTCGACTTCAAGCTGATCGGCAAGAAGGAGATGATCGTGCCGTACAACGGCTACAAGATCACCTACGCCAAGGTGGCGGCCGACATCACCAAGCCCAACCACGTCAATCCCGACATGGTGCGCTGGGAGACCCACCGCGTGTGGGTGGTGGAGGCGACCCTGAAGCCGGGCAAGCGCCACATCTACAGCAAGCGCACGTTCTACATCGACGAGGATAGCTGGACCGCGCTGGCCTCGGATGAATACGATGCGCGCGGCCAGTTGTACCGCGCCTCGTACGACTTCCTCACCTTCAGCTGGGATGCCCAGGCGCCGCAGTCGGCCTGCCACATGATCTACGACTTCGTCAGCGGCACCTACAACATCAGCGGTCTGGTGGGCATGCATGGCGGCATCAAGTACATCGAGCCGCTGAAGGCGACGGAATGGACGGCCGAATCGCTGGCCGGGTCCGGCGTGCGCTAAGTCGTCTTTTGTAGCAAGAGTCAGGCAACACGCACCGTGTTTCTCTTTGCCGCCGGTTGATACGCAGATCTCCACCGGCCGGCGGCTTTTTTCGGTTGCCCTGCCTGTTTGCAGCTTCACCGAATTTTTTTGTCTAGCATATGAACTCACTGACCTGGATCAAGCGCGCCGCGCTGGCCTGCGCGGCCACCGCCGCCTGTGCCGCCCTGCCCGCGCAAGCGGCCACCCAACCGTTCTCCGATCCGCTCGCCACGGCGGCCGTGCGCAGCCCGCTGGCCGCGCGCGCGCTGATCAACGGCCTGGCGCAGGCCGGCACACGGCTGGTGGCCGTGGGCCAGCGCGGCCACATCGTCTACTCCGATGACGGCGGCGCGCACTGGACCCAGGCCGCCGTGCCGCTGGCCTCGGACCTGGTGGCCGTGCACTTCCCCACGCCCGAACTGGGCTGGGCCGTGGGCCATGACGGCGTGGTGCTGCACAGCGTGGACGGCGGCGCCAGCTGGAGCAAGCAGCTCGACGGCCGCGCCGCCGCCGCCATCGCCGACGAACAAGTGAGCAAGAACCCCAACGCCACCGACGCCCAGCGCGCCGACGCCAAACGCCTGGTGGAACAGGGCCCGGACAAACCCTTCCTCGACGTCTGGTTCGAGGACCGCGACAACGGCTTCGTGGTGGGCGCCTTCAACCTGATCTTCCACACCGCCGACGGCGGCCGCACGTGGCAAAGCTGGGCCGACCGCACCGACAACCCGAGCGCCTTCCACCTGAACGCGATCCGCGCCGTGGGCGGCGACCTTTACATCGTCGGCGAGCAGGGCCTCGTGCTGCGCCTGAACCGCGAGCGCGGCCGCTTCGACGCGCTGTCCACGCCGTACAAGGGCACCTATTTCGGGCTGGCCGGCAAGGAGGGCGCGCTGCTGGTGTACGGCCTGCGCGGCAACGCCTACCGCAGCACGGACCGCGGCGCCAGCTGGAGCAAGGTCGAGACCGGCCTGCAGGTGGGGCTGACGGCATCGGCCATGGCGCCGGACGGCCGGCTGCTGCTGGTCAGCCAGGCCGGCCAGGTGCTGGTGAGCGCCGACGCCGGCGCCACCTTCGCGCGCCTGCCCGGCGCGTCGGGCGGCCCGGTGTCGGCCGCGCTGGCGGCCGGCGGCCAGCTGGTGCTGGGCGGCGTGCGCGGCGTGCGCCAGCAGCCTCTGGCGGCGCGCTGATCGGGCGCTGATCGGGCGCTGAGCACGCGCCACGCACGGGGCGGGCACACACGGAAACACACGCGCACACACGGATACACAACGCACATCGACCACAAGAGCCGCAGCGCACCGCGCCAACGGCCATCAGCACCTTTGGAGAGAGACAGGAATGGATATGGGGATCAATCAACTAGACAGCATGCCCGTGGTGCGCACGCTGGAGCAGTTCGACCAGCGCTCGGGCAACCGGCTGGAACGGCTGGTGTTCAACCACCGCGTGTGGTTCATCGTGCTGTGCGCGCTGGTCACGCTGGCGCTGGCCTGGAGCGGCGCCACGCGCCTGAAGCTCAACGCCAGCTTCGAGAAGATGATGCCGCAGTCGCAGCCCTACATCCAGAACTACCTGGCCAACAAGGGCGCCCTGCGCGGCCTGGGCAACGCGGTGCGGGTGGTGGTGGAGAACCCGACCGGCGACATCTTCGACCCGCAATACCTGGAGGCGCTCAAGCGCGTCAACGATGAACTGTTCCTCACGCCGGGCGTGGACCGCGCGTGGATGAAGTCGATGTGGACCCCCACCGTGCGCTGGAACGAGGTGACGGAGGAGGGCTTCCAGGGCGGCCCCGTGATGCCCGACAGTTACGACGGCAGCGCGCGCAGCGTGGAACAGCTGAAGATCAACATCGCCCGCTCCGGCATCGTCGGCAGCCTGGTGGCGAACGACTTCAAGTCCACCATGATCTTCGTGCCGTTGCTGGACAAGGATCCGGCCACCGGCAAACTGATTGACTACTCAACCTTCTCGGCCGCGCTCGACAGGCAGATGCAGGCCGCCGAGCATGGCCCGTTCAAGGTCAGGCTGCACACGGTCGGTTTCGCCAAGTTGATCGGCGAACTGCTGGCCGGCATGCTCAAGGTGGTGATGTACTTCGGCGCCGCCGCCGCCATCGCCACCCTCGTCATCTACGGCTACACGCGCTGCGTGCGCTCCACGGCGCTGGTGGTGGCCTGCTCTATCGTGGCCGTGGTGTGGCAACTGGGGCTGGTGGCCGCGCTCGGGTTTGAACTCGATCCGTTCTCGATCCTGGTGCCGTTCCTGGTGTTCGCCATCGGCGTCTCGCACGGCGCCCAGAAGATGAACGGCATCATGCAGGACGTGGGGCGCGGCACGCACCTGCTGGTGGCGGCCCGCTACACCTTCCGCCGCCTGTTCCTGGCCGGCCTGACGGCGCTGCTGGCCGACGCTGTCGGCTTCGCCGTGCTGATGGTGATCGACATCCCCGTCATCAAGGACCTGGCCATGACGGCTTCGCTGGGCGTGGCCGTGCTGATCTTCACCAACCTGCTGCTGCTGCCGGTGCTGCTGTCCTACGTGGGCGTGTCCAAGTCGGCCGCGCGCCGCTGCCTGCGCGAGGAGGCCCACGTCACCGAGCGCGGCGTGTGGCATCAGCTGGAGCGCTTCACCGAGCGCAACTGGGCCATCGGCGCCATCGCCGTGGCGCTGGTGCTGGCCGTGGGCGGCTTCATCGTCAGCACCCACCTGAAGATCGGCGACCTCGATCCGGGCGCGCCCGAGCTGCGCGCCGAGTCGCGCTACAACCGCGACAACGCCTACATCACCAAGCACTACTCGCTGTCGTCCGACCAGTTCGCGGTGATGGTCAAGACGCCCAAGGAAGGCTGTCTCAAATACGAAACCCTGGTCGAGGCGGACCGCCTGGCGTGGACGCTGCAGCAGATCCCCGGCGTGCAGACCACCGTGTCGCTGGTGGACGCGGTGCGCCAGGTGACGGCCGGCAGCTCCGAGGGCAGCCCGAAATGGCTGACCATCTCGCGCAACCAGGATGTGCTCAACTACGGCGCCCAGCAGGCGTCCGTCAACAACCCCGACCTGTTCAACGGCGACTGCTCGCTGATGCCGGTGATCGCCTACCTGGCCGACCACAAGGCCGAGACGCTGGAGCGGGTGACGGCCGCCGCCGATGCCTTCGCCCAGGCCCACAGCGGCGCCGAGCGCCAGTTCCTGCTGGCCGCCGGCAGCGCCGGCATCGAGGCGGCCACCAACATCGTGGTGCGCGAGGCCAACCACAAGATGCTGCTGTACGTGTACGCGGCCGTGATCGTGCTGTGCTTCCTCACCTTCCGCAGCTGGCGCGCGGTGCTGGTGGCCGTGCTGCCGCTGGTGCTGACCTCCATCCTGTGCGAGGCGCTGATGGTGATGCTGGGCATGGGCGTGAAGGTGGCCACGTTGCCCGTGATCGCGCTCGGCGTCGGCATCGGCGTCGACTACGCGCTGTACCTGCTGTCGGTGCAGCTGGCGCAGCAGCGCCAGGGCGACACGCTGCACGAGGCCTATCGCCACGCGCTGCAGTTCACCGGCAGGGTGGTGGCGCTGGTGGGCGTGACGCTGGCCGCCGGTGTGGTGTGCTGGGCCTGGTCGCCAATCAAGTTCCAGGCCGACATGGGCATCCTGCTGACCTTCATGTTCGCGCTGAACATGGTGGGCGCGCTGGTGCTGGTGCCGGCCCTGTCGCACTTCCTGCTGAAGAAAGTGTAAGCGACGCCCGCTTTGTTTTATGGCCAAGCCCGCGCAGCTCGACACCGCCATCCGCGCCGAAATCCTGGCGCTGCGGGCGGGCGGCGCGGCGTTTCACCAGATCGCCGTGCACCTGAACGAGCGCGGCGTCAAAGGCCAGCGTAGCGGCCGCTGGTATGCCGCTTCCGTGCGGCGCGCCGTGCTGGCGCAGGCCCTGCACGCACCACAGCAAACGAACAACCCCACGAACAACCCCACGAACAACCCGCACCCATCGATTTCAGGAGAAGTACATGCTCGGATTAATGCAACACCAGTCGCTGCTGGTCTCGTCGTTGATTGAACACGCGGCCCTCAACCACCCGCAGGCCGAAATCGTCTCGCGCACCTCGGAAGGGCCGGTGCACCGCACCAGCTACGGCGAGGTGGCGCGGCGCGCCGCCCAAATGGCCAATGTGCTGACCCGTCTCGGCGTGCAGCCGGGCGACCGCATCGGCACCCTGGCCTGGAACGGTTACCGCCACATGGAGCTGTACTACGCCGTGTCGGGCATGGGCGCCGTGCTGCACACCATCAACCCGCGTCTGTTCAAGGAGCAGATCGAGTACATCGTCAACCACGCGGAAGACCAGTACCTGTTCTTCGACATCGGCTTCGCTTCGCTGGTGGCCGAGCTGGCGCCGCACCTGCCCACGGTCAAGGCCTTCGTCGCCATGACGGACCGGGCCCACATGCCGCAGGTCGACATCCCGCGCCTGCAATGCTACGAGGAGCTGATCGGGGACGGCGAGCCGGCGTTCGCCTGGCCCGCGCTGGACGAGAACACGGCCGCCTCGCTGTGCTACACCTCCGGCACCACCGGCCACCCCAAGGGCGTGCTGTATTCGCACCGCTCGATCGTGCTGCACTCGATGTCGGCCTGCGGCGTCGACAGCCTGGGCCTGTCGGGCGCCGATTCGGCGCTGGTGGTGGTGCCGATGTTCCACGTGAACGCGTGGGGCATGCCGTACGCGGGCGCCATGTGCGGCGCCAAGCTGGTGCTGCCCGGCCCTTCGCTGGACGGCAAGAGCATCTACGAGCTGATGCGCGACGAGCGCGTGACCATGGCGCTGGGCGTGCCGACCGTGTGGCTGATGCTGTTCCGCCACGTCGACACCGAGGGCCTCGACCCGCGCCGCGAACTGTGCCTGCGCAATTGCGTGATCGGCGGCTCGGCGGCGGCCGTGTCCATGATCGAGCGCTTCGAGCAGGACTTCGGCGCCACCGTGATGCACGCCTGGGGCATGACGGAGATGTCGCCGCTGGGCACCGTGTGCAAGCTGCTGCCCAAGCACGAGGCGCTGCCGCTGGAGGCGCGCCGCAAGATCCAGGCCAAACAGGGCCGCAACCCGTTCGGCGTGACGATGAAGATCACCGACGACGACGGCCACACCCTGCCGCGCGACGGCAAGGCCTTCGGCCACCTGCTGGTCAAGGGGCCGTGGGTGGTGTCGTCGTACTTCCGCGGCGAAGGCGGCGCGCAGCTCGACGAAAACGGCTATTTCGACACCGGCGACGTGGCCACCATCGATGCGGACGGCTACATGCACATCACGGACCGGGCCAAGGACGTGATCAAGTCGGGCGGCGAATGGATCTCGTCGATCGACCTCGAGAACGCGGCCGTCGGCCACCCGGCCGTGGCCGAGGCGGCCGTGATCGGCATCGCCCACCCCAAGTGGCAGGAGCGGCCGCTGCTGGTGGTGGTGCGCAAGGCCGGCCACGAGGTCACGCGCGAGGACCTGCTGGCCTATCTGGGCGAGCGGGTGGCCAAATGGTGGTTGCCCGACGACGTCGCCTTCGTCGAGGAATTGCCGCACACGGCCACCGGCAAGCTGCAGAAGATGAAGTTGCGCGAGCAGTTCCGCGACTACAGCCTGCCGGCCTGAGTGGACGCCGGCCGCGCCGGCGCAAATCCGGCGCGGCGGGGGGCGCGAGCGTGTAAAATGTCGTTCCCCTGGCAACACTGAAACAAGGCAAATACACCTATGTGGTTCAAGAATCTTCAGATCTACCGTCTGCCCGCCCCCTGGGCGTACACCCCGGAACAACTGGAAGCAGCACTGGCGCCCCATTCCTTCGTGCCTGCCAGCAGCAACGAACTGCTGCGCCAGGGTTGGGACCGTCCCCGTCCGAACGGCGGCCTGGTGCACGTGGTCAACAAGCAAATGCTGATCCTGCTGGGCACGGAAAAGAAATTGCTGCCCTCGAGCGTCATCAACCAGGTGGCCAAGGCCCGCGCGGCCGAGATGGAGGAAGCGCAAGGTTTCGCGCCCGGCAAGAAAGCGATGAAGGAACTGAAGGAGCGCGTGGCCGACGAACTGCTGCCGCGCGCCTTCACCATCCGCAGCAACGTGTGGACGTGGATCGACCCCGTCAACGGCTGGCTGGTGGTGGACGCGGCCAGCCCGGCCAAGGCCGATGAAGTGATCAAGCTGTTGCTGAAAGCCGTCGACCGCATGCCGCTCGAGAGCTTGCGCGTGCAGCGCTCGCCGGTGGGCGTGATGACGGAATGGCTGCAGGCGGACGACGCCCCGGCCGGTTTCACGGTCGACATGGACACGGAACTGCGCGCCACGGGCGAGAGCAAGGCCGCCGTGCGCTATGTGCGTCACACGCTGGAGGCCGACGAGGTGCGGCGCCACATCGCGGCCGGCAAGCAGTGCACGCGCCTGGCCATGACGTGGGACAGCAAGATCTCCTTCGTGCTGACCGAATCGCTGGCCATCAAGAGCGTCAAGCCGCTGGACGTGATCAGCGAGAAGGAATCGTCGACCCGCAACGACGACGAGCGTTTCGACGGCGACTTCATGCTGATGACGGGCGAGCTGAGCAAGCTGCTGGCCGACGTGGTCGAAGCGCTGGGCGGCGAAGCCCAGGCCTGAGCCCTATCGCCTGAAAACCGGGGTCAGGTCATGCCATTGCGCAAAATGCGCGAAGGCATGACCTGACCCCGGTTTTTTTTTGCGCTTACAGCGGCTGGAACACGCCGGCGGCGCGGTTCTTCTGCACGTTGTCCCAGGCGAAGATCTGGCCGTTCATGGCCACGTACACGCCCGGCGCCAGCGTCTGCGCCACGCCGCAGGCGAAGCCGAGGTTGAACAGCGCGTCCGAATTGGCGATCTCGTAGGGGATCATGGCGCCGGTCAGCACGATGGTCTTGCCCAGGTTGGCCGGGCCCAGCACGGCGGCCGTCTGCGGCATGGTGTCGGTGCCGTGGATGATGACGATGGCGCGCCCGTCGGCCGCCTGGCACGCGGCCAGGATGCGGGCGCGGTCGGCGTCCACCATGTCGAGCGAGTCCATCAGCGGCAATTGTTCCAGCGCCACCGGCACCGTCAGGCGGCAGCGCGCCAGCAGGGCCGGCACATGGCTGTCGCCAAAGCCGAGCTTGCCATTGAGTTCGTCGTAATGTTTGTCGAAAGTGCCGCCGGTGGCGAGGATGCGCAAGGTCATGGTGGGAGAAATCCTCTACAGTGAAATGAGGCGCATGATAACCTGAACCGCGCCGGAACTGCGCCTGAACCGCGCCGGAACTGCGCCTGAACCGCGCCCGAATTCAGCCCGGCATGGACCGTCTGTCGCGGTTCACGGCATACTGGAAAGTCGGGCTGACTGCGACTACACTGGATTCTTTGTTTGCCCCTGGTTTGCCTTCCTGCCATGAAAACCCTTGCTCCCGGCACCGTCATCTTCCACCGCCACCGCGGCTACGGCGTCATCACGGCCGTCAACCTGCTGACGGGCTGGATCAGCGCCCGCTTCGGCAGCGAGAGCCGGACGCTGGACCTGAACCTGTCGAGCGACGAGGTGCAGTTCGCCGACGGCGAGGCCATCCTGTTCCGGCGCGCCGCGCCCGACCGCATGCCGCACGCGCGGCTGATGGCGGTGGTGCGCGCGCTGCACCAGGCCGGCTACCAGCGGCTGTACCTGTATTCGTGGCCCAAGCCGTCCGGCCTGCACTGGCGCTGGCATCTGTTCACCGGCCAGCGCGACTGGATGCAGCGCTCGTGGCGCGAGGGCTGGTATGGCTCGGGCGCCGACTACAACGTCAACCCCGTGATGGGCTGGGGCGATACGCCGGGCGCCACCACGGACGAATTGATCCACGCGCTGGCCCGCTTCGATCCGCAAGGGCTGGCCCAGGCGCTGGGCCGCGACGAGGACCACACGGCCTGGTTCGCCGCCGTGTGCGACGCCTTGCTGCCCGGCTATATGTACAGCCTGGACATGCAGCGTCCGGCCAACGGCGAGCTGCGCGACATGCCGCCCGTGCCGGTGGTGCCGGTGCGGGCCACGCTGCCGCCGTACACGGGACCGGCGCTGCCGTGGCCGCCCGGCTGGGCCGGCCTGTGGAGCCAGGTCCACGCGCTGCCGGCGCCGGCCATCAACCTGACGGACTGGCCCGAAATCCGCTAGCGGCTCACCCGGCCCGCAGGTGTTGCAGGTAGTCGGGGTTGAGGATTTTTTCGCAGCGCCCGGCCGCGAAGTCGACCACGTTCTGGAACGCATGGTGGAAATACAGCTCGTAACTGTCGCGCTCCACGTAGCCCAGGTGGGGCGTGGCCAGCACCACCGGCATGCGCAGCAGCGGGTGGCTGGCCGGCAGCGGTTCGTCGGTGAACACGTCGAGCGCGGCGTAGCCGGGCCGGCCCTGCGGCAGCGCCTGTTCCAGCGCCTCCGGCTGCACCAGCTCGGCGCGGCTGGTGTTGACGAACAGCGCGCTCGGTTTCATGCGCGCCAGGTCGGCGGCCGTGACGATGCCGCGCGTGGCGTCGTTCAGGCGCAGGTGCAGGCTCAGCACGTCGGCCTGCTCGAAGAAGCGCTCGCGGCTGGCGGCCGCCTCGTTGCCGTCGCGCACGGCCGCCTCGCGGCTGGCCTCGCTCCCCCAGACCAGCACCCGCATCCCGAACGCGCGGCCATAGCCGGCCACCAGCTGGCCGATCTTGCCGTAGCCCCAGATGGCCAGCGTGCGCCCCTTGAGCACCGTGCCCAGCGTGTTCAGGGCCGGGTTGACGGAGGCCGTCTGCCACAGCCCGTCCTTGAGGTTGGCGGCGTAGGGCACGATCTTGCGCGAGGCCGCCATGATCAGCGCCCACGTCAGTTCGGCCGGCGCCGTGGGCGAACCGACGCCTTCGGCGATGGCGACGCCGCGCGCGGTGGCGGCCGCCACGTCGATGTGGCCGGCCACCTTGCCGGTCTGCGAGATCAGCTTCAGGTTGGGCAGCCTGGCCAGCAGCGCGGCGTTCAGCGGCGTGCGTTCGCGGATCAGCACCAGCGCGTCGAACGGGGCCAGGCGGATCGCCAGCTGGCCCAATCCGCGCGCCGAATTATTGAAGATTTTGACATCATGGCCATCGAGCAGCTTGAAGCATTCCAGGCTGGGCGTGGCGTTCTGGTAATCGTCGAGAATTGCGATTTTCATGGAAGTTGGCCGATCTTGTGGTGGATTTCGTAGCGAAACAACATCTTTATGGATTTCCGGAATAGCTTACTACTTTGCTCAACAATTACTCCTACATTTTTGTCGGAAAGCGGGGTGGACGGGTGTACAATCGCCCACTAATTTTCGGGCTCGGGCAGCGAGTCCGCGCAACACGTTCCATCAGCCCAGGCACATGATTGGGCTGCGTGCTCCGCCGGCGCGGGGCGCGCGACATGACCGCCGACTCCGCCGGAACATGGCCAACCATCGTCATGGTTTCCCGGCGCAAGGCGCGCGCTACGAGCGCGCGCGGCTGACGACGATCCTGCCTGCCGGGACTAGACCAGAATTCTTTTATTGGCATTGGAGGTACTATGAATCAGCCCGTTATGGGTGGCGTTGCTGCATTGAACGTCCCAGCTTACATCAAGCAGCAAAAACTGATCAATTGGGTGGCTGATGTGGCCGCCCTGACCAAACCCGATCGTATCTACTGGTGCGACGGCTCGCAAGAGGAATACGACCGCCTGTGCGCCGAGATGGTGGCCGCCGGCACCATGAAACGCCTGAGCCAGGACAAGCGCCCGAACTCCTACCTGGCCTGCTCGGACCCGACCGACGTGGCGCGCGTGGAAGACCGCACCTTCATCTGCTCGGCCACCAAGGAAGAAGCCGGCCCCACCAACAACTGGATGGAACCGGCCGAGATGCGCGGCACCCTGAACGGCCTGTTCGACGGCTGCATGGCGGGCCGCACCATGTACGTGATCCCGTTCTCGATGGGTCCGCTCGGTTCGCCGATCGCCCACATCGGCGTGGAACTGTCCGACTCGCCCTACGTGGCCGTCAACATGAAGGTGATGACCCGCATGGGCCGCGCCGTGTACGACGTGCTGGGCGAAGACGGCGCCTTCGTGCCGTGCGTGCACAGCGTGGGCGCGCCGCTCAAGGCCGGCCAGCAGGACGTGGCATGGCCATGCAACGCCACCAAGTACATCGTGCACTTCCCTGAGACGCGCGAGATCTGGTCGTTCGGCTCCGGCTACGGCGGCAACGCGCTGCTGGGCAAGAAATGCTTCGCGCTGCGCATCGCCTCCAACATGGGCCACAAGGAAGCCAAGGCCGGCGGCCACGGCTGGCTGGCCGAGCACATGCTGATCCTGGGCGTGGAATCGCCGGAAGGCAAGAAGCACTACGTGGCGGCCGCCTTCCCGTCGGCCTGCGGCAAGACCAACTTCTCGATGATGATCCCGCCGGCCACCTTCAAGGGCTGGAAAGTGACCACCATCGGCGACGACATCGCCTGGATCAAACCGGGCGCCGACGGCCGCCTGTACGCGATCAACCCGGAAGCGGGCTACTTCGGCGTGGCCCCCGGCACCAACACCAAGACCAACTCGAACTGCATGGCCTGCCTGCACGAGAACACCATCTTCACCAACGTCGCGCTGACCGACGACGGCGACGTGTGGTGGGAGGGCCTGACCAAGGAAGCGCCGGCGCACCTGATCGACTGGCAGGGCAAGGACTGGACGCCGGCCTCCGGCACCAAGGCCGCCCACCCGAACGCCCGCTTCACCGTGGCGTCGACGCAGAACCCCGTGATCGACCCGGCCTGGGACGATCCCGCCGGCGTGCCGATCTCGGCCTTCATCTTCGGCGGCCGCCGTTCGACCACCGTGCCGCTGGTGACGGAAGCGCGTAACTGGATCGAAGGCGTGTACATGGCCGCCACCATGGGTTCGGAGACGACCGCCGCCGCCGCCGGCCAGATGGGCGTGGTGCGTCGCGACCCGTTCGCCATGCTGCCGTTCATGGGTTACAACATGAGCGACTACTTCCAGCACTGGCTGGACATGGGCGCCAAGCTGGGCGCGACCGCGCCGAAGATCTACTGCGTGAACTGGTTCCGCACCGACGAGCAGGGCCACTTCGTGTGGCCTGGTTTCGGCGACAACATGCGCGTGCTGAAATGGATGCTGGAGCGTCTGGAAGGCCAGGCCGGCGGCGTCGAGAACCTGTTCGGCATGACCCCGCGCTTCGGCGACATCCACTGGGACGGCCTGCCGTTCTCGCCGGAGGAGTTCGAGACCATCACCTCGATCGACAAGGACGCATGGCGCGAAGAGCTGAAGCTGCACGCCGAACTGTTCGAGAAGCTGGCCTACCACCTGCCGCAAGAGCTGAAGGACAACATGGCCAAGCTGGAGCAGCGCCTGAACGGCTGAGCCGGCGATTGAGCTAAACCGGGGTCAGGTCATGAAATTGCGCAAGTTGCGCTATCTCATGACCTGACCCCGGTTTTTTTTCTCTGTGATTTCGCACGGGTGTGCTAAACTTCTGCGCATGGATACCATGACCGCCAAGAGCGAAGCCACCTTTGCCGCCATCGTCGCGGCCGCGTGCGCGATGGCGGCCGCCGAAGGCATCGGCAAGTTGTCGCTGGGCGAGATCGCCAAGCGCACCGGCATCAGCAAGAGCGGCGTGTTCTCGCGCGTCGGTTCGCTGGAGGCGCTGCAGGAGGCGGTGCTCGACGAGTACGACCGCCGCTTCGCGGCCGAGATCTTCCTGCCCACGCTGCAACTGCCGCGCGGCCTGCCGCGTTTGACGGCCATCGTGGGCAACTGGATGCGCCGCATCTGCGACGGCGTGGTGCTCCATTCCTGCCTGTACACGGCCGGCGCCTTCGAGTTCGACGACCAGCCCGGCCCGCTGCGCGACCGGCTGGCCAAGGGCGCGCTGGTGTGGCGCGCGTCGCTGCGCAAGACCATAGTCCAGGCCATGGAGGCCGGGCAGTTGCGGCCCGACACGGATCCCGGGCAACTGGTGTACGAGATCTACAGCCTGATCGTGGGCTTGCTGCACGATACCCGTTTTCTGCATGACGACTCGGCGCTGCGCCACGCGCAGCGTGCCTTCAACCGGCTCATTTCCACCTACAAGAGTTTCAACGAGGGCTAGCCGGCGGGCCGGGGTGGCGCCCGGCCGTTTTTTCGCTTTAATTTCGCACAGGTGTGCGAAAAAGGAGGTTGACATGCGTTTCCTGCTGTTGCTTGTCCCCGGGGCGCTCTACCTGGCGTGGCCCGTTGGCCTGGTGGCGCTGTTGCGTTCCCTTCCCGATAGTAACGACGACTTTTCCCTGGAGACTGACCATGAGCACTGACATCGATTTCTATTTTGATTTTGTTTCGCCCTACGCCTATCTGGCCTCAACCCGCATCGAGCGGCTGGCCGCCGCCCATGGACGCAAGGTGCGTTGGAAGCCGGTGCTGATGACGGCGCTGAGCAAGGCGGCCGGCACCCAGTTGCTGCCATTTTTGCCGATGAAATGGCAGTACATCCAGCACGATGTGGCGCGCAGCGCGCGGCTGGCCGGCATCCCGTTCCGCTGGCCGCCCGGCTTTCCCAAGCTGTTGCTGGCGCCGGGCCGGGCCATGACGTGGCTGGCCGCCACCCATGGCGAGGACACGGCCGCCGCGTTCGCGCGCACCTGCCTCACCGCCTGGTTCAGCGATGGCGTGGATATCGACGACCCGGAGGTGCTGGCCGGCATCGCCGGCGGCCTGGGCGTGGAGCGCGCCGCGTTGCTGGTCGCGTTGGAGGATGAGCAGGTCAAGGCCGCCTTCAAGCAGGGCAGCGAGGAGGCGATCGCCAAGGGCGTGTTCGGCGTGCCGTTCATGTTCGCCGATGGCGAACCGTACTGGGGCTTCGACCGGCTCGCACAGCTGGAGCTGGCGTTGTGCGCGGAGCGCAAGGCGGCGTGAACCTTCGGGGTCAGTGCCAACCATCATACACGGGCTCAGCAGTAGCGGCGGGTCTACTGCTGGGAACGTGCACGAATGTTGGACCTGACCCCGTCGGGGTTATTTGAGCAGCGGCTTCAGGTACTTGCCGGTCACGCTGGCCGGGTTGGCGGCCACTTCCTCCGGCGTGCCGCTGGCGATGATCTGGCCGCCGCCGGCGCCGCCTTCCGGCCCCAGGTCCACGATCCAGTCGGCCGTCTTGATCACGTCGAGGTTGTGCTCGATGATGACCAGCGTGTTGCCCTGGTCGCGCAGGCGGTGGATCACCTTCAGCAGCAGGTCGATGTCGTGGAAGTGCAGGCCGGTGGTCGGTTCGTCCAGGATGTACAGCGTGCGGCCCGTGTCGCGCTTGGACAGTTCCAGCGACAGCTTGACACGCTGCGCCTCGCCGCCCGACAGCGTGGTGGCGCTCTGCCCCAGCTTGATGTAGCCGAGGCCCACGTCCAGCAGCGTGTGCAGCTTGCGCGCGATCAGCGGCACCGGCTTGAAGAATTCGTGCGCGTCCTCCACCGTCATGTCGAGGATTTCCGTGATGCTCTTGCCCTTGTAATGGACCTCCAGCGTTTCGCGGTTGTAGCGCTTGCCGTGGCAGACGTCGCACGGCACATACACGTCGGGCAGGAAGTGCATCTCGACCTTGATCACGCCGTCGCCCTGGCACGCCTCGCAGCGCCCGCCCTTGACGTTGAACGAGAAGCGGCCCGCGCTGTAGCCGCGCTCCTTGGCCATCGGCACGGTGGCGAACAGGTCGCGGATCGGCGTGAACAGGCCGGTGTAGGTGGCCGGATTCGAGCGCGGCGTGCGGCCGATCGGGGCCTGGTCGACGGCGATCACCTTGTCGAAATGTTCGAGGCCGCTGATGCTGTCGTGCGGCGACGGTTCCGTCTGCGAGCCGTACAGGTGGCGCGACAGGGCCGGGTACAGCGTGTCGTTGATCAGCGAGGACTTGCCGGAGCCGGACACGCCCGTCACGCATGTCATCAGGCCGACCGGCAGGTTCAGCGTGACGCCTTTCAGGTTGTTGCCGGTGGCGCCGGTGATGACCAGCTGGCGGTCGGGATCGGCCGCGTGGCGCTTGGCCGGCACGGCGATCTTGAGCGTGCCGTTCAGGTACTGGGCCGTCAGCGATTGCTTGTTCTTCAGGATGTCCTTCAGCGTGCCTTGCGCGATCACGTCGCCGCCGTGCACGCCGGCGCCCTTGCCCATGTCGACGATGAAGTCGGCCGTGCGGATGGCGTCCTCGTCGTGCTCGACCACCAGCACGCTGTTGCCGATGTCGCGCAGGTGCCTGAGGGTGTCGATCAGGCGGTCGTTGTCGCGCTGGTGCAGGCCGATCGACGGCTCGTCGAGCACGTACATCACGCCCGTCAGGCCGGAGCCGATCTGCGAGGCGAGCCGGATGCGCTGCGCCTCGCCGCCCGACAGCGTGTCGGCGCTGCGGTCGAGCGACAGGTAGTCGAGGCCCACGTTGTTGAGGAACTTCAGGCGCGAGACGATCTCCTTGATCACGCGGTCGGCGATGTCCTTCTTGGCGCCCTTCAGCTTCAGTTGCTCGAAGAACGACAGGGTTTCGCGCAGCGGTTTCTCCGCGATCTCGTAGATGGCCTTTTCCTGCTTGCCGCTGCCGACCTTGACGTAACGCGCCTCCACGCGCAGGCGCGCGCCGTGGCAGGACGGGCATTTCTTCTCGTTGATGAACTTGGCCAGCTCCTCCTTGACGGCCATCGAGTCCGTCTCGCGGTAGCGCCGCGCGAGGTTGGTGACCACGCCCTCGAAGGTGTGCTCCTTGATCACGGTGCG
This sequence comes from Rugamonas sp. GW822-FHT03B10, assembly GCF_058801745.1. Classification (NCBI taxonomy): domain Bacteria; kingdom Pseudomonadati; phylum Pseudomonadota; class Betaproteobacteria; order Burkholderiales; family Oxalobacteraceae; genus Rugamonas; species Rugamonas sp. GW822-FHT03B10. The sequence goes on along the minus strand of NZ_JBXANP010000014.1, from coordinate 118,555 downwards.
GCCGCGCTCGTTGACGTAGGCGAACGGGATCTGCTGCTTGCCCGAGCCGTGCAGGATCACCTGCTGGGCCGCCGCCGGCAGTTGCTCGAACGGCTGGTCGAGGTCGAACTCGTAGAACGCGGCCAGGTTGGACAGCATCTGGAAATAGAACTGGTTGCGGCGGTCCCAGCCCTTGACGGCGCCCGAGGCCAGCGACAGGTTGGGGAAGGCGACGATGCGCTTGGGGTCGAAGAATTCGATGTGGCCCAGGCCGTCGCACTCGGGGCAGGCGCCCATCGGATTGTTGAACGAGAACAGGCGCGGCTCCAGTTCCTGCAGCGAGTAGCCGCACACGTTGCAGGCGAACTTGTTGGAGTAGACGTGCTCGTGGCCGCTGTCCATCTCCAGCGCCACGGCGCGGCCGTCGGCCAGGCGCAGCGCCGTCTCGAAGCTCTCGGCCAGCCGCTGCTTGAGCTCGGCGTTCACCTTCACGCGGTCGATCACCACGTCGATCGTGTGCTTCTCCGTCTTTTTCAGCTTGGGCAGGTTGTCGACCTCATGGATCTTGGCCTCGTGGGTGCCGCTCTGCACGCGGAAGCGCACGAAGCCCTGGGCCTGCATCTGCTCGAACAGGTCGGCGTGCTCACCCTTGCGGTTGGCCACCACCGGCGCCAGGATCATCAGCTTGGTGCCCTCGGGCATGGCCAGCACGGCGTCCACCATCTGCGACACGGACTGGGCTGCCAGCGGCTGTTCCGGGTGGTCCGGGCAGTAGGGCGTGCCCACGCGCGCGTACAGCAGGCGCAGGTAGTCGTGGATTTCCGTCACCGTGCCCACGGTCGAGCGCGGGTTGTGCGAGGTGGCCTTCTGCTCGATCGAGATGGCCGGCGACAAGCCCTCGATCAAGTCCACGTCCGGCTTCTCCATCAGCTGCAGGAACTGGCGCGCGTAGGCCGACAGCGATTCCACGTAGCGGCGCTGGCCCTCGGCGTACAGCGTGTCGAACGCGAGCGAGGACTTGCCCGAGCCGGACAGGCCGGTGATGACGATCAGCTGGTTGCGCGGCAGGTCGAGATTGATGTTCTTGAGGTTGTGCGTGCGTGCGCCGCGGATGCGGATCTGTTCCATGTCGAGGCTTGCTTTCAGTGAGTGGTGCGGGGCCGGCGCGCGTCCGGATCCGGAACTAACGGGTCAACCTAGTACTATAGCCGGGTTTCCGCTTGCGCGCCGGCGGGCGGCGCCGGCCGGGCCGGGGCGCCGGATGCGGCGGAATTGATACAGCGCTAAAGGTTGAGGTTTAAATACTGTATATAATAACAGTATCGGCATCGCTTGTTTCAACGGTGACACGAAAAAAGTCGTGCTCCCGTGGGCCGGCCGGCGGGGTGAGAATTGCTTGGCCTCGCGCTGGCGGCTTGGCATATAATCGCCGTTTGGTTTCACAAAACATTCCACCGCTTGCAGCAGCGGCTGTTATTCAGGAGTTTTATTCATGGCATCAGTCAACAAAGTCATCATCGTCGGCAATCTGGGCCGTGATCCGGAAATTCGCTACATGCCCAGCGGTGACGCGATCGCCAACATCGCCGTGGCCACCTCGTACCGTTCGAAAGACCGCAACACGGGCGAGCAGAAAGAGCTGACGGAATGGCACCGCATTTCCTTCTTCGGCCGTCTGGCCGAGATCGTCGGCCAGTACCTGAAGAAAGGTTCGTCGGTCTACGTGGAAGGCCGCCTGCAGACCCGTAAATACACCGACAAGGACGGCGTGGAGAAGTACGCGACCGACATCATCGCCGAGCAGATGCAGATGCTCGGTGGCCGCCAGGGCATGGGCGCCGGCGACGCGATGGACGACGGCGGCGGCTACGACGCCCCACCGGCCCGCCCGGCACCGGCCCCGCGTCCGCAGATGGCCGCGCCCGCGCCGCGTCCGGCACCGAAGCCGGCGCCGAACTTCTCCGACATGGACGACGACATTCCGTTCTGAGGCACACCTCCTCGCGGATCATAAAGAAAGCCCCGTGACTCATCGAAGTCGCGGGGCTTTTTCGCATCCCAAGGCGTGACGATGGTTGCAGGACCAGCGCCCCGTGCGCGTGCGGGGCGCTTGCCCTATTTCGCCTTGGGCGGGCGGTTGCGTATCGCCGTCATCAGTTTCAGTTCCTTGTCGGTGGCGTTGCCCAGCAAGGTTTGATGCGCCTTGCCCAGTTCGATGTACTGGACCTGCTCGGGGGTGAGCGCGTTGCCGCGCAGGGCGCGGCTGGTGATGTAGGCGGTGGCCACGCAGCACAGCACGGTGATGGCGGCGTACAGCGCGATCCAGGCGCCGGTCTTGAAGCGCCGTATGTCCAGCGACGCGCCGGCATCGCGCGCGGCCGTCGTGGCCTCGCGCATGGCGCCCACCAGCTCGCCGACGGCGGCGTTGACGGCCACCGTGGCCGCCGCGCTGGCTTGCTCGCCGGCCGCGTCGGCCGTCTGCCGCGCCTCGGCGCCGACCCGCACCGCCTCGGCGATCCTCTCGTCGATCTGGCCCAGGCTGGCGTTGGCCAGCTTGACCAGCCGGTCGCAGTTGGCCACCTGTTTGGTCAGGTCCGCCACGTCGCCATGAAAGCGGTCGACCTCCAGCGTGTAGGCGTCGATCTTGTCGTGCAGGCGGTCGAATTGGGCGTCGTTCATGGTGCGGGCGGCGGCGGATGGCGATTTCCCATCATACTATGCGCGCCGAAAAAAAACGGCTGGCGCATGGCCAGCCGTTTTCGTCGCCCACCCCGCGGTGGGGCGGTGGCGTCTTAGATGGCGTGCATCCAGTGGTGGGTGTCGGCGGCCGTGCCGTGCTGGATGCCGAGCAGGGCGTCGCGCAGGGCCAGGGTGACGGGGCCGTTCTGGCCGTTGTTGATGGTCATCTCGAAACCGTTGGCCTTGACCGTGCCCACCGGCGTGATCACGGCGGCCGTGCCGCACGCGAACGCTTCGGTCATGCGGCCGGCGGCCACGTCGTCGCGCCATTGCTGCACGGTGAGCTTGCGCTCCTCGGCCTTGAAGCCCAGGTCGGCGGCCAGTTCCAGCAGGCTGCGGCGGGTGATGCCGGGCAGCAGGGTGCCGGTCAGTTCCGGCGTCACCAGCACGGTCTTGCCGTCTTCCTTGTACACGAAGAACAGGTTCATGCCACCCATCTCCTCGATGTACTCGCGGTGCACGGCGTCCAGCCACACCACCTGGTCGCAACCCTTGGCCTGGGCCTGCGACTGGGCCGCCAGACTGGCCGCGTAGTTGCCGGCGCACTTGGCTTCGCCGGTGCCGCCGGGGGCGGCGCGCACGTAGTCTTCGCTGATCCACACGGTGACCGGCTTCACGCCTTGCGGGAAGTAGGCGCCGGCCGGCGAGGCGAACAGCACGAACAGGTATTCATTGCCGGGGCGCACGCCCAGGAACGGGTCGGTGGCGAACATCAGCGGCCGCAGGTACAGGCTCTCGCCCACGGCCTTCGGCACCCAGGCCGCGTCGATGTTGATCAGGGCGTCGGCCGCCTCCATGAACAGGGCCGGCGGCAGGGCCGGCATGGCCAGCCGGGCCGCGCTGCGGTTGAAGCGCTCGGCGTTGGCCTCGGGACGGAAGGTCTTGACGCTGCCGTCGGGCTGCGAGAAGGCCTTGAAGCCTTCGAAGATGGCCTGGCCGTAGTGCAGCGCCGAGCACGAGGGATCCAGGTTCAGGGGGCCGTAGGCCTTCAGTTCGCCTTTCTGCCAGGCGCCGTCGCGGTAGGGGATCACCACCATGTGGTCGGTGAAGATGCGGCCGAAGCCGGGGTTGCTGATCAGCTTGGCGCGCTCGGCGTCGCTCAGGCGGTGGGTGGAGGGCGTGATGGTCAGATTGGGCGTATTCACGGTGTCGGTGTCGTCTAAGAGTCTGGAGGGGGAAATGCACGATTCGGTGTCCACGCTGCGCGTGGGCGTCCCCCATCATACCAAGAATTGCCGCCGGGCCGGCCCCGCCCTGTCGTGCTGGTTTGCAATTCATGCCCGGATTTCAACAGTCTGTCACATTCCGCGTGCCGGCCGTGGCCAGTCCGTCTACATTGCAGCCTCCACCACTTTTCCACGGACAGGCCACCATGACTCTGACTTCCCGTAGCGGCGCCAGCGCGCTGCTGTTATCCCTCGTGATGGGCGTGGCCCATGCCGGCGCCGCCGCGCCCGACCTGGCCGCGCGCCGCCAGCAGCTCGACAGCCTGATCAAGGAGCAGTGGGATTACACCATGCGCACCAACCCCGAGTGGGCCTCGATGCTGGGCGACAAGCGCTACAACGACCGCCTGACGGACTTCTCCCAGGCCGCCATCGACGCCGACATCCGCGCCAGCGCCGACTTCCTGCGCCGCTTCGAGGCCATCGACACCAGCGGCTTCCCCGAGCAGGAACAGCTGAACCAGACGCTGATGGTGCGCTCGCTGCGCCTGAACCTGGACGGCGCCCGCTTCAAGGAATGGGAAATGCCGGTGCTGCAGAATTCCGGCATCCACATCGACGCGCCGCAGCTGGTGTCGGCGCTGGCCTTCGACACGGTCAAGGATTACGATGATTACCTGGCCCGGCTGCGCGCCTTGCCGCGCGCGTTCGCCGACACCACCATCCAGATGCAGAACGGCATGCACGACCACCTGATGCCGCCCCAGTTCCTGATCCCCAAGATCGCGCGCCAGTGCGACGACCTGGCCGCCATGGCGCCGGCCGCCTCGCCGTTCGCGGAACCGCTGAAGCGTCTCCCGGCCAGCTTCAGCGCGGCCGACCAGGCGCGCCTGCGGCGCGACATCCTGGCCGCCATCGAGCATGACGTGGTGCCCGCCTATCGGAAATTCGCCGCCTTCGTGAAGAACGTCTACCTGCCCCAGGGCCGCACCGAGCCGGGCCTGTGGTCGCTGCCGGACGGCGCGGCCCGCTACAGCTACCGGGTGCGCTCGGCCACCACCACCGACCAGACGCCCGAGCAGATCCACCAGCTGGGCCTGGCCGAGGTGGCCCGCATCGAGGGCCAGATGCTGGGCGTGGCCAGGAAGATGGGGTACGCCGACCTGAAGAGCTTCAACGCGGCCGTCCACGCCAACGCGGCCCTGCATCCGAAGTCGCGCCAGGAATTGCTGGACCTGTACACCAAGTACACGGACCAGATGTACGCCAAGCTGCCCCAGCAGTTCGGGTTGCTGCCCAAGGCCAAGGTCAAGATCATGCCGGTCGAGCAGTTCCGCGAGGAGGGCGCGGCCGCCGCGTCCTACAACCTGGGCACGCCGGACGGCAGCCGGCCCGGCCGGGTGATGGTCAACACGGGCGAGTTCGCCAAGCGCTCGCTGATCGACGTGGAGACCACGGCCCTGCACGAGGGCGTGCCGGGCCACCACATGCAGATCGCCATCGCCCAGGAATTGCAGGGCCTGCCCGCGTTCCGCCAGCAGCCGAACTACACGGCCTACACGGAAGGCTGGGCCCTGTACGCCGAGCGGCTGGGCGAGGAGCTGGGCTTCTACAGCGATCCGTACAGCTACTACGGCCATTTGCAGGACGAGATGCTGCGCGCCATCCGGCTGGTGGTCGATACCGGCCTGCACTATAAACAGTGGAACCGCCAGCAGGTGGTCGACTTCTTCCATGCCCACTCCGGCATCGAGGAGGTGGACGTGCAAAGCGAGACCGACCGCTACATCGTGTGGCCGGCCCAGGCGCTCGGCTACAAGATCGGCCAGCTGAAGATCCTGGAACTGCGCGACTATGCGCGTCGGCAACTGGGCGCCAAGTTCGACATCCGCGCCTTCCACGACGAGGTGCTGGGCGCCGGCGCCTTGCCGATGGATGTGCTGGAGGCGCGCGTCAAAGCCTGGGTCGCGGCACAGCAACGGGCCTGAGCGTTCCGCCTTCCTCGTCCGGCGCCGTGCGAGGCGGCCGGGCCAAGACAGCGCCGACAGCGGCGCCCCGGCAACGGGGCGCCGCTGTCGCATTGTTCAGCAGCATTTTCACCTTTGTGTGTAGTCGAGGGAAATTCGCGCGCCAGATTGGCGAGCCCATGCGGTGTAGGACCGCTCCTACGCTGCCCGCCGGCCGGCCGGAAGTTGTCAATACATATATGGTGTGGCGCGGCGGCCGGTGGCTAGCGCGGATGGGATGGCCGGGCTATCCCCCAAACAGGGCATGCGGGCCCAGGCTGGTGTCCAAGAGGGGTGGCACGGGTCCGCGCCATGTCATGCGGGCGTCATGCGGATCGTGCACAGTCATGTCCGCCCTTGAGTTTCCCCAGTGAATTACGACGGTTTCGTCATTCTGTTTGCCGGATGGCATCCAAGTTGCAAGCTCTACAATGGCCTCGACCGTCGCCAGGCGGGCCGTTGGTTGCAGCAAAATCTTGCAAGATCAATAGGTTGCGAGCGAACGACAGCCTGACAGAAAAATTCTTTTGGGAAATTAGGTGGGTTATACTGCGAGGTATTGCCCTACGTAAACATGTTCCATTCGCTGGTCAACGCGGGTGTCAATATATTGCCTGGCGAGAATAAGTTTACTTAATGGAAGTATCCACCCGGTCGCTTTGTACGAAAACGGGCCGAGTGCGGATACCTACGCAGCAGTGTCATGCCAGTATGGAAAAGTTGTTTAAATTACAGTTCGCGTAACCAGCCATCCGCCTGACGGCGCGGCATTAAATTCCTAAAGTTAACTTTTTTGTTGACGTTAAGAATGAACGGCCGGGTTCGTTGTGGTCACAGCATCGGTTTTACAGAATATTTAAGAGTACAAAAACGTCAATTGCCATGGTGGGGATAGGAGCTGAGGGGGAATGCCCGTCGGCTCCTGTCCGTTTCCAAACAGAAAATTAGCGGCGACCTTCAGGAGAAATGCAAATGAGCAGCATCTTAGCTACCTATACAACTGACCAGATCGCGAATCTGACCACCCAAGAGATCGCAGCGCTATATACCTCTGACATCACGGTACTGAATTCGGATCAAATCGCCGCTTTCACCACCACGCAAATTGCCGTATTCAGCTCCCTGCAGATCGGCGCGATCACGACGGCCAGCCTGCCGTCGCTGACCACCGCCGATTTCGCCGCCATCACGACCACCGCGCTGGCCGGCCTGACCACCGCGCAGACCAAGGCGCTGACGACCGATCAGGTCGTCGCCCTGACCACCGCCCAAGCCAACGTCCTGTCGACCCAGCAAGTCGCCGCGCTGAGTACCGATGATCTGGCCGCGATGCAAACCGCTGATTTCGCCGCCCTGAAGACCTCCGCCATTGCCGCCCTGTCGACGGGACAGGTCAAGGCCCTGACCACCGACCAGGTCGTCGCCCTCGACACGAGCCAGGCCAACGCCCTGACCAGCGCGCAAGTCGCCTCGCTCAGCACGGACGATATCGCCGCCATGCAGACGGCCGATCTGGCCGCCCTGAAGACGTCGTCGATCGCCGCGTTGGCGTCGGCGCAGGTCGCCGCGCTGACCACCAACCAGATTAACAGCCTGGCGACCGCCCAGCTCGTCGCCCTGAGCACGGCGAATATCGCCAACGGCCTGACCACCGACCAGATCGTCGCGCTGACGTCGGACCAACTGCGCGCCCTGAGCACCGCGCAGGTCGCTGCCCTGTCGAGCAACAACATCGCCGCCATCGAGACGGCCGACATCACCGGCATCACCACCGCTGGTATCGCCGCGCTGAAGTCGACGCAAATCGCCGGCCTGAGCACCGCCCAGGTGGCCTCCCTGTCGACCAACCAGATCGTCGCGCTGAGCACGGCGGCCATGAACGGCATGAGCACCGACCAGATCGGCGCCCTGACGACCAACCAGGCAGCGACCCTGAGCACGAGCCAGGTGGCCAGTCTGTCGACCAACTCCCTGGTTGCCCTGACCACGGCCGACTTCGCCGCCCTGAAGACGGCCGCCATCGCCGCCCTGTCGACCAACCAGATCAAGGCCCTGACCACCGACCAGGTGGTGGCCCTGTCGACGGCCGAGGCGAACTCGCTGTCGAGCGCGCAGATTAGTGCGCTGAGCACGGACGATGTCGTCGCCCTGGAGACGGCCGACCTGGCCGCCCTGAAGACGTCGTCGATCGCCGGCCTGAGCACCGCCCAGGTCGCCGCGCTGACCACCAACCAGGTGCACAACCTGGGCACGGCCCAGCTCGCCGCACTGAGCACGGCGAATGTGGCCGCCGGCCTGACCACCGACCAGATCGTCGCGCTGACCTCGAGCCAGCTGGCCGCCCTGGGCACCGCGCAGGTCGCCGCCCTGTCGAGCAACAACCTCGGCGCCATCGAGACGGCCGACATCGTCGGCCTGTCGACCGCCGCCATCGCCGCCCTCAAGTCGGCGCAGATCGTCGGTCTGAGCACCGACCAGGTGGCCGCCCTGTCGACCAACCAGATCGTCGCGCTGAGCACGGCCGCCATGAACGGCATGAGCACCGACCAGATCGGTGCCCTGACGACCAACCAGGCCGCCGTCCTGAGCACGGGCCAGGTGGCCAGTCTGTCGACCAACGCCATCGCCGCGCTGTCGACGGCTGATTTCGCCGCCCTGAAGACGGCCGCCATCGCCGGTCTGTCGACCAACCAGATCAAGGCCCTGACCACCGACCAGGTGGTGGCCCTGTCCACGGCCGAGGCGAACTCGCTGTCGAGCGCCCAGATTGCCGCGTTGAGCACGGACGATGTCGCCGCGCTGGAAACGGCCGACCTGGCCGCCCTGAAGACGTCGTCGATCGCCGGCCTGAGCGCCGCCCAGGTCGCCGCGCTGACCACCAACCAGGTGCACAACCTGGCCACTGCCCAGCTCGCCGCCCTGAGCACGGCCGACGTCGCCAATGGCCTGACCACCGACCAGATCGTCGCGCTGACCTCGAGCCAGCTGGCCGCCCTGAGCACCGCGCAGGTCGCTGCCCTGTCGAGCAACAACATCGGCGCCATCGAGACGGCCGACATCGTCGGTCTGTCGACCGCCGCCATCGCCGCCCTCAAGTCGGCGCAGATCGCCGGTCTGAGCACCGACCAGGTGGCCGCCCTGTCGACCAACCAGATCGTTGCGCTGAGCACGGCCGCCATGAACGGCATGAGCACCGACCAGATCGGCGCGCTGACGACCAATCAGGCCGCCGCCCTGAGCACGGCCCAGGTGGCCGGTCTGTCGACCAACGCCATCGCCGCCCTGTCGACGGCCGACTTCGCCGCCCTGAAGACGGCCGCCATCGCCGGTCTGTCGACCAACCAGATCAAGGCCCTGACCACCGACCAGGTGGTGGCCCTGTCCACGGCCGAGGCGAATTCGCTGTCGAGCGCCCAGATTGCCGCGTTGAGCACGGACGATGTCGCCGCGCTGGAGACGGCCGACCTGGCCGCCCTGAAGACCGCCTCGATCGCCGGCCTGAGCACCGCCCAGGTCGCCGCGCTGACCACCAACCAGGTGCACAACCTGGCCACTGCCCAGCTCGCCGCCCTGAGCACGGCCGACGTCGCCAACGGCCTGACCACCGACCAGATCGTCGCGCTGACCTCGGACCAACTGCGCGCCCTGAGCACCGCGCAGGTCGCTGCCCTGTCGAGCAACAACATCGGCGCCATCGAAACGGCCGACATCGCCGGTCTGTCGACCGCCGCCATCGCCGCCCTGAAATCGGCGCAGATCGCTGGTCTGAGCACCGACCAGGTGGCCGCCCTGTCGACCAACCAGATCGTCGCACTGAGCACGGCGGCCATGAACGGCATGAGCACCGACCAGATCGGCGCCCTGACGACCAACCAGGCCGCCGCCCTGAGCACGGCCCAGGTGGCCGGTCTGTCGACCAACGCCATCGCCGCGCTGTCGACGGCCGACTTCGCTGCGCTGAAGACGGCCGCCATCGCCGGTCTGTCGACCAACCAGATCAAGGCGCTGACCACTGATCAGGTGGTGGCCCTGTCCACGGCCGAGGCGAACTCGCTGTCGAGCGCCCAGATTGCCGCGTTGAGCACGGACGACATCGCCGCGCTGGAAACGGCCGACCTGGCCGCCCTGAAGACCGCCTCGATCGCCGGCCTGAGCACCGCCCAGGTTGCCGCGCTGACCACCGACCAGGTGCACAACCTGGCCACGGCCCAGCTCGCCGCCCTGAGCACGGCCGACGTCGCGAACGGTCTGACCACCGACCAGATCGTCGCGCTGACGTCGAGCCAGCTGGCCGCCCTGAGCACCGCGCAAGTGGCTGCCCTGTCGAGCAACAACATCGCCGCCATCGAGACGGCCGATATCGCCGGCCTGTCGACCGCCGCCATCGCCGCCCTGAAATCGGCGCAGATCGCAGGCCTCACGACGGGCCAGGTGGCAGCGTTGTCGACCAACCAGATCGTCGCGCTGAGCACGGCCGCCATGAACGGCATGAGCACCGACCAGATCGGCGCCCTGACGACCAACCAGGCCGCCGCCCTGAGCACCGGCCAGGTGGCCGGTCTGTCGACCAACGCCATCGCCGCCCTGTCGACGGCCGACTTCGCCGCCCTGAAGACGGCCGCCATCGCCGGTCTGTCGACCGGCCAGATCAAGGCCCTGACCACTGACCAGGTGGTGGCCCTGTCCACGGCCGAGGCGAACTCGCTGTCGAGCGCCCAGATTGCCGCGTTGAGCACGGACGACATCGCCGCGCTGGAAACGGCCGACCTGGCCGCCCTGAAGACGTCGTCGATCGCCGGCCTGAGCGCCGCCCAGGTTGCCGCGCTGACCACCGACCAGGTGCACAACCTGGCCACGGCCCAGCTCGCCGCCCTGAGCACGGCCGACGTCGCGAACGGTCTGACCACCGACCAGATCGTCGCGCTGACCTCGAGCCAGCTGGCCGCCCTGAGCACCGCGCAGGTCGCTGCCCTGTCGAGCAACAACATCGGCGCCATCGAGACGGCTGACATCGTCGGTCTGTCGACCGCCGCCATCGCTGCCCTCAAGTCGGCGCAGATCGCCGGTCTGAGCACCGACCAGGTGGCCGCCCTGTCGACCAACCAGATCGTCGCGCTGAGCACGGCCGCCATGAACGGCATGAGCACCGACCAGATCGGTGCCCTGACGACCAACCAGGCCGCCGCCCTGAGCACGGCCCAGGTGGCCGGTCTGTCGACCAATGCCATCGCCGCCCTGTCGACGGCCGACTTCGCCGCCCTGAAGACGGCCGCCATCGCCGGTCTGTCGACCGGCCAGATCAAGGCCCTGACCACTGACCAGGTGGTGGCCCTGTCCACGGCCGAGGCGAACTCGCTGTCGAGTGCCCAGATTGCCGCGATGAGCACGGACGACATCGCCGCGCTGGAGACGGCCGACCTGGCCGCCCTGAAGACCGCCTCGATCGCCGGCCTGAGCGCCGCCCAGGTTGGCGCGCTGACCACCGACCAGGTGCACAACCTGGCCACGGCCCAGCTCGCCGCCCTGAGCACGGCCGACGTCGCGAACGGTCTGACCACCGACCAGATCGTCGCGCTGACCTCGAGCCAGCTGGCCGCCCTGAGCACCGCGCAGGTGGCTGCCCTGTCGAGCAACAACATCGGCGCCATCGAGACGGCTGACATCGTCGGTCTGAGCACAGCCGCCATCGCCGCCCTGAAATCGGCGCAGATCGCCGGTCTGAGCACCGACCAGGTGGCGGCGTTGTCGACCAACCAGATCGTCGCGCTGAGCACGGCCGCCATGAACGGCATGAGCACCGACCAGATCGGCGCCCTGACGACCAACCAGGCCGCCGCCCTGAGCACGGCCCAGGTGGCAGGTCTGTCGACCAACGCCATCGCCGCCCTGTCGACGGCCGACTTCGCCGCCCTGAAGACGGCCGCCATCGCCGGTCTGTCGACCAACCAGATCAAGGCCCTGACCACTGACCAGGTGGTGGCTCTGTCCACGGCCGAGGCGAACTCGCTGTCGAGCGCCCAGGTTGCCGCGTTGAGCACGGACGACATCGCCGCGCTGGAAACGGCCGACCTGTCCGCCCTGAAGACCGCGTCGATCGCCGGCCTGAGCACCGCCCAGGTTGCCGCGCTGACCACCAACCAGGTGAACAACCTGGCCACGGCCCAGCTCGCCGCCCTGAGCACGGCCGACGTCGCGAATGGTCTGACCACCGACCAGATCGTCGCGCTGACCTCGGACCAGCTGCGCGCCCTGAGCACCGCGCAGGTGGCTGCCCTGTCGAGCAACAACATCGCCGCCATCGAGACGGCTGACATCGCCGGCCTGTCGACCGCCGCCATCGCCGCCCTGAAATCGGCGCAGATCGCAGGCCTCACGACGGGCCAGGTGGCAGCGTTGTCGACCAACCAGATCGTCGCGCTGAGCACGGCCGCCATGAACGGCATGAGCACCGACCAGATCGGCGCCCTGACGACCAACCAGGCCGCCGCCCTGAGCACCGGCCAGGTGGCCGGTCTGTCGACCAATGCCATCGCCGCCCTGTCGACGGCCGACTTCGCCGCCCTGAAGACGGCCGCCATCGCCGGTCTGTCGACCGGCCAGATCAAGGCCCTGACCACCGACCAGGTGGTGGCCCTGTCCACGGCCGAGGCGAACTCGCTGTCGAGCGCCCAGGTTGCCGCGTTGAGCACGGACGATGTCGCCGCGCTGGAAACGGCCGACCTGTCCGCCCTGAAGACGTCGTCGATCGCCGGCCTGAGCGCCGCCCAGGTCGCCGCGCTGACCACCGACCAGGTGCACAACCTGGCCACGGCCCAGTTGGCTGCCCTGAGCACGGCCGACGTCGCGAACGGCCTGACCACCGACCAGATCGTCGCGCTGACCTCGAGCCAGCTGGCCGCCCTGAGCACCGCGCAGGTGGCTGCCCTGTCGAGCAACAACATCGGCGCCATCGAGACGGCTGACATCGTCGGTCTGAGCACCGCCGCCATCGCCGCCCTGAAATCGGCGCAGATCGCCGGTCTGAGCACCGACCAGGTGGCAGCGTTGTCGACCAACCAGATCGTCGCGCTGAGCACGGCCGCCATGAACGGCATGAGCACCGACCAGATCGGCGCCCTGACGACCAACCAGGCCGCCGCCCTGAGCACGGCCCAGGTGGCAGGTCTGTCGACCAACGCCATCGCCGCCCTGTCGACGGCCGACTTCGCCGCCCTGAAGACGGCCGCCATCGCCGGTCTGTCGACCAACCAGATCAAGGCCCTGACCACCGACCAGGTGGTGGCCCTGTCCACGGCCGAGGCGAACTCGCTGTCGAGCGCCCAGGTTGCCGCGTTGAGCACGGACGACATCGCCGCGCTGGAGACGGCCGACCTGGCCGCGCTGAAGACCGCGTCGATCGCCGGCCTGAGCACCGCCCAGGTTGCCGCGCTGACCACCAACCAGGTGAACAACCTGGCCACGGCCCAGCTCGCTGCCCTGAGCACGGCCGACGTCGCGAATGGTCTGACCACCGACCAGATCGTCGCGCTGACCTCGAGCCAGCTGGCCGCCCTGAGCACCGCGCAGGTGGCTGCCCTGTCGAGCAACAACATCGCCGCCATCGAGACGGCTGACATCGCCGGCCTGTCGACCGCCGCCATCGCCGCCCTGAAATCGGCGCAGATCGCAGGCCTCACGACGGGCCAGGTGGCAGCGTTGTCGACCAACCAGATCGTCGCGCTGAGCACGGCCGCCATGAACGGCATGAGCACCGACCAGATCGGCGCGCTGACGACCAACCAGGCCGCCGCCCTGAGCACCGGCCAGGTGGCCGGTCTGTCGACCAACGCCATCGCCGCCCTGTCGACGGCCGACTTCGCCGCCCTGAAGACGGCCGCCATCGCCGGCTTGACGACCGGCCAGATCAAGGCCCTGACCACCGACCAGGTGGTGGCCCTGTCCACGGCCGAGGCGAACTCGCTGTCGAGCGCCCAGGTTGCCGCGTTGAGCACGGACGACATCGCCGCGCTGGAAACGGCCGACCTGGCCGCCCTGAAGACGTCGTCGATCGCCGGCCTGAGCACCGCCCAGGTCGCCGCGCTGACCACCGACCAGGTGCACAACCTGGCCACGGCCCAGTTGGCAGCCCTGAGCACGGCCGACGTCGCGAACGGCCTGACCACCGACCAGATCGTCGCGCTGACCTCGAGCCAGCTGGCCGCCCTGAGCACCGCGCAGGTGGCTGCCCTGTCGAGCAACAACATCGGCGCCATCGAGACGGCCGACATCGTCGGTCTGAGCACCGCCGCCATCGCCGCCCTGAAATCGGCGCAGATCGCCGGTTTGAGCACCGACCAGGTGGCAGCGTTGTCGACCAACCAGATCGTCGCGCTGAGCACGGCCGCCATGAACGGCATGAGCACCGACCAGATCGGCGCCCTGACGACCAACCAGGCCGCCGCCCTGAGCACGGCCCAGGTGGCAGGTCTGTCGACCAACGCCATCGCCGCCCTGTCGACGGCCGACTTCGCCGCCCTGAAGACGGCCGCCATCGCCGGTCTGTCGACCAACCAGATCAAGGCCCTGACCACCGACCAGGTGGTGGCCCTGTCCACGGCCGAGGCGAATTCGCTGTCGAGCGCCCAGGTTGCCGCGTTGAGCACGGACGATGTCGCCGCGCTGGAAACGGCCGACCTGTCCGCCCTGAAGACCGCGTCGATCGCCGGCCTGAGCACCGCCCAGGTTGCCGCGCTGACCACCAACCAGGTGAACAACCTGGCCACGGCCCAGCTCGCTGCCCTGAGCACGGCCGACGTCGCAAACGGTCTGACCACCGACCAGATCGTCGCGCTGACCTCGGACCAGCTGCGCGCCCTGAGCACCGCGCAAGTGGCTGCCCTGTCGAGCAACAACATCGGCGCCATCGAGACGGCTGACATCGTCGGCCTGTCGACCGCCGCCATCGCCGCCCTGAAATCGGCGCAGATCGCCGGTCTCACGACGGGTCAGGTGGCCGCCTTGTCGACCAACCAGATCGTCGCGCTGAGCACGGCCGCCATGAACGGCATGAGCACCGACCAGATCGGCGCGCTGACGACCAACCAGGCCGCCGCCCTGAGCACGGGCCAGGTGGCCGGTCTGTCGACCAACGCCATCGCCGCCCTGTCGACGGCTGATTTCGCCGCATTGAAGACTGCCGCCATCGCCGGTTTGACGACCGGTCAGATCAAGGCCCTGACCACCGACCAGGTGGTGGCCCTGTCGACGGCCGAGGCGAACTCGCTGTCGAGCGCCCAGGTTGCCGCGTTGAGCACGGACGACATCGCCGCGCTGGAGACGGCCGACCTGGCCGCCCTGAAGACGTCGTCGATCGCCGGCCTGAGCGCCGCCCAGGTTGCCGCGCTGACCACCGACCAGGTGCACAACCTGGCCACGGCCCAGCTCGCTGCCCTGAGCACGGCCGACATCGCCAACGGCCTGACCACCGACCAGATCGTCGCGCTGACGTCGAGCCAGCTGGCCGCCCTGAGCACCGCGCAGGTGGCTGCCCTGTCGAGCAACAACATCGCCGCCATCGAGACGGCCGATATCGTCGGCCTGTCGACCGCCGCCATCGCCTCCCTCAAGTCGGCGCAGATCGCCGGTCTGAGCACCGACCAGGTGGCAGCGTTGTCGACCAACCAGATCGTTGCGCTGAGCACGGCCGCCATGAACGGCATGAGCACCGACCAGATCGGCGCCCTGACGACCAACCAGGCCGCCGCCCTGAGCACCGGCCAGGTGGCCGGTCTGTCGACCAACGCCATCGCCGCGCTGTCGACGGCTGACTTCGCCGCATTGAAGACTGCCGCCATCGCCGGTTTGACGACCGGCCAGATCAAGGCCCTGACCACCGACCAGGTGGTTGCCCTGTCCACGGCCGAGGCGAACTCGCTGTCGAGCGCCCAGATTGCCGCGTTGAGCACGGACGACATCGCCGCGCTGGAAACGGCCGACCTGGCCGCCCTGAAGACCGCCTCGATCGCCGGCCTGAGCGCCGCCCAGGTCGCCGCGCTGACCACCGACCAGGTGCACAACCTGGCCACGGCCCAGCTCGCCGCCCTGAGCACGGCCGACGTCGCGAACGGTCTGACCACCGACCAGATCGTCGCGCTGACCTCGAGCCAGCTGGCCGCCCTGAGCACCGCGCAGGTCGCCGCCCTGTCGAGCAACAACATCGGCGCCATCGAGACGGCCGATATCGTCGGCCTGTCGACCGCCGCCATCGCCTCCCTCAAGTCGGCGCAGATCGCCGGTCTGAGCACCGACCAGGTGGCAGCATTGTCGACCAACCAGATCGTCGCACTGAGCACGGCGGCCATGAACGGCATGAGCACCGACCAGATCGGCGCCCTGACGACCAACCAGGCCGCAGTCCTGAGCACGGGCCAGGTGGCCGGTCTGTCGACCAACGCCATCGCCGCGCTGTCGACGGCCGACTTCGCCGCCCTGAAGACGGCCGCCATCGCCGGTCTGTCGACCAACCAGATCAAGGCGCTGACCACTGATCAGGTGGTGGCCCTGTCCACGGCCGAGGCGAACTCGCTGTCGAGCGC
This sequence comes from Rugamonas sp. GW822-FHT03B10, assembly GCF_058801745.1. Lineage (NCBI taxonomy): Bacteria > Pseudomonadati > Pseudomonadota > Betaproteobacteria > Burkholderiales > Oxalobacteraceae > Rugamonas > Rugamonas sp. GW822-FHT03B10. The sequence continues at coordinate 102,091 of NZ_JBXANP010000014.1, read as the reverse complement.
CCAGATTGCCGCGTTGAGCACGGACGATGTCGCCGCGCTGGAAACGGCCGACCTGGCCGCCCTGAAGACCGCCTCGATCGCCGGCCTGAGCGCCGCCCAGGTCGCCGCGCTGACCACCGACCAGGTGCACAACCTGGCCACGGCCCAGCTCGCCGCCCTGAGCACGGCCGACGTCGCGAACGGTCTGACCACCGACCAGATCGTCGCGCTGACCTCGAGCCAGCTGGCCGCCCTGAGCACCGCGCAGGTCGCCGCCCTGTCGAGCAACAACATCGGCGCCATCGAGACGGCCGATATCGTCGGTCTGTCGACCGCCGCCATCGCCTCCCTCAAGTCGGCGCAGATCGCCGGTCTGAGCACCGACCAGGTGGCAGCATTGTCGACCAACCAGATCGTCGCGCTGAGCACGGCGGCCATGAACGGCATGAGCACCGACCAGATCGGCGCCCTGACGACCAACCAGGCCGCAGTCCTGAGCACGGGCCAGGTGGCCGGTCTGTCGACCAACGCCATCGCCGCGCTGTCGACGGCCGACTTCGCCGCCCTGAAGACGGCCGCCATCGCCGGTCTGTCGACCAACCAGATCAAGGCGCTGACCACTGATCAGGTGGTGGCCCTGTCCACGGCCGAGGCGAACTCGCTGTCGAGCGCCCAGATTGCCGCGTTGAGCACGGACGACATCGCCGCGCTGGAAACGGCCGACCTGGCCGCCCTGAAGACCGCCTCGATCGCCGGCCTGAGCACCGCCCAGGTTGCCGCGCTGACCACCGACCAGGTGCACAACCTGGCCACGGCCCAGCTCGCCGCCCTGAGCACGGCCGACGTCGCGAACGGTCTGACCACCGACCAGATCGTCGCGCTGACCTCGAGCCAGCTGGCCGCCCTGAGCACCGCGCAGGTCGCTGCCCTGTCGAGCAACAACATCGGCGCCATCGAGACGGCTGACATCGTCGGTCTGAGCACCGCCGCCATCGCCGCCCTGAAATCGGCGCAGATCGCCGGTCTGAGCACCGACCAGGTGGCAGCGTTGTCGACCAACCAGATCGTCGCGCTGAGCACGGCGGCCATGAACGGCATGAGCACCGACCAGATCGGTGCCTTGACGACCAACCAGGCCGCTGTCCTGAGCACGGCCCAGGTGGCCGGTCTGTCGACCAACGCCATCGCCGCGCTGTCGACGGCTGACTTCGCGGCCCTGAAGACGGCCGCCATCGCCGGCCTGTCGACCAACCAGATCAAGGCCCTGACCACCGACCAGGTGGTGGCCCTGTCCACGGCCGAGGCGAACTCGCTGTCGAGCGCCCAGGTTGCCGCGTTGAGCACGGACGATGTCGCCGCGCTGGAAACGGCCGACCTGGCCGCGCTGAAGACCGCGTCGATCGCCGGCCTGAGCACCGCCCAGGTTGCCGCGCTGACCACCAACCAGGTGAACAACCTGGCCACGGCCCAGCTCGCCGCCCTGAGCACGGCCGACGTCGCCGCCGGCCTGACCACCGACCAGATCGTCGCGCTGACGTCGGACCAACTGCGCGCCCTGAGCACCGCGCAGGTGGCCGCCCTGTCGAGCAACAACATCGGCGCCATCGAAACGGCCGACATCGGCGGTCTGTCGACCGCCGCCATCGCGGCCCTCAAGTCGGCGCAGATCACCGGCCTGAGCACCGGCCAGGTGGCAGCGTTGTCGACCAACCAGATCGTCGCGCTGAGCACGGCCGCCATGAACGCCATGAGCACCGACCAGATCGGCGCCCTGACGACCAACCAGGCCGCCGCCCTGAGCACGGGCCAGGTGGCCGGTCTGTCGACCAACGCCATCGCCGCCCTGACGACGGCCGACTTCGCGGCCCTGAAGACGGCCGCCATCGCCGGCCTGTCGACCAACCAGATCAAGGCGCTGAGCACCGACCAGGTGGTGGCCCTGTCCACGGCCGAGGCGAACTCGCTGTCGAGCGCCCAGGTTGCCGCGTTGAGCACGGACGATGTCGCCGCGCTGGAAACGGCCGACCTGGCCGCGCTGAAGACCGCCTCGATCGCCGGCCTGAGCACCGCCCAGGTTGCCGCGCTGACCACCAACCAGGTGAATAACCTGGCCACGGCCCAGCTCGCTGCCCTGAGCACGGCCGACGTCGCAAACGGTCTGACCACCGACCAGATCGTCGCGCTGACCTCGGACCAGCTGCGCGCCCTGAGCACCGCGCAAGTGGCTGCCCTGTCGAGCAACAACATCGGCGCCATCGAAACGGCCGACATCGGCGGTCTGTCGACCGCCGCCATCGCCGCCCTCAAGTCGGCGCAGATCACCGGCCTGAGCACCGCCCAGGTGGCAACGTTGTCGACCAACCAGATCGTCGCGCTGAGCACGGCCGCCATGAACGCCATGAGCACCGACCAGATCGGCGCCCTGACGACCAACCAGGCCGCCGCCCTGAGCACGGGCCAGGTGGCCGGTCTGTCGACCAACGCCATCGCCGCCCTGACGACGGCCGACTTCGCGGCGCTGAAGACGGCCGCCATCGCCGGCCTGTCGACCAACCAGATCAAGGCGCTGAGCACCGACCAGGTGGTGGCCCTGTCCACGGCCGAGGCGAACTCGCTGTCGAGCGCCCAGATTGCCGCGTTGAGCACGGACGATGTCGCCGCGCTGGAAACGGCCGATCTGGCCGCGCTGAAGACCGCCTCGATCGCCGGCCTGAGCACCGCCCAGGTTGGCGCGCTGACCACCGACCAGGTGCACAACCTGGCCACGGCCCAGCTCGCCGCCCTGAGCACGGCCGACGTCGCGAACGGTCTGACGACCGACCAGATCGTCGCGCTGACGTCGAGCCAGCTGGGCGCCCTGAGCACGGCGCAGGTGGCTGCCCTGTCGAGCAACAACATCGGCGCCATCGAGACGGCCGACATCGGCGGCATCACCACCGCCGGCGTGGCCGCCCTGAAATCGGCGCAGATCGTGGCGCTCAGCACCGACCAGGTCAGCAAGCTGTCGACCGGCCAGACCATCGCCCTGACCACCGCCGCCTTCTCGGCCCTGAACAGCGACCAGGTCGCTGCGCTGACCACCAGCCAGGCCGCCGTGCTGAGCACGCAGCAGGTCGTGTCGCTGTCGGCCGCCGCCATCGCCAGCATGAGCACGGACGATCTGGGTGCGTTGAAAACCTCGGCTGTGGCCGCCCTGACCACCAACCAGGTCAAGGCGCTGACCACTGACCAGGTCGCCAGCCTGTCGACCAGCGACATCGTCGTGCTGACCACCTCGCAGTTGGGCAATGCCTTCACCACGGACCAGGTGGTGGCGCTGTCGTCGAACCAGGTGGGCGCGCTGAGCACCGCGCAGGTGCAAGCCTTCTCGACCGCCAGCATCGCGGCGATCGAGACCGCGGACATCGGCGCGCTGAAGACGGCCGCCATCGCCGCCCTGCGCACCGCGCAGCTGACGGCGCTCAGCACCAACCAGGTCGTGGCCCTGAGCACCAACCAGGTGGCGGCGCTGAGCACGGCCGCCATCGGCTCCGCGCTGACCACCGACCAGGTCGTCGCGCTGTCGAGCGACCAGCTCAATGCCTTGAGCACGGCGCAGATCCGCGCGCTGTCGACCAACGGCATCGTCGCGCTGGAAACCTCGGACCTGCACGCGCTGAAGACGGCGTCGTTCGTGGCCATGAGCACCACTCAGCTGGTGAAACTGACCACCGATCAGATCGTCGCGCTGACCACCGGCCAGATCAAGAATCTGAGCTCGGCACAAGCCAACGCGATGACCTCGACGCAGATCCAGGCGATGAGCACCGACCAGGCCAACGCCCTGTTCAACGCGGCCCACGGCCTCTCGCCGATCGTGCTGGACCTGAACGGCAACGGCATCAACACCCTGTCGTCCAACGCCGGCGTGAGCTTCGACCTGAATGCCGACGGCACCAAGGTCAACGCCGGTTGGGTTGGCGGCGGCGATGGCTTGCTGGTGCTCGACCGTAACGGCGACGGCACCATCAACGATGGCGGCGAACTGTTCGGCACCGGCACCACACTGGCGGATGGCACCAAGGCCAACAACGGCTACCAGGCGCTGTCGGCGATCGACAGCAACGGCGACGGTGTGGTCGATGCCAAGGACAGCCAGTTCGGCAAGCTGCAAGTGTGGGTGGACGCCAATGCCGACGGCGTCAGCCAGACCGGCGAGCTGAAGTCGCTGGCGGACCTCGGCATCACCAAGCTGAACCTGGACGTCAAGGTCGATGGCCACCGCGACAACGGCAACACCGTGGGCCTGAGCTCGACCTACGAGACGGCCGACGGCACCACCCACCAGGCAGCGGACGTCTGGTTCGCCGCGGGCAGCACGTCGACGACTCTGACCAGCTCGGTCAGCAGCCTGTCGGCGGCGATGTCGGGCTACACCGCTGCGGATGCCGCAACCACGGCAACCAAGCTGGAGATGCCAAGCGCCGGTAACACGGCGGTGGCGGCCCTGGCCAGCGCGATCGGCAGCTACGACAACAGCACGCTGACCGCGGCGTCCGGCCAGGCCTCGAGCGACGAGACCCAGCGCCTGAAAGCGCTGTTGGCCGGCAACCACGGCGCCGGCATCCTGGCCGCCAAGTAAGCCAAGCGCGTCATAGCGCCAGAAACGGCAGGGCCTGCGGGCCTTGCCGTTTTTTTTTATGCCGCGAACAAGCCCGTAAACGCGCCGGTGTTTCTGCAACAGAAAAGGCGCCGGCGGGCATGGTGCTGGGTTAGAATCCCAAGGCTGGTACGGTAGTGCGCAAATGCAAGCTTTTACCTTTGACAGGCCTATGCAAGATAAATTTCCCCATACCGCGATCCAGTGCCTGACTGCCATCGCGCAGCATCACGGTCTGCAGATCAACCCCGAACGCATCATTGACGACAATGCGCTGCGCGCCGAGGAACCGAGTACGGGGGCGCTGCTGCGGATCGCGTCCGAGATCGGCCTGAAATCCAAGGCCGATAAACTGAGCTGGGCCCGCCTGATGGCGCAAGGCGGGGTGTTCCCGCTGATGGCGCGCCTGGTCGACGGCAACATGATCATCGTGGTGGGCGTCAAGCCGGGCGAGCAGGGCGCGGAAGACCAGGTCGCCGTGCTCAACCCGGCCGCCGGCAACGCGCAGGTGATGATGGTGGCGCGCAGCGAATTCGAGCGGCGCTGGCTGGGCGAGGTGATTTTCGTCAAACGCCAGCACAAGCTGACCGATCCCAACCAGCCGTTCGGCCTGCGCTGGTTCATCCCGGAGATCTTGCAGCAGAAGGCCGCCTTCCGCGACATCTTCATCGCCGCCATCGCCATGCAGTTGCTGGCGCTGGCCTCGCCGATCTTCTTCCAGCTGGTGATCGACAAGGTGCTCACCCACCAGAGCGTGACCACGCTGCAGGTGCTGGGCGTGGGCATCGTGATGGCGCTGGCGTTCGACGCCACCTTCGGCTTCCTGCGCCAGACGCTGACCCTGGCCGCCTCCAACAAGATCGACATGCGCCTGACGCGGCGCGTGTTCAGCCACCTGCTGTCGCTGCCGATCGACTTCTTCGAGACCACCAGCGCCGGCGTGGTCACGCGCCACATGCAGCAGCTCGAGAAGATCCGCAACTTCCTCACCGGCCGCCTGTTCTTCACCGGCCTGGACCTGATCGCGCTGGTGGTGTTCATCCCCATCCTGTTCAGCTACTCGTTCAAGCTGGCCCTGATCGTGCTGCTGTTCGCCGGCCTGATCGGCGGCATCGTGCTGGCCATGGTGCCGACCTTCCAGCGCCGCCTGAACGCGCTGTACGCGGCCGAGGGCCAGCGCCAGGGCATGCTGGTCGAGACCATCCACGGCATGCGCACGGTCAAGGCGCTGGCGATCGAGCCGTCGCAGCGGCGCGTGTGGGACCAGCGCTCGGCCGAGGCGATCACCATGCATTTCCGCGTCGGCCAGATCTCCATCGCCGGCAATTCGCTGACCGACTTCCTCGGCAAGCTGCTGCCGGTGACGCTGATCATCGTCGGCGCGGCCGACGTGTTCACCGGCACGCTGTCGGTGGGCGCGCTGATCGCGTTCCAGATGCTGTCGGGCCGGGTCACCCAGCCGCTCATCTCCATCGTCGGCCTGGTCAACGAATACCAGGAGACGGCGCTGTCGGTGCGCATGCTGGGCGAGGTGATGAACCGCGCGCCGGAGGGCCGCCCCGGCGCCAACGGCCTGCGCCCCGTGCTGCAGGGTGAGATCAAGTTCGACAACGTGGTGTTCCGCTATCCGGGCGCGCAGAACCTGGCCCTGAACCAGGCCAGCTTCACCATCGAGCAGGGCCAGGTGGTGGGCATCGTCGGCCGCTCCGGCTCGGGCAAGACCACCCTGACCAAGCTGATCCAGGGACTCTATCCGCTGCAGGAGGGCCTGGTGCGCTTCGACGGCATCGACGCGCGCGAGATCGAGCTGTCCCATCTGCGCCGCCAGATCGGCGTGGTGCTGCAGGAGAACTTCCTGTTCCGCGGCACCGTGCGCGAGAACCTGGCGGCGACCAAGCCCGACGCCACCTTCGACGAGCTGGTGGCGGCGGCCCAGGCGGCCGGCGCCGACGAGTTCATCGAACGCCTGCCGCAGGGCTACGACACGGTGCTCGAGGAGAACGCCACCAACCTGTCGGGCGGCCAGAAGCAGCGCCTGTCGATCGCCCGCACCCTGGTGGCGCGCCCGCGCATCCTGATCCTCGACGAGGCCGCCTCGGCGCTCGATCCGGAGTCGGAGGCCATCTTCATCAACAACCTGGCGCGCATCGCCGTCGGCCGCACGGTGGTGATGATCTCGCACCGCCTGTCGACGCTGGTGAACGCCGACAAGATCATGGTCATGCAGCAGGGCTCGCTGGTCGACGCCGGCCGCCATGAAGAATTGCTCACCCGCAGCGAAACCTACCAGCACCTATGGAACCAGCAAACAAGTCACCTGTGAAGTTCATGCGCGGCACAAAGGACCAGACGGAAATCGAGTTCCTGCCCGACGCCGACGCCATCGAGCGCGGCCCGCTGCCGCGGTTCGTGCGGCTGACGCTGCACCTGCTGCTGCTGGCCTTCGCCAGTTTCATCGTGTGGGCCTGCGTGTCGCCGGTGGAGAAGATCGTCATCGCGCACGGCAAGCTGGTCAATCCCTTGCCGAACATCGTGGTGCAGCCGCTCGACACCTCGATCGTCCAGAGCATCGAGGTGCGCGTGGGCCAGGTGGTGAAGAAGGGCCAGGTGCTGGCCACGCTGGACCCGACCTTCACGGCCGCCGACGAGACCCAGTTGCGGGTCCATCTGCAGTCGCTCGACACCCAGGCGGCGGCGCTGCGCGCCGAGCTGGCCGGCAAGCCGGGGGCCCGCCCCGGCGACGGCGCCAGCGACGACGCCCGCCTGCAGGCGCAGCTGGCGGCCGAGCGCAAGGCCAACTACGCGGCGCAGCTGGCCAGGATGGACCAGAACATCGCGCGCCTGCGCGCCGGGCTCGACACCAACCGCCACGACCAGGTCATCCTGGCGCAGCGCGTGAAGTCGCTGCGCGAGGTGGAGGCCATGCAGGAGCAGTTGATGGCCGAGCAGTTCGGCGCCAAGATGCACCTGCTGGAGGCGCGCGACCGCCGCCTCGAGGTCGAGCGCGACATGGATCTGCAGCGCAACAAGGCCGTCGAGATGGGCCGCGAGCTGGCCGCGGCCGAGTCGGAGCGGGCCGCGTTCGAGAAGGGCTGGCGCCAGAAGTCGATGGAGGATCTGCTCAACGCCAGCCGCGAACGCGACAGCGTCAGCGAGCAGCTGGCCAAGGCCGACAAGCGCAACCGCATGGTGCAGCTGGTGGCGCCGGCCGACGGCGTGGTGCTCGAGATCGGCAAGCTGTCGATCGGCTCCATCGTGCGCGAGGCCGAGCCGCTGTTCACGCTGGTGCCGCTCGGTTCGCAGCTGGAGGCCGAGGTGCAGATCGATTCCCAGGACGTGGGCTTCATCAAGAGCGGCGCGCTGGCGCACCTGAAGGTGGACGCCTACTCATTCCAGGAGCATGGCATGCTCGAGGGCAAGGTGCGCTTCATCAGCCAGGATTCGTTCAAGCGCGAGACGGCCGACCGCAACGGCGGCGGGATGGACGCCTACTACCTGAGCCGGGTGCCGTACCACGGCAAGCTGCGCAACCTGCCGGGCGACGCGCGCCTGCTGCCGGGCATGACGGTGACGGCCGAGATCGTCGTCGGCCACCGCACCGTGATGTCCTACCTGCTGTACCCCCTCACCCGCGCGCTCGACGAATCGATACGCGAACCTTAACCTGCCGGAGCGGACCGTGTTCACCATCATCATCCCCACCCACGACCGTCCGCTGCTGCTGAAGCGCACGCTCGAATCGCTGATCGCCCAGACCTGCCAGGATTTCAAGGTCGTGATCGTCTCTGACACGGCCGGCTACCTGCCGCCCTACCAGGAGCTGCACCAGCTCAGCGGGCGCTTCGACTATGTGCTGCGCTGCTCCGGCACGCCGGGGCCGGCCGCCAGCCGCAACCTCGGCCTGGCCATCGCCGACGGCGAGTACATCCTGTTCCTCGACGACGACGACACCTACCGCCCCGACCACCTGGCCCGGCTCAAGGCGCGCCTGCTGCAGGACCGGCCGCCGTTGCTGTTCCACGATTTCCAGATCCAGAACGAGGACCGCACGGTGTTCCCGCCGCGGCCGCTGCCGGGCGGGCAGACGGTGTCGATCGCCGACGTGACCGCCGACAGCGTGTACGTGCGCAACCGCATCCCGAACAGCTGCCTGGCCTACCGCCGCGACGTGCTGGCCGGGGTCCGCAACGAGACCGACCTGATCATTTACGAGGACTGGGACTTCCTGCTCAGCGCCCTGCATGGCCGCGCGCTCGTGCACTACGCCACGGACGGCGTGGTGATCCACAAGAGCGCGGCCACGGCGCCCGAGAACATGCGGCGTGGCAATTCGCGCGACGACAAGATCGTCGAGGTGATGCTGCAGCTGTACCGCCGGCATCCGGCGCCGAACCCGCAGACGCGCCAGGCGCGCCTGGCGCTGATGGCCAGCGCCGGGGTGGCGCTGGACCCGGCCCACTGCTAGGGCGCGCCGGCGCGCGCCGGCCTCAGGCCTGGTGGAACTGCGCCAGGCCGTGCGCCAGCGCCACCTTGGGCCGCCAGCCGGGCAGGCTGCGGTAGCTGTGCCACGGCACCATCACCTCGCGCTCGCGATAGGGCCGGCCGCCCCAGTCGATGGCCAGCGGCTTGCCGCTCACCTGCGCGTACAGCGCGGCGATCTCCTTGAGCGGCAGCGGCTGGCCGCTCGAGACGCCATACTCCTCCATCGGCCCGGCCTGGGTCGCCAGCCGCGCGCCGGCCAGCACGAAGGCCTCCACCACGTCGTCGATGTGGACCAGGTCCACCAGCTGTTCGCCCGGCGACATGGCCAGCGCCGTGCCCTCGTTGGCCACCCGCTTGAGCAGGTTCAGCACCTTGGGCCGGGGATCGCCGGCGCCGTAGGTGTCGAACAGCTTGAGCGTCACCACCCGCAGGCCGTGCACCTCGACGTAGTAGCGCAGCAGCGCCACGAAGGCGGTCTTGGTGGCCGCGTACAGGCAGACCGGGTTGTAGGGCTGGTCTTCGTAGTGTTCCCACGAGGTGCCGGTGTTGACCAGTTCGCGCACGCCGCAGACGGCCATCGCCTCGGCCAGCTGGGTGCCGAACAGCAGGTTGGCGTTGACCAGCCGCTCCACGTCCTGCGGCTGGTGCGCCGCCAGGAACAGCGAGGCCAGGTGGAACACCACCCGCGGCGCGGCGGCGCGCATCAGCTCGACCAGTTGCACGGTGCTGCCGTCGTGACGGTGCACCTGCGCCTGCGGCGGCAGGCCGTCGGCCGACGAGGCGGCGCGCAGCAGCACATGCACCTCCCAGCCGTCGGCCAGCAGGCGGCGCACCAGCGCCGCGCCGACGAAGCCGGAGGCGCCCGTCACCAGCGCGCGTTGCGGGGCGGCGGCGGTCGACGCCGGCGCGCTCACGGGCGCGCTCCCGCCGCCGCGCCGTCGTAGACGAAGGGGCTGTCGAATTGCGCCAGCGTGGGGAAGGTGCGGTCGCGCGCCGACATCAGCGGCGCGCCCGGCGGCCAGGCGATCCCGGCCGAGTCCCACAGCACGCCGCCATCGTGCTCGGGCGCGTAGGTGGTGGTGACCTTGTACACCATCAGCGACTGCTCGCTGAGCGAGCAGAAGCCATGGGCCAGTCCGGCCGGCAGGTACAGCATGTGGCCGTTCTCGGCGCTCAGTTCCAGCGTGATGTGGCGGCCGTAGGTGGGCGAGCCGCGGCGCAGGTCGAGCGCCGCGTCGAGCACGGCGCCGTGGGCGCAATAGACCAGCTTGGCGTGCGCGTGCGGCGGGGTCTGGAAGTGCAGTCCCCGCACCACGCCGCGCTGCGAGGTCGAATAGTATTCCTCGGCGTAGTCGGTGGCCAGGCCGTGCTGGCGGAAGATGTCCTCGTGGAACACCTTGACGAAGCTGCCGCGCTCGTCGCGGCGGATGTCGGTGATGATCCGGTAGCAGCCGGGCAGGTCGGTGGGTACGATGTTCATGGCAGGGTCAACGGGGGTAGTTTTCATCGAGCCGCACCAGGGCGCGGGCGATCACCTTGTCCGGCCCCCAGGCGGCGATGCGCTTGGCCAGCAGGAAAGCCTGCAGGCGCTCGCAGCAGAAGGCCATGCTGCGGTCGGCGTAGCCGGGCCGCTGCACGTAGTGGTGGCGGAAATAGCGCGACATCACCAGCTCCAGGTCGTGCACGATCTCGACGAACCAGCTGACGGGGATGTAGGCCACGGTGGGCGCGGTGATGAAGGACGGGTTGCACAGGAAGTTGGCGGCCTCCAGGTTGGTGATCACGCCGCAGTCGATGGCGTCGCCGAAGAACATCAGCATGTCGCGCGCCACGCCGTTGGCCTCGTACTGTTGCAGCACGCTGCCGGCGAACGTCACCGTGATCGGCACGATGGGGGTCTGGCCGTCGCCGTAGAAGTGCTCGGGCCGGACCTGGGCCAGCAGGTCCGGGTGGGCGTGGTAGTTGAAGCCGGTCAGCACGCCGATCGGATGGGTCAGCGCGAAGCGGCGGTAGTGGCAAAAGCCGACGAAGCCCTGCGCGCCCTCGGCCAGCAGGCGGCGGCGGATTTCAAACAGCGCCAGGTACTCGCCCAGGTAGCGGTTGCGCGCCGCCTCCTGCGGCGACAGCAGCTGGCTCATGGCCAGTCCCCGCTCCGGCACATAGTCGCCCGAGCCCACCATGGTCATGAAGTCGGGCATCCGCCAGTTGAACGGCGCGTGGGCGATGCAGTAGAACCGTGGTTGCTCGTGCGTCATGCCGGCACCGCCTTGATCAGGTAATGGGACGGCTGGGCCGCGTCGAGCAGCGCCTGCGGCGCCGCGCCGCTGGCGGCGGCCCGCTGGCGCAGCGCGTCCTCGATATCCGCCGGCAGCGGCGCCGGGTTCAGCAGCACGCCGCTGGCGACCCGGAAGCCGGCCCGCTGGAACAAGGCCAGCATGTCGTCGATGGCCCAGGCGTGGCGCGCCGGCGCCGCCGGCGCGTCCCAGTGGCTGCGGTTGGCGATGCGGGCCACCACGCAGGCGTCGCACTGGATCACCTTGCGCACCTGGCGCAGCACGCGGGCCGGGTCGGCCAGCTGTTCGAGCGTGGCGTCGAACAACCAGCCGTCGGCCCATTCCAGCTGGCGGTAGCAGTCGTCGCCGGCCGTGTCGAGGTCGGCCTGCAGCACACGCTCGGCGTAGGCGCCGGCCTGCCGCGCGCGCAGCGGATCGGCCTCCACCACCAGCAGCGCCGAGGCCGGGTACAGGGCGTGGTAGTCGCGCGCCAGGCCGCCGTCGGTGGCGCCGGCCTGCACCAGCAGGCGGGCGTTGGGCGGCAGCATGGCCTTGAACGGCGCGACGTAGGGAGCCGGCTCACCCATGGCCGGCTTAGAAGTTGACGCCGAAGAAGGCTTCCAGCTTCTCCACCGCGAAGTCCAGCATCTCGCGGCTCAGGCCCGGGTAGACGCCGATCCAGAAGGTGTCGTTCATCACGCGGTCGGTGTTGGTCAGCGTGCCGGCCACGCGGAAATTGCGGCCCTGCATGTACGGCTGGCGCACCAGGTTGCCGGCGAACAGCAGGCGGGTGCCGATCTTGTGCTGGTCCAGGTAGGTCAGCAGGTCGACCCGGGCCACGTTGGCGGCCGGCTTCAGCGTCATGGGGAAGCCGAACCACGACGGGTCGGCGTGCTCGGTGGCCTCGGGCAGGATCAGGAACTCGGCGCACGACTGCAGCCGCTCCTTCAGGTAGGCGAAGTTGTCCTTGCGCGCCTGGATGAAGCCGGCGGCGCGGTCGATCTGCGCCAGGCCGCAGGCGGCCTGCATGTCGGTGATCTTCAGGTTGTAGCCCAGATGGCTGTAGGTGTACTTGTGGTCGTAGCCGGGCGGCAGCGTGCCGAAGCACTGGCAGAAGCGCTTGCCGCAGGTGTTGTCCTTGCCGGGCGGGCAGTAGCAGTCGCGGCCCCAGTCGCGGAACGACTCGGCGATCGTCTTCAGTTCCGCGTTGTTGGTGAACACGGCGCCGCCCTCGCCCATGGTGATGTGGTGGGCCGGATAGAACGACATGGTGCCGATGTCGCCGAAGGTGCCGACCATCTTGCCGTGGTAGGTCGAGCCGAGCGCGTCGCAGCAGTCCTCGATCAGCCACAGATTGTGCTGCTTGCAGAAGGCCGTGATCACGTCCAGGTTGTACGGGTTGCCCAGCGTGTGGGCCAGCATGATGGCCTTGGTTTTGGGCGAGAGCGCCGCCTCGAGCTGGGTCACGTCGATGTTGTAGGTGCCCAGTTCGACGTCGACGAACACCGGCACGGCGCCGAACTGCAGGATCGGATTGACGGTGGTGGGGAAGCCGGCGGCCACGCCGATCACCTCGTCGCCGGGCTGGATCGCGCGCGCGCCCAGCTTGGGCGAGGTCAGCGTGTTGAACGCGACCAGGTTGGCCGACGAGCCCGAGTTCACCGTGATCAGGAAATCGACCCCGATCAGCTTGGCCAGCCTGGCCTCGAACTGGTCGTTGAAGCGGCCGGTGGTCAGCCAGGCGTCGAGCGAGGCCTCGACCATCAACGCCATCTCCGGCGCGCCGACCACCTTGCCGGCCGGCGGGATGACCGTCACGCCCGGCTCGAACGGCTTGGGCGCGCTGGCCAGCGCGCCGTATTCGGCCACCAGCTTGCTGATCTGTTCGCGCAGTTGCTGCTGCTTGTTTTGCATTTCACTCATGATTGCTACCTTAGACGGGGGCGGTGTTTTGATAGGTGTCGATCTGGGCCAGCGTCAGCGCGCGCATGTCGGCGCCCGCCATCTGGGCCCGGTGCCAGGCGACGATCTGGTCGATGGCGTGGCCGAGCTGCCAGCGCGGTTGCCATTGCAGACGGGCGCGCGCCTTGGAGCAGTCCAGTTTCAGGTAGTGCGCCTCGTGCGGCTGCGGCGCCCGGTCCAGTTCCCAGGCCGCCCCGGCGCCCCAGCTGGCGCACAGGCGCTCGACGATCCATTGCACCGGACGGGCGTCGACGTCGTGCGGGCCGAAGTTGTAGCCCTCGGCGTAGGCCGCGCCGTCCTGGTACAGGCGCTCGGCCAGGGTCAGATAGCCCGACAGTGGTTCCAGCACGTGCTGCCACGGCCGGATCGCGTGCGGGCTGCGGATGCGCACCGGCTGGCCGGCGCCGATCGCGCGCACCATGTCGGGGATCAGACGGTCGCCGGCCCAGTCGCCGCCGCCGATCACGTTGCCGGCGCGGGCCGACGCCAGCGCCACGCCGTGCACGGCGTATTGTTCGGGATTGAAGTACGACGAGCGGTAGCCGGCCGTCACCAGCTCGGCGCAGGCCTTGCTGTTGCTGTACGGGTCGTAGCCGCCGAACGCTTCGTTCTCGCGGTAGCCCCAGGCCCATTCCTTGTTCTCGTAGCACTTGTCGCTGGTGACGTTGAGCACCGCCTTGATGCCGGGCGTATTGCGCACCGCCTCGAACAGGTTGACCAGGCCCATGACGTTGGTGGCGTAGGTCTCCACCGGGTTGGCGTACGAGTAGCGCACCAGCGCCTGCGCCGCCAGGTGGATGACGATCTCGGGCCGGGCCTGGCGCATCGCCGCCAGCAGCGCCGCGCCGTCGCGGATATCGCCGATGACGGAGGTCATGCCGTCGCCGACGCGCGCCACCTCGAACAGGCTGGGCGTGCTGGGCGGCGCCAGCGCGTAGCCGGTCACCTGCGCCCCCATGCGCTGCAGCCACAGGCTGAGCCAGCCGCCCTTGAAGCCGGTGTGGCCGGTCAGGAACACCCGCTTGCCGTGCCAGAACGCGCCATTCATGGCCAGCGCTTCCATGGCGCCTTGCCGCTGTCCCACAGGTCCTCGAGGTGGATCTTGTCGCGCAGCGTGTCCATCGGCTGCCAGAAGCCGTGGTGGAGGTAGGCGTCCATCTGGTTGTCGCGGGCCAGCGTCTCCATCGGCTCCTTCTCCCAGATGGTGGCGTCGTCCGCGATGTAGTCGATCACCTTGGGCGAGAGCACGAAGTAGCCGCCGTTGATCCAGGCGCCGTCGCCGCGCGGTTTTTCCTTGAAGCTGACGATGCGCTGGCCGTCGATGTCGATGGCGCCGAAGCGGCCCGGCGGCAGCACCGCCGACATGGTGGCCAGCTTGCCGTGCGCGCGGTGGAAGGCGATCGAGGCGCTGATGTCGATGTCGGCCACGCCGTCGCCGTAGGTGAAGCAGAACGCCTCCTCGTCCTTCAGGTGCTCGCGCACGCGCTTGAGGCGGCCGCCCGTCATGCTGTCGGCGCCGGTGTCGATCAGCGTCACGCGCCACGGCTCGGCGTGGCGCTCGTGCACCTCCATGCTGTTGCGCTGCAGGTCGAACGTGACGTCCGAGGTGTGCAGGAAGTAGTTGGCGAAGAATTCCTTGATCACGTAGCCGCGGTAGCCGCAGCAGATGACGAAGTCGTTGATGCCGTGGGCCGAGTAGATCTTCATGATGTGCCACAGGATCGGCTTGCCGCCGATCTCGACCATCGGCTTGGGCTTGACGGTGGTTTCCTCGCTGAGCCGTGTGCCCAGGCCGCCTGCCAATATCACTGCTTTCATGCTGTCTCCGGATTGAGGGTGGGTGCGCTCACAGACTGCATTGTCAGCCACCGCCGTCGTATTCTAAACGAAAAGAACCGCGTGTTTTTCCCATCAGCACGGCCGTTCGCCATGCCGGCGCGACGGGCGCGACGATTATAGCGTGCCGGCCCGCCACTGCCTATCGCCCGGCCGCCCCGGCCACGGCCACCTCGAGATCGGTCAGCGGCAGGTGGCGCGGCAAGGTGAACAGGGGCTCGCCGACCCGCCCGGGCACGGGCGCGCCGCTGCCGTCGTGGGCCAGGCGCGCGTAGTCGGCCACCAGCGCGCGGGTGGCCTGCGGCTGCGGCTCGCTGTCGAGTACGGCCTCCATGATGCGCAGCATGATCCACGGGTCGACGTCTTCGCGCCGGCCGGCCGCGTCGTGCGGCGCCACGGTCTTGACGCGGAAATGGAAGTGGCCCATGCGCAACATGTGGCTGGCGATGGCGGCGATCTCGGCGGCGTCGGCGCGCGGCGCGCGCGGGCGCACGAAGTTGAAGGTCGGCAGCGGGGTGCGCAGGAAATCGGGCAGCAGCAGCGCCTGCCAGACGTCGTTCGGGCACTGGCTGTACGGGTGGCGCGGGTCGTAGCGCTCGCGCATGCGCTCGAGCGCGTCGCGCGAGAACACGGTGCTGGCGCCGCTGGTGAAGGTCAGGCCGGCCAGCTCGGCCGGGCCGGTCAGGCGCGCCAGCGGGCCGGCGTAGCAGCCGCTGGCCGGCAGCTGGTCCAGCACCGTGTTCAGGGCGCGGAAGTCGACCACCGAGGTCAGCGTCAGGTGGTGGAAGAAGAACGGGCCGCCGCGGGTGCGCAGCAGGTGGTCCTGCACCAGCATCTGGCGGTAGATGAACTTGGCGTTCTCGCTGCCGGACCAGACCCCGGTGCTGGCGTAGCCGGTGTCGGCCCCCAGCGCGTCGCCGATGCCGACCAGCAGGTCGTGGCCGTCGTGCACCACCTCGCCCGGGCGCAGCTTGCTGTCCCAGCGCGTGAACACGATCTCGATGCGCGGGAAGTGGGCGGCGTAGAACTGCCACAGCGCGCGCGCGTTGCGGTAGACGGGCAGCTCGTCGCCATAGGGGATCATGACGACCAGGTCGGGGCGTTCGGTGGTGGCGATGCGTGCGAGCGGGCTGGACATGGATGCGGCGGGCCGGTGGCGGCTCAGAACGTGACTTGGGCGCCGTCGGGCAGGAACTTGCGGTACCGGGCCAGGGCGCCCAGGATGGCCTCGTGGCTCATCTCGTAGTGGTACTCGTGCGCGTGCTCGGCCACCTGCACGGCGCCGAAGCGCAGGTGGAAGCTGATGACGCCGTCGTTGCCCTTGCTGACCTGGAAGTGCGCGCGCCGGAAACCCAGCTGCAGCGCGAAGTCGTAGACCAGCAGCGCCGACTCCACGCCGAAGCCGGCGGGCGCGCCGTCGCTCTTGATCCACGAGCCCCAGCAGAACGAGTCGCCCTGCTGGTCGTACAGGCGCACCGTGCCCACCGGCTGGCCGTCGAGCTTGCAGATGATGAAGTAGATCTGGCTGTCGTCGGCGGCGTAGCGGGCCAGCCAGTCGCGCTGTTGCTGGACGTCCGGCGAGGTGGCCGACAGGTAGCGGTTCTTGGCGGCGTCGGTGCGCAGCGACAGGATGAACTCGGCGTCGGCGACGGTGGCGTCGCGCAGCATCAGCTGGTGGCCGCGCACGGCCTTCGGCTTGACGTAGCGCGGCCCGCTCACGCCGCCTCCAGCGCGGCCACGGCGGCGCGCACGGCCGCCACCACCTGGTGCGCCTGTTCGGCCGTCATGGTCGGCCCCATCGGCAGGCTCAGCACCTCGCGGTGCATGGCCTCGGAGACCGGGTAGCTGCCCTCGGCCAGCCCAAGTTGCGCGTAGGCCGGCTGCAGGTGCGGCGGCAGCGGGTAGTGCACCAGCGTGCCGACCCCGGCCTCGGCCAGGCGGGCCGCCAGCGCGTCGCGCCGGGCGTGGCGCACCACGTACAGGTGCCACACCGGCTCCGCCCAAGGCGCCACCTGCGGCAGGCGCAGGCCGGCCACGCCGGCCAGGCCTTCGTTGTAGATGGCGGCGATGGCGGCGCGCGCCGCGTTCTGCCGGTCCAGCACCGGCAGCTTGACCGACAGCACGGCCGCCTGCAGCTCGTCGAGCCGCGAGTTGAAGCCAGCCAGTTCGTTGTGGTACTTCTTCTGCGAACCGTAGTTGCGCAGCGTGCGCAGCTTGAGCGCCAGCGCGTCGTCGTCGGTGGTGATGGCGCCGGCGTCGCCCAGCGCGCCCAGGTTCTTGCCCGGATAGAAGCTGAACGCGGCCGCGTGGCCCAGCGCGCCGGCCCTGCGGCCGCGGTAGCGCGCGCCGTGCGCCTGCGCGCCATCCTCGATCACCTTCAGCCCGTGCTCGCGCGCCAGGGCCAGCAGCGGGTCCATGTCGGCCGTCTGGCCGTACAGGTGGACCGGGATGATGGCGCGGGTGTCGGCCGTGATGGCCGCCGCCACGCGCCGCGGGTCGAGGTTGTAGGTGCCGTCCACCGGCTCCACCGGCACCGGCGTGGCGCCGCAGTGCGACACGGCCAGCCAGGTGGCGATGTAGGTGTTGCTGGGCACGATGACCTGGTCGCCGGGGCCGATGCCGTAGGCCTTGAGCGTGAGGAAGATGGCGTCCAGGCCGTTGGCCACGCCGACCGCGTGGCGCGTGCCGCAATAGGCCGCGAACGCCTGCTCGAACGCCTCGACCTCCTTGCCCAGCACATACCAGCCCGAATGGAGCACGCGCCGCATCGCCTGCTCGATCTCGTCCTGCTGGGCGAGGTTGATGGCTTTCAGGTCCAGAAAGGGGATGCTCATGCTTGCTCCTGGGAGAGGGCGCGCTTCTCGGCGACGAACACGTCGTAGTCGCGGATGTAGTCGTCGGCCGCGTAGTAATGGGAGGCGAACACCAGCAGCACGGCGTCGCTCGAATATTTGTACTGGATGCCCCAGGTCATGGGCGGCAGGTAGATGCCGACGTCGGGCGCGTCGAGCTGCACCTCGCAGCGCTGCGCCAGGTCGTCGACCACCACCGAGCAACTGCCCTTCACGCAGATCAGGAACTGGTGGCAGGCGCGGTGGGCGTGCTCGCCGCGGGTCTTGTCGCTCGGCACGTTGAGCACCAGGAAGTAGCGCTTGGGCAGGAACGGGATCTCCTTCTCGAACTCGCCCACCGACAGGTCGCCGCGCGGGTCCTGCAGGAACTTGAAGCGGTGCAGCGTGGCCCCGCCCACGCCCAGCGGCACCACCGACGGCTGCTCGGGGAAGGTGGCCTGCTGGTGCCGGCCCAGGGCCGGCGCGCCGCTGGCGTTCTGCACATAGCCGGTGATGCGGGCCGGGGCGCCGCCGACGATGGCGTACGGCGGCACGTTCTGCGCCACCACGGCGCCGGCCGCCACCTGGGCGCCCTGGCCCAGCCGCACGCCGCGGCACAGCAGGGCGCCGGCGCCGACCCGCGCGCCGGCGCCGACCACGATGGCGTCGCCGCCGTCGCCGGCCGGCGCCTCCAGCGTGACGCCGGGGCCCAGCTCGGCGTCGGCCTCCAGCCGCACCCCCGGCCACAGCTGGGTGTAGCCGTGCACGCGGCAGCGTTCGCCGACCTCGGCGCCGGCGTAGGCCACCACGAAATCGCCCAGCCGGGCGCTGCCGGCCACGCGCGCGCCGGCGTGCACGCGGGCGCTGTCGGCGTGGCCCATGGCCGTTGTCGCGATCGCGCCGCTCATAGCAGCTTGCCCCGGTAGGCCGTGTAGCGGGCGTAGGCCTCGCCCATCTGCGGGAACACGCCGCCCAGGCGCTGGTTCACCGAGCTCAGCGTCTCATGCATGCCGATCAGCTCGGCGTCGCTGATGGCGCCGGTCTCGTGGGCCGACACGGCCAGGTCGAGGTAGTCGGAGAAGTTGTAGCCGAAGTGGGGGTTGGAGTGGGCGTTCGAGTTCGACTGCAGGCGCTGGTCGTGGCGGAAGTAGCTGAGCTCCTCGTCCACGTAGAACACCGAGCCGTGCTCGGTGAAGTTGATGTAGCTGGCGATGTCGGCCAGGCCGCGGGTGAAGTCGTGGCTGCCGCGCTTGAACAGCTGGTGCCAGCCCAGCTCCCACAGGCGCTCGCGGCGGAACATCACGGTGGTCAGCTCGCCGATGTGGTTGCGCAGGTTGAGCACCATGAAGCGGTGCATGTCGAGCCCGCTCATCATGCCGCTGGATTCGAACGGCCGGCGCGTCTCGACCCGCATGTTGGCGATGTCGATCACCTGCGAGGCCGAGAACACCAGCTGCACCTCGGGCGTGGCCTGGCAGGCCGCCACCATGCGCTCGATGCAGAACGGGTGCAGCAGGTCGTCGTCGTACAGCGGCTTGATGAACTCGCCCTTGCCCGAGTAGAAGGCCGACAGCACGTTCTGCTCGCGCATCGCGGTCGAGCGCTGGTAGATCACGCCGGGGAAGCGGCGGCAGATGTCGTGGATCTGCTCGGTCGGGCAATTGTCGCTGACCAGGATCTCGGTGTGCGGATAGCTCTGGCCGATGGCCGAGCGCAGGCACATCTCGAAGTGCGCCGGCTTGTACGACGGGATGACGATGCTCACTAATGGAAGACTCATGGACGAACAGGCTCCTGAAGGTTTACGCGGCGACGGCGGTGACGATGTATTGCCACGGCAGCGCGTCCTCGACCGCCACCACCGGGTCGATGCCGCTGGCGCCGGCCATCATGCGGATGGCCGGCAGGTATTTCTCGCGGGCCGGCTCGTCGTTGATGCGGGCGCTGCCGCCGCTGATCTGGAAGCCGGCCTGCTGGAACATCTCGAGCACGGCGCCGCGCGTGAACACGCGCTTGCGCTCGGGCTCCAGGCCCTGCGGGCCGTAGCGCAGGTCGCCCGCGTTCAGGCGCGCCTGCAGGCTCCAGTGCTGGAAGTTGCGGATGGTGGCCACGATCCGGCCGCCCGGCGCGATGCTGGTGCGGATCTTGTGCAGCATGCTCCACGGGTCGTCCATGCGCTCGATGGCCTCGTCCAGCACCCAGGTGTCGGCGCCGCGCACATGGTCCCAGAACATGGGCCCGGCGCGCTCGGGGTCCTCGTTGAACACGAAGTCGCAGTGCGGGCGGGCGGCCTGCGCCTGGGCCGGGTCGGCCTCGATGCCGGTGTAGTT
This sequence comes from Rugamonas sp. GW822-FHT03B10, assembly GCF_058801745.1. Lineage (NCBI taxonomy): Bacteria > Pseudomonadati > Pseudomonadota > Betaproteobacteria > Burkholderiales > Oxalobacteraceae > Rugamonas > Rugamonas sp. GW822-FHT03B10. Next base: position 81,759 of record NZ_JBXANP010000014.1, on the reverse strand, counting down.
GCAGATCGGGTTGCGCTGCTTGTAGGCCTTGGCGAAGGCGCCGTCGCGGCAGCCGACCTCGACGATCTTGCGGGCCTCGGCCGGCATGAACTGCAGCAGGTCGGCGTTGGCGCTGGTGGCGCTGGGCAGGTCGTAGTGGTAGCCGCCGGTGCGGCGCACCGTGCCCTGCCACGGGTGCTTGATGAAGTGCGGCGGCTTGTCGCCCTCGAAGTCGTCGCGCACCCACTGGATGTGCTTGAACAGGTGGGTGTTGCCGCTGTGGTTCAGGGCCAGCATGGTGTGGATCATCGGCGCGCCGTGCTTGATCGGCAGCGGCCACTGGCGCACCACCTCGATGTTGGTCAGCATGCAGGCCGGGTGCAGGTAGTTGATGGCGCCGTCGGGCCGGTCGTAGCCCTGCTCGTTGACCGGCTGGGTGCTGCCGACCCCGTACATGCCGGGCTGCAGGTGCTCGTGCAGCGCCTCGAGGAAGCCGGCCTTGACGATCTCGACGTCCGAGTCGAGGAACAGCACCTCGCCCGACAGGCCGAGGTGGGCGATGGCCCAGGCCATGCCGGGGCCGTGGTGGATGTTGTAGCCGAACGGGATGAACTCGACGTTCTCGAAGCGCGCGGCGATGGCGCGGATCTTCTCGGCCACGTCGGGGTTGGAGCCGTCGATCACGTACACGCGGTTGGGGTAGAACTGGCGCAGCGTGCGCAGCAGCGCCTCGATCAGGTCGGGCGCGTTGTAGGACACGGTGACGATGGGGATCTGGTCGATGCGGGCCGGCTCGGCCGGCGCCGACGGCTCCTGCGGCCGCACCGCGTGCTCGGGCGCGGCCAGCCGCGGCGCGGCCGGCTTGGCCACGCGCTGCAGCGCCGCCTCCAGGTTGCGCACGAAGCGCGGACTGTCGAACAGGGCGCAGCTCAGGCGGTTGGCCACCAGCTGGCGCTTCATGGCGGCGATGCGCTGCGGGTTGTGGGCCAGCTCGACCGCCTTGTCCTCGTAGTCGGCGAAATTGTAGGTGATCAGCTGCGGCAGGTCGACCGCGCGCAGCAGGCTGCCGGCCATGCGCGAGGAGAAGGTCTGGCCGGCGCAGGTCAGCAGCGGCAGGCCGGCCCACAGGGCGTCGCTGGCGGTGGTGCCGGCGTTGAACGGGAAGGTGTCGAGGAACAGGTCGGCCAGCTGGTAGCGCGCCAGGTACTCGGCCGGCACGGCCCGGCTGTTGAAGATCAGGCGCTTGCGGTCGATGCCGGCCTGCTCGGCGTGGCGGTACAGGTTCTCGCGCACCTCGGGGTAGTCGGCCACCAGCCACAGCACCGAGTTGGGCACCCGGCGCAGGATGTTCATCCACACGTCGAACAGCTCGGGGGTGAACTTGAAGTTGTTGTTGAACGAGCAGAACACGAAGGCGTCGTCGGGCAGATCGACCGAGGCCCGGCTCGGGGTCGGCGCGATGGCGCGCTGGCGGTCGTTGATCTGGAAGGTGTCGGGCAGGTACAGCGGCTGCTCGGTGAAGTACGGCGTCATCTCGGGCGTGATCAGGAATTCGTCGGCGATCACGTAGTCGACCCCGGGCAGGCCGGTGCTGCCGGGGAAGCCCAGGTAGGTCAGCTGCACCGGCGCCGGGCGGTAGGCCAGGATCTGCGGGCGCGCGCCCAGCGTCAGGCCGTGCAGGTCGATCAGGATGTCGATCTCGTGGGCGCGGATGGTGCGCGCCGCCTGCTCGTCGCTGAGCTTGTCGATGCGGATGTAGTGGTCCATGGCCTTGACCACGCGGGCGCGGATCGGCGAGCCGTCCTCGCGGCTCCAGCTGAACGCGTAGACCTCGAACTTGTTGCGGTCGTGCAGCTCGTACAGCTCGGCCGTCAGGATCGACACGGCGTGCGAGCAGAAGTCGGACGACAGGTAGCCGATGCGCAGGCGCGTGTGGTCGTAGCCGTGCTGGCCGGTCAGCGGCGCCACGGCGGCGTTGATCTTCTCGTTGACGAAGCGGCGCGCGGCGGCCAGCTGCATGGCCGGGTCGGCCGAGGCGCTGAGCATGGCCAGCGCCGACGTGCCCTCCATCATGGTGGCCTGCGAGATGTGCTCGAGGCCGGCGTACACCGGCCATTCGCACTGCTTCTGGCGCAGGTGGACCCAGTGCGTCATCACGTGCGCCTGCTGCGGGTCGACCCGCAGGCTGGTGGCCAGCATGGCCTCGGCCTCCGGGTAGCGCTTCTGGATCTCGAGCAGGCGGCCCAGGTTGTTCAGGGTCTGCACGTACAGCGTGCGGTTCGACTTGATATCGGGCTCGATCGGGTCGTCGAGGATGGCTTGCCAGGTGGCCAGCGCCGCGTCGGGCCGGTGGGTGCGCTCGAGCAGCGTGCCCAGGTTGAGGCGGGCCTCGACGAAGTGGGGGTTGAGCGCCATGGCCTTGCGCAGCACGGTCTCGGCGCTGGCGTCGTCGCCGGCGCTCGACAGCACCACGGCCAGGTTGAAGCAGGCCGCGTAGGCCAGTGGCGACGGCGTGTGTTCGAGCCAGGCGCGATACAGGCCGATGGCGGCCGGCAGCTGGCCGCTTTCCTGCAGCACGGCGGCGGCGCCGAACAGGTCGCCGATCGTCAACTGGCCCTGGACGGCGAGGGCCATGACGGTGCCCAGCGGGCTGGTGTCGGCGGGAGCGGGGGCGGCGGGGGCTTGAGTGGTCATGGCGGGGCGTGAAGTTGTTTCGGTCCGGGCTAATCATACCTGCTGTGGCACGATAAGGGGCAACTTTTGGCCCCGGAGCAAGACCTGAAAACGACGCTTGCTCGCCCGATAGTCGCACGGCCGGACCTGCCTCGGCGCGCCCGAGGTGCGCCGTGGCGCGCCGGACGCGCGCCGCGGCGCGGCGGCGGCGGCCGGTGGCCGTCCGCCGCCCCGTGGACGGCGCCGCGCTAGCGGTTCGGCACGCCGAACCACAGGCTGGCCGGCGCGTCCTGCGGCCGCTTGCCGGTCAGCGCGGCGGCGGCGTCCTGCAGGCCGTGGGCGGCGCCGTAGTGGCGCAGCGCGTCGGCCATGGCCAGCGCCGGCGACGCCGGCCCCGGCTGTCCCGGCTGTCCCGGCGGCGCCAGCGCCGGCGCGGCCGGCGCGGCGCCGGCATAGCCGCCGATGGCCTCGCTCAGGCCGCTGACCTGCTGCGCCAGCGTGGCCGTCGACGGCGCGTTCTGCGCCAGGAACCAGGCGTCGGCGCTCTGGTGCACGCTGCCGTCGGTGCTGGTGTAGGTGGCGCGCAGGCCGATCAGGTTGCCGTTCTGCTGGGTCAGCGTGTGCTCGGCGCGGGTGTCGATGGCGGCGATGCCCAGTTGCGCCAGGCCGCGCAGTTCGCCGGCCTGGCTGACGCCGTCCCCGTTGGCGTCGACCCACACCCGCAGCGCGCCGTAGGCGGCGTCGGCGCTGGTGATCCGGCCGTCGCCGTCGCTGTCGAGCGCGGCCAGCGCGGCGTAGCCGTCGCGCGCCTTGCTGCCGTCGGCCAGGGTGGTGGCGCTGCCGAACAGTTCGCCGCCATCGTTGATCACGCCGTCGCCGTTGCGGTCCAGGGCCAGCAGGCCGTCGTGGGCGTCGACCCAGCCGGTGCCGACGGCGTGGCCCTCGGCGCGGATGTCGAAGCGCACGCCGGCCGTGATGGCCAGCGTCTGCACGCCATTGCCGTCGAGGTCGAGGATCAGCGGGGTCGCGTAGTTGAGCGAGGACGCGTTCAGGGCCATGGTCTGGGTGACGGACATGGCGGCCACCTGGGCGGCGCTGAGCGCGTCGGCCTGGGCCACGCTGAGCGCACCCAGTTGCAGCGTGCCCAGCGCCGGCATCTGGGCCGCCGTGAAGGCCTTGATCTGGTTGCTGCTGAAGGCGGCCAGCTGGCTGCTCTTCAGGCCGGCGACCTGGTCCGTGGTGAGGCCGGCGATCTGGTCGGTCGACAGGTAGCCGATCTGCAGCGTCGTCAGCGCGCCGAGCTGGCTGGTGCTCCAGGCGTCGAGCTGGTCGGTGCCGAAGCCGTACAGCTGGGGCGCGTCGAGCGCGGCGATCTGGCTGTTCTTCAGGGCCGCCATCTGGGTGGTGCTGAGCGCGCCCGACTGCTGGCTGGTCAGTGCCACCAGCTGGGTCGCCGACAGCGTCTGGATCTGCGCCGTGCTCAGCGCGCGCAGCTGGTCCGAGCCCAGCGCGCCGACCTGGTCGATGGTCAGGGCCGGCAGCTGGCTCAGTTTGATCGCGGCGATCTGGTCGGTCGACAAGGCCTGGACCTGCGCGTTGCTCAGCGCCGCCAACTGGCTGGTGGCCAGGTAGCCGATCTGGGTGGTGCGCAGGGCGGCGATCTGGCCGGTGCCGAGGGCGTACAACTGGTCGAGCGTCATGGCGCCGAGCTGGGCGCTGGTCAGGGCCTGCACCTGGCTGGTGTTCAGGCCGGCCAGCTGGGCCGCGCCGATGCTGGCGAACTGCGACGTGCCCAGCGCGGCCACATCGGCCGTGGCCAGCGCGCCCAGCTGGTCGCTGCGCAAGCCCGCCACGGCCGCCACGCTCAGCGCGGCGGCCTGCTGGGTGCCCAGCGCCTGCAGCTGGTCGCTGCCGAAGGCGCCGATCTGCACGCCGTCGATGGCGGCGATCTGCGCCGTCTTCAGGCCGTGCACTTGGCTGGTGGTCAAGGCCGCCGTCTGGTCGGTCGACAGGCCGGTGAACTGGCCGGCGCTGAGCGCGGCCATGTCCTGGGTGTCGAGCGCGGCGATCTGGTCGGTGCTGAGCGCGGCCAGCTGGTCGGCCGTCAGGGCCGGCATCTGCGCCGTGCTCAGGCCCGTCATCTGCGCCGTCAGCAGCACGGCGATCTGGCCCGTGCCCAGGGCGCCGGCTTGCTGCGTGGTCAGGGCCGCGATCTGGGCCGTGCGCAGCGACTGCAACTGGTCGCTGGTCAAGGCCGCCAGGCCGTCCAGGGTCAGGCCGTAGGCCAACTGGGCGGTGGTGAGCGCGGCGATGTGGTCGGTGTCGAGCGCCGCCACCTGGTCGGTGGACAGGCCGGCGGCCAGCTGGCTGGTGCTGAGGGCGCTGAACTGGGCGCTGCTCAGCGCGTTCAGTTGCTGCGTGCCCAGTGCGCCCAGTTGGGCGGCGCTCAGGGCCGCCAGCTGGCGGGTGCTGAACGCGCCGAGGTCGCGCGTTTCCAGCGCCGCCAGCTGGTCGCTGGCCAGCGCGGCGATCTGGGCCGTCGTCAGCGCGGCCGTCTGGGCCGTGCTCAGGGCGACGATCTGGTCGCTCGTCAACGCCTGCACCTGCGCCGTCGCCAGCGCCGCCGCCTGGGCGGTGCGCAGGGCGGTGATCTGGTCGGTGCCGAGCGCGGCGATGTCGTCGGTGCTCAGGCCGTAAGCCAGTTGCGCGGTGGTCAGCGCGCCGATGTGGTCGGTGTCGAGCGCGGCCAGCTGGTCCGTGCCCAGTCCGGCCAGCAGCTGGCTGGTGGTGAGGGCGGCCAGGGCGGCCGTGGCCAGGCCGTTCCACTGGTCGCTGCCCAAGGCGCTCAACTGGTCGCTGGTCAGCGCCACGGCCTGGCGCGTGCTGAACGCGCCCAGGTCGGCGCTGGCCAGCGCGGCCACCTGGCCGGTGGTCAGGGCGGCCACCTGCGCGGTGGACAGGGCGGCCGCCTGCGCCGTCGTCAGCGCGGCGATCTGGTCGGTGTCCAGGCCGGCGCTGAGCTGGTCGGTGCCGAGCGCGGCCAGCTGCGCCGTCGCCAGCGTGGTCAGTTGATCGGTTTGCAGCGCCCGCAGCTGGTCCGTGCCCAGCAGCTTGAACTGGGCCGTGGTCAGGGCCGCCAGGTCGCGCGTTTCGAGCGCGGCCACCTGGTCGCTCAGCAGCGCGTTCAGCTGCTGGCCGGCCAGCGCCCGCACCTGCCCCGTGCCCAGGGCCACGACTTGGTCGGTCGAGAGCGCCTCGATCTGGTCGGACTGCAGGGCGCCGACGGCGGCCGTGCCGAGCGCGCCGACCTGGTCGGTGTCGAACGCGGTCAGCTGGGCGGTGCCGAGGGCGGCGGCCTGCGCCGCCGTCAGCGCGCCCACCTGGGCCGTGCCCAGCTGCGACAACTGGGCCGTGCTGAGCGCGCCCAGCACGCCCGTGCCGAGGGCGCTGAAGGCGCTGGTCGACAGGGCGTTGAGCTGGTCGCTGCTGAGCGCCGCCAGTTGGACCGTGTTCAACGCGGCCAGCTGGCCGCTGCGCAGGGCGACGAAGGCGTCGGTGCCGAGCGCGCCGACCTGGCCGGCGCTGAGCGCGGCCAGCTGGGCCGTGCCGAGCGCGCCGGCCTGGACGCCGTCCAGGATGGCCAGCTGGTCGGTCTGCAGCGCCGCGATCTGGGCGCTGCCCAGGCTGGCGACCTGGGCGGTGCCCAGCGCCCGCACCAGGTCGGTGCTCAGGGCCGCGATGCCGGCGCTGCCGATGGCGGCGATCTGCGCCGTCCTCAGGGCGGCGAAGTCGACCGTCTCGAGCGCGTCGAGCTGGTCGCTGCTCAGCGCGGCGATCTGCGCCGTGACCAGCGCGGCGGCCTGGGTGCTGGTCAGCGCCACCATCTGGTCGGTCGTGACGGCGCTGAACTGCGCGGCGTTGAGCGCGGCGATCTGGTTGCTCGACAGGGTGCTGAAGTTGTCGGTGCCGATGGCGGCGATCTGGTCGCTGCTGAGCGCCGTGAGGGCGCGCGTGCTGAGGCTGTCGATCTGGCGCGAGGTCAGCATGCCGATCTGGTCGCTCGTCAGCGCCTGGGCCTGGGTCGAACTGAGCGCCTCGACCTGGTCGCTGCTCAAATGCTGCAACTGGTCGGCGGTCAGCGCCACCAGTTGCGCCGTGCCGAGCGCGGCGATCTGGACCGTCCTCAGCGCCTGCAGGCCGTCGCTGCCGATGGCCTGGAACTGGTCCGTGGCCAGCGCGGCGAGCTGGCCGCCGGCCAACGCTTGCAGCTGCAGCGTGGTCAGCGCGGCCACGCGGTCCACGGTCAGCGCGCGCAGCTGGTCGCTGCCGAGCGCGAGGACCTGGGCCGTCGTCAGCGCGGCCAGGTCGTCCAGTTCGATGGCGCCCAGCTGGTCGCTGGTCAGCAGTCCCACCTGGGCGGTGGTCAGCACCGTGTACTGTTGCGTGGTCAGGGCGATGATCTGGTCGCTGCCCAGGGCCTGCAGCTGGGCGCTGCCGAGCGCGTCCAGTTGCGTCTGGCCCAGGCTTTGCAGCTGGCCCGCCTGCAGCGCGTTGAGTTGGTCGGTGTCGAGGGCGGCGATCTGCGCGCTCTTCAGCGCGGTCAACTGGTCGGTGCCCAGCGCCTGCAGCTGGTCCGAGCCCAGCGCCTGCAACTGGCCGCCCGTCAGCGCCTGCGCCTGGCCGGTGGTGAGGGCGGCGATGTGGTCCGGCGCCAGCGCGCGCACCTGGTCGGTCGCCAGCGCGGCGATCTGCGCGCTGCGCAGGGCGGCCAGGTCGTCCAGGGTCAGCGCGGCGAACTGGGTGGTGGTCAGCGCCGTCAGCTGGCTGGTCGCCAGGGCGGCGGCCTGGGCCGTCGTCAGGGCGCCGATCTGGTCGGTGTCCAAGGCCCGCAACTGGTCGCTGCCGAGCGCCGTGATCCGGCCCGGCGTCACACTTTGCAACTGGTCGGCCGTCAGGGCCGCCACCTGGGCCGTGGTCAGGGCGGCCAGCTGGGCCGACTTGAGCGCGGCCACGTCGTCGGTGCCGAGCGCGCGCAGCTGGAGCGTGCCCAGCGCGGTCAGCTGGGCGCTGGTCAGCGCGCCGGCCTGGGCGGTGGTGAGGGCGCCGATCTGGTCGCTGGTCAGCGTTTGCAGCTGCGGCGCCGTCAGCGCCGCGAGCTGGGCCGTGCCCAGCGCTTGCAGGTCGTCGGTCGCCAGCACGGCCAGCTGGGCCGTCGTCAACGCCAGCACCTGGGCCGTGGCCAGGGCGGCGGCCTGGGCCGTCGTGAGGGCCACGATCTGGTCCGTCGTCAACGCCTGCAGCTGGGCGCTGCCCAGGCCGGCGAGCTGGGCCGGGGTCAGGCTTTGCAGCTGGTCGGTGCCGAGGGCGTCGAGCTGGTCGGTGCGCAGCGCCGCCAGTTGCGCCGATTTCAGCGCGGCCAGCTGGTCGGTGCGCAAGGCCGCGATCTGCGCCGTGGCCAGCGCCGCCAGCTGGGCGGTCGACAGGGCCGCCGTTTGCAGCGTCGTCAGCGCGGCGATCTGGCCGGTGCCGAGCACGGTCAGCTGGCTGGTGGCCAGCGCGGCCACCTGGGCCGTCCTGAGCGCGGCCAGGTCGTCCGTCGTCAGGGCCAGCAATTGGCGGCTGCTCAGCGCGACGGCCTGGGCCGTCGTCAGCGAGGCGGCCTGGGCCGTGGTCAAGGCCGCGATCTGGTCCGTGCTCAAGCCGGCCAGCTGGCCGCTGCCGAGCGCGGCGATCTGCAGCGTGGCCATGCCTTGCAGCTGGTCGGTGGACAGCGCCACCAGCTGGGCCGTGCCGAGCGCGGCCACTTGCGCCGTCTTCAGCGCGGCCAGGTCGGCCGTCTCCAGCGCCTGCAGCTGCGCGGTGGTCAGCGCGGCCACCTGGGCCGTGGTCAGCGCGCCGGCCTGCAGCGTGCCCAGGGCCACGATCTGGTCGGTGGCCAGGCTGGCCAGCTGGACGGTGCTAAGGGCGGCCAGCTGGGCCGTCCTCAGGGCCGCCACGTCGTCCGTGGACAGCACGGCCAACTGCTCCGTGGCCAGGGCCGTGAGCTGGGCCGTGGCCAACGAGGCGGCCTGGGCCGTGGTGAGGGCGGCCAGCTGGTCGCTGCGCAGACCGCGCAACTGGGCGCTGGCCAGCGCGGCCACCTGGGCCGTCGTCAGGCTGGTGAACTGGTCGGTGCTCAAGGCTTGCAGCTGCAGCGTGCCGAGGGCCGCCACCTGCGCCGTCCTGAGCGCGTCCAGGTCGCGGTTCTCCATCGCCTGCAGCTGGGTCGTGGTCAGGGCCGCCACCTGCTGGGTGCCGAGCGCGCCCGCTTGCAGCGTGGTCAGGGCCACGATCTGGTCCGTGGCCAGCGCGGCCACGGCGTCCGTGCCGAGCGCCGCGAGCTGGCCGGTTTTGAGCGCGGCCACCGCGTCCGTGCCCAGCGCCACCACCTGGGCCGTGCCCAGTGTGGCCAGCTGGGCCGTCGTCAGATTGGCGGCCTGGGCCGTGGTGAGGGCGCCGACCTGGTCGCTGCGCAGGGCGCGCAACTGGGCGCTGGTGAACGCGGCCACCTGGGCCGTCGTCAGGCTGGCGATCTGGCCGGTGGCCAGCGCGGCCACTTGCGCCGTCGCCAGCGCCGCCACCTGCGCGCTGCGCAGGGCGTCCAGGTCGCTGTTCTCCAGCGCCTGCAGCTGGTCCGTCGTCAGGGCCGCCACTTGCTGCGTGCCCAGCGCGCCGGCCTGCTGCGTGGTCAGGGCCACGATCTGGGCCGTGCTGAGCGCGGCCGTGGCGGCGCTGCCCAGCGCCGCGATCTGCGCCGTCCGCAGGGCGGCCACGGCGTCGGTCGTCAAGGCCAGCACCTGGGCCGTGCCCAGGGCGGTCATCTGGCCGGTGGTCAGCCCGGCGGCCTGGCGCGTGGTCAGGGTGGCGATCTGGGCGCTGCCCAGGGTCGCGAGCTGGCTGGTCGTCAGTGCGGCGAGCTGGGCCGTGCCCATGCTTTGCAGCTGGTCGCTGCCGAGCGCGGCCAGCTGGCCGGAGGCGAGCGCCACCAGCTGGGCGCTGCGCAGCGCGTCGAGGTCGGCCAGCGTCAGGGCCTGGATCTGTCCGGTGCCGAGGGCCGCCACCAGCGCCGTGCGCAGCGACGCCGCCTGCAGCGTCGTCAGGGCGGCGATCTGGGCCGTGGCCAGGCTGGCCATGGCCGCCGTGCCCAGCGCGTTGAGCTGGGCCGTCTTCAGCGACGCCAGCTGGTCGGTGTTGAACGCGGCCAGCTGGGTGGTGGCCAGCGCGGCCACCTGGGCCGTCGTCAGGTTGGCGGTCTGCGCCGTGGTGAGGGCCGCGATCTGGTCGCTGCCGAAGGCCGGCAACTGGGCCGTGGCCAGCGCGCCCAGCTGGGCGGTGGACAGGCTTTGCAGTTGGGCCGTTTGCAGGGCCGCCAGCTGGTCGGTTGACAGCGCCTGCAGCTGGCCGCTGCGCAGCGCCGCCAGTTCCGCCGTCAGCAGGGCGCGCACCTGGTCGGTGCCGAGCGCGGCCAGCTGGCGCGTGCCGAGGTTGCCCACCTGGGCCGTGACGAGCGCCTCGAGCTGGTCGCTGCCCAGCGCGGCCACCTGTTGCGGGGCCAGCGCGTTGAGCTGGCTGGTCTTCAGGGCGGCCAGGTCGGCCGTCTCCAGCGCGGCCAGCTGGGCCGTTTGCAGGGCGGTCATCTGCACCGTCGTCAGGCTGGCGGCCTGGGCGGTGGTGAGCGCGACGATCAGGTCGGTGCCCAGCGCGGCCACCTGGGCCGTGGACAGGGCGGCGATCTGGGCCGTCGTCATCGCCTGCAGCTGGGCCGTGCTCAGCATGCCCAGCAGCGTGGTGCCGAGCGCGGCCAGCTGGGCCGACGACAGGGCGGCCAGGTCGGCCGCGGTGAGCGCGGCCACCTGGGTGGAACTGAGCGTGACCAGCTGGCCCGTGCCCAGCGCGCGGGCCTGGGCCGTCGTCAGCGCGGCGATCTGGTCGGTGCTCAGCAGGCTCACCTCGGTCGTGGTCAGGGCCGTGATCTGGCTGGTGCGCAGGGCGGCCAGGTCGGCCGTCTCCAGCGCGGCCAGCTGGGCGCTGGTGAAGGCGGCCACCTGGGCCGTCGTCAGGCCGGCGGCCTGGGCGGTGGTGAGGGCCGCGATCTGCGCGCTGCCCAGGCCTTGCAACTGGTCGGTGGCCAGCGCGGCCAACTGGGCCGTGCCCAGCGCCTGCAGCTGGGCCGTGGTGAGCGCGCCGAGCTGGTCCGTGCCGAGGGCCCGCAGCTGGACGCTGCGCAGGGCGGCCAGTTCGGCCGTGCTCAACGCGGTCATCTGGTCGGTGGTCAGGGCGGCCAGCTGGCGCGTGCCGAGGTTGCTCACTTGCAGCGTGGACAGGGCGCCCAGCTGGGCGCTGCTGAGCAGGCCGACCTGGGCGCTGGCCAGCGCGTTGAGCTGGGCCGTCTGCAGCGCGGCCATGTCGTCGGTGCCGAACACGGCCAGCTGGTCGCTGGTGAGGGCGGCCATCTGGGCCGTGGCCAGCCTGGACAGCTGCCGGGTGCCGAGGGCGGCGATGCCGGCCGTGCCCAGCGCCTGCAGCTGGGCCGTGTTCAGATTGCTCAGCTGGGCCGTGGTCAAGGCTTGCACCTGGGCCGTGCCGAGCGCGGCGACGGCGTCTGAACCGAGGCCGCGCCACTGGGCCGTGGTCAGGGCGGCCACGTCGGCCGTGGTCAGGGCGGCCACCTGGTCGGTGCTGAGGGCGGCCAGCAGGCGCGTGGCCAGGCCGGCCGCTTGCTGGGTGCTCAGGGCGGCCAGCTGGGCCGTGCTCAGCAGGGCGGCCTGGGCCGTGCCCAGCGCGTTGAGCTGGTTGGTTCGCAGGCTGGCCAGGTCGGCCGTCTCGAGCGCGGCCAGCTGGTCGCTGTTGAGCGCCGCCAGTTGCGCCGTGGTCAGCGCCGCCGCCTGGGCCGTCGTCAACGCCGCGATCTGGGCGCTGCCGAACGCGCCCAGGTCGCGCGTGCCCAGCGCCACCGTCTGCAGCGTGCTGAGGGCCGCCACCTGGGCCGTGCCCAGCAGCGCGGCCTGGTCCGTCGTCAGGGCCGCCACCTGGCCCGATTGCAGCGCGGCCAGGTCGGCCGTGTCGAGCGCGGCCAGCTGGTCGCTGGTGAGCGCGGCGATCTGCGCCGTGGCCAGTTTGCTCAGTTGCAGCGAACTGAGCGCGGCCAGCTGCGCCGTGCCCAGCGCTTGCAGCTGGGCCGTGGTGAGCGTGCTGAGCTGGGCCGTGCCCATGGCCCGCAACTGGGCCGTGCCCAGCGCCGCGATGTCATCGGTGTTCAGGGCGCGCCACTGGGCCGTGGCGAGCGCGGCCACATCGGCCGTGGTCAGCGCGGCCACCTGGCCGGTGGTGAGGGCCGCCAGCAGGCGCGTGGCCAGGCCGGCGGCCTGCTGGGTGCCCAGCGCGGCCACCTGGTCCGTGCCCAGTAACGCGACCTGGTCCGTGCTGAGGGCGTTCAGCTGCGCCGTCCTCAGGCTGGCCAGGTCGGCCGTCTCGAGCGCCGCCCACTGGTCGCTGGTGAGCGCGGCCACCTGGGCCGTTTGCAGGTTGCTGGCCTGGGCCGTGGTCAGGGCCACGATCTGGTCGCTGGTGAGCGCCTGCACCTGGGCGCTCCGGAACGCGGCGAGCTGGGCCGTGGAGAGGGCCCGGATCTGGGCCGTGGTGAGCGCGGCCACGCTGGCCGTGTCGAGCGCGCCGATCTGGACGGTCAGCAGCGCGGCCAGGTTGGACGTGTTGAGCGCCAGCAGCTGGGCGCTGCCCAGCGCGTTGAGCTGGGCCGACGTCAGCGCGGCCGCCTGGGCCGTCGTCAGGGCCGCCACCTGCGTCGTGCTGAGCAGCGCCACTTCATCGGTCGTCAGGGCCCGGATCTGGGTCGTGCGCAGCGCGGCCAGGTCGGCCGTTTCGAGCGCGGCCAGCTGGTCGCTGGTGAGGGCGGCCAGCTGGCGCGTGGCCAGGTTGCTGGCCTGGGCCGTCGTCATGGCCACGATCTGGGCCGTGCCCAGCGCCTGCAGCTGGGCCGTGCCCAGCGCGCTCAGCTGGGCCGTCGTCAGCGCCTGCAGCTGGGCGGTGCCGAGGGCGGCCACGTTGTCGGTGCCCAGGCTGGTCAGCTGGAGCGTGCGCAGGGCGGCCAGCGTGGCCGTCGGCAGGGCGGCCAGCTGGGCGCTCGACAGGTTGGCCATCTGCAGCGTCGACAAGGAGGCGGCCTGCAGCGTCGTGAGGGCGGCCACCTGGGCCGTCGTGACGGCGCCCAGCTGGGCCGTGTTCAGGGCGCCGAGCTGGCCGGTGGCCAGCGCGGCCCAGTCGCGCGTCGACAGGGCGGCCACCTGGTCGCTGCCGAGGCTGGCGATCTGGCGCGTGGTCAGCGCGACCGCCTGCGCGGTGCTGAGCACGCCGATCTGGTCGGAACTGAGCACGGCCACCTGGTCCGTGGCCAGCTGCGCGATCTGGGCCGTCTTCAGGGCCGCCACCTGGCTGGTGCCGAGCGCCGCGATGGCGGCCGTGCCCAGGCCCGGCAACTGGCTCGATTGCAGGGCCGCATAGTCGGCCGTGCTGAGCGCCGCCAGCTGGTCGCTGTTCAGGGCCCGCAGCTGCTGCGTGGTCAGGGCGGCCGCCTGGGCCGTGCCCAGCGCGGCGATCAGGGCCGTGGCCAGCGCGCCCACCTGGGCCGTCGTCAAGGCCGTCAACTGGCCGCTCTTGAGGGCGGCCCAGTCCTGCGTCCCGAACGCGTTGAGCTGGTCGGTGGCGAGGGCGGCCATCTGGCGCGTCGTCAACGCGCCGGCCTGGGCGGTGCCCAGCGCGCTCAGCTGATCGCTGGTCAGCGCCGTGATCTGGGCCGTGCCGAGCGCGGCCAGTTGTTGCGTCGCCAGCGCGGCCACCTGGGCCGTCTGCAGGGCGGCCACGGCGTCCGTGCCGAGGGCGGCCATCTGCTGGGTCTGCAGGGCGCGCAGGGTGGCCGTGGCGAGCGCGGCCAGCTGGTCCGAGCGCAGCGCGGCCCATTGCGCCGTGCCCAGGCCCGGCACCTGCGCACTGCGCAGCGCGGCCAGCTGGGCCGTCGTCAGGGCGCCCAGCTGGGCCGTCGACAGCGCGGCCAGCTGCGCCGTTCTGAGGCTGGCCCAGTCGGCCGTCTCGAGCGCGGCCAGTTGATCGGTGGTGAGGGCGGCCAGCTGGCGCGTGCCGAGGTTGCTGGCCTGGTTGCTGCCGAGGGCGACGATCTGGTCGCTGCCCAGGGCCGCCATCTGCGCGCCGGACAGGGCGTTGAGCTGGGCCGTGCCCAGGGCGGCGGCCTGGGCCGTGCTGAGGGCGGCCACGCCGGTCGTGCCCAGGCCGGCCAGCGCGGCGGTGGCCAGCGCGGCCAGGTCGGCCGTCCGCAGCGCGGCCAGCTGGTCCGAACCGAGCGCCGCCAGTTGCTGCGACGACAGCGACCGGGCCTGCGCCGTGGTCAGCGCCGTGATCTGGTCCGCGGTGAGCGCGCCGAACAGGGCGCTGCCCAGCGCGGCGAGCTGGCCCGTCTTCAGGCTGGCCACGCTGGCCGTGCCCAGCGCGTCCAGTTGCAGCGACGACAGGGCCGCCACCTGCGCCGTGAGCAGGGCGCTGGCCTGGGCCGTGCCCAGCATGGCGATCTGGTCGCTGCCCAGGGCCGCGATCTGCTGGGTGAGCAGGGCCGTCAATTGCTGGCTGCCCAGCGCCGCCACCTGGTCGCTGCGCAGGGCGGCCACGCTGGCCGTGGCGAGCGCGGCCAGCTGCTGGCTGCGCAGGGCCGCCACGCCGGCCGTCGACAGGGCGGCCAGCTGGTCCGAACCGAGCGCGCGCGCCTGCGCCGTGCCCAGGCCGGCGATCTGGGCCGTGCGCAGGGCGGCCAGGTCGGCCGTGCCCAGCAGGGCCACCTGGGCCGTCGTCAGGGCGCCGAGCTGGGCCGTCGAGAGCGCGGCGAACTGGTCGGTGGTGACGCCGGCCACCAGCTGCGCCGTCGTCAGCAGCGGCATTTGCTGGGTGGACAGGGCCTGGATCTGCTGGGTGCCGAAGCCGTAGGCCAGCTGTGTCGTGCTCAGCGCTTGCAAGTCCTGGCTCGGCATGGCGCGGATCTGCTGGCTGCCCAGGACGGCCAACTGCGCCGTCGTGAACGCCGCCATCTGCGCCGTCGACAGCGCGGCCATGTCGGCCGTGGTCAATTGGACGATCTGGCTGGTCAGCAGTTGGGCGATCTGGTCAGTGCTAAATAATTCGACGAGCGACGACATAGTGGGGGTCTCCTGGCAGGAGGATATAGTAACGCCTATCGACCCATAATTGAGAGAAGGCAAGTAAATCCGGTCCAAATCTTGGCATGAAAACAAGGACTTAGCGGCGCCGGATCGGCATGTTGGAAACACGGTAAGATGTGCGTCATCGCATCCCCAGGAATGACCGCCCCCATGCTGCACACGCCCGCCGCCTTCACCCCCGTGATCCGCCCGCAATCCCACCCCGCGCCGCTGACCTTCCTCTGTCATCGCGGGCAGTTGCTTTTACGCAACGACGACTGGTCGCTGCCGCCGCCGGCCGTGCTGGCCGCGCTGGACGTGGCGCCCGAGCGGCTCCACCCGGTGGGCGTGCTCGACGGCCGGTATTACCAGACGGCCTGGCTGGACAGCGACGCCGTGCCGGACCCGGCCTACGGTTTCCACAACCTGCGCGCCCTGTTCGGCGTGTGCGACGACGGTTTCCTCGGCGTGGCCGGCCGCGCCGTGCAACTGGCCGAATGGGCCCGCACCCACCGCTACTGCGGCGCCTGCGCCACCCCCATGGCGCATGTGGCCGGCGAGCGCTGCTACCAGTGCCCGGCGTGCGGCATGAGCGCCTACCCGCGCATCTCGCCGGCCATGATGGTGCTGATCCGCAAGGGCGAGCAGGTGCTGCTGGCCATGCACGCCAAGTCGCCGTACCAGCGCTACACGGCGCTGGCCGGCTTCCTGGAGGCGGGCGAGTCGATCGAGGAGGCCGTGCACCGCGAGGTGTTCGAGGAGGTCGGCTTGCGCGTGCACAACCTGCGCTACTTCGCCAGCCAGCCGTGGCCGTTCCCCCATTCGCTGATGGTGGCCTTCACCGCCGACTACCTCGACGGCGAGATCCGCGTCGACCCCGGCGAGATCACCGACGCGCGCTGGTTCGGGCCCGACGACGCGTGGCCCGAGATGCCGGTCAGCGTGTCGATCGCGGCCGCGCTGATCGACGCCCACCGGCCGCCGCGGCGCTAGCGGCCGCGCGGCCGCGGCCGGTGGGCCGCCCGCATTTTCTATATACTTGCGGCAATCGTTATTTTTATGGTCTCACATCATCATGTCTAAAGAAGCTTTCACGGAACAAGACTGGCGCCGCCTGCTCAGCTCGCTGGGCGAGGACCCGGACCGTCCCGGCCTGGCCGAAACCCCGCACCGGGTGGCCAAGGCCTGGAAACACTGGACCTCGGGCTACGAGCAGGACCCGGTCGAGCTGCTGAAGGCGTTCGAGGACGGCGCCGAGCAGTACAACGAGCTGATCGTGGTGAAGAACATCCCCGTCTACAGCCACTGCGAACACCACCTGGCGCCGTTCTTCGGCAAGGCCACGGTCGGCTACCTGCCCAATGGCAAGATCGTCGGCCTGTCCAAGCTGACCCGGCTGGTCGATTGCTTCGCCAAGCGCCTGCAGGTGCAGGAACGGATGACGATCCAGATCGCCAACGCGCTGATGGACGTGCTGGAGCCGAAGGCGGTGGGGGTGGTGGTCAAGTGCCGCCACATGTGCATGGAAAGCCGCGGCATCCGCACCCCGGGCGAGGAGACCATCACCTCGGCCATGCTGGGCGAGTTGCAGCCCAACCTGGCGCTGCGCACGGAATTCCTGGCGCTGGCGCGCGACTAGGTCCGAAAAAAAACAAACCGGGGTCAGGTCATGAACTGGCGCAACTTGCACCAGTTCATGACCTGACCCCGGTTTTTTTTTCTTATTTGCGCGCGGCCCTGAATTCGGCGCTCGGCTTCCATTGCGGGATGGCGCCGCCTTGCGCCACTTCGTTGCCGACCTCGTACAGCAGGGCGACGTCCTGCGCCGCGCCGCGCAAGTCCCAGTCCGCTTCCACCACGTCGTGCACGGTGTGGTATTGGTTGGCCGTGTAGCCCTGGCGCTTGGCCAGCGCCGCCGCCGCGCCCGGCCCCGTGTATTGCACGCCGCCGCGCAGCAGCAGCGCCGGCACGCCGGCGCGCGCGAATTCGAGCTGGTCGTTGCGGAAGTACATGCCGAGCTCGGGATTGAGCTCGCCATGCACGGTGCGCCCCTGCGCCCTGGCGGCGCGCACGACGAGCTCCTCGGCGTCGCTGCGGCCCATGCCGACCACCTCCACGTCGCGCGTGCGGCCCCACAGGTTGATGCCTTCCACGTTGAGGTCGAGCAGGGTCTTGTTGAGCGGGTACAGCGGGTTGCGCGCGTAGTATTGGGCGCCCAGCAGGCCGCGCTCCTCGCCCGTGGTGAACAGGAACACGATGCTGCGCTTGGGCGCCACCGGCTGCGCCTTGTAGGCCTTGGCCACGGCCAGCAGGGCGGCCACGCCGGCCGCGTTGTCGCGCGCGCCGTGGAAGATCTGCTGCGTGCGCGGCCCCGGCAGCGTGCTGTCGATGCCGAAATGGTCCCAGTGCGCGCTGTAGAGCACAACGTCGTTTTTCAGCACGGGGTCCGAGCCCGTGATCTTCGCCACCACGTTGTTCGAGGCGACTTCGCGCCATGTGTTCTGCGCGTTCAGCGTCACCTTCACGCCCAGCGGCACCGGCTTGAAGTCGCGCGCCAGGGCGCCGCGCTGCAACTGGTCGAAGTCCTGGCCGCCGGCCTTGAACATGGCGCGCGCCTGCTCCAGCGGCAGCCAGCCGGCCAGCGGCGGGAACGCCGGGTTGGGACCCTTGGTCTTGATGGTGAACACCTCGCGCGCCAGGCTGCCGCGCGCCACGTCGTAGGGATAGCCGGCCGGCTTGGTGTCGTGCACGATCAGCACGGCGGCCGCGCCCAGTTTGGCGGCCGTCTCGAATTTATAGTTCCAGCGCCCGTAGTAGGTGAGGGCCTTGCCGCCGAACTGGCTGGCGTCGAGCTGCCGCGGATGTCTGGGGTCGGGCAGCGGCGGGTCGTTGATCAGCACCACCACGGTCTTGCCGTGCAGGTCCACGCCCTTGTAGTCGTCCCACTGGTATTGCGGCGCCGTGATGCCGTAGCCGACGAACACCAGTTCCGAGTCGGCCACGTTGACCTGCTTTTCCGTGCGCGCGCTCCAGGCCACGAACTGGTCCGGATAGGCCAGCTTGACGGGGGCGCCGGCGCCGGCCCGGTAGCTGAGCGAGGGGTGGGTCGAGATGCCGACCATGGGCACCGCTTGCAGGAAGCTGCCGTCCGGGTTGCCCGGCTCCAGGCCCAGTTTCTTCAGTTGTTGTTGCAGGTAGTCGACGGTCAGCGTTTCGCCGCGGCTGCCGGGCGCGCGGCCTTCGAACTCGTCGGAGGCGAGCGTGGTGATCTGCGCCAGCATGGCGTCGGTGTCGACTTTGAGCGGCGCGGCGGCGGCGCCGGCGGCGCACGCGCACAGCGCCAGCAGCGCCGCGGTGGGGGGGAATGTCATCGGGGAGAATGCGGTTGGCGGAGAGAATGGCTTATTTTGCCACAGAATGCTGCAATAGCACATCGGCCAGCCAGTCGACGAACACCCGCACCCGTGGCGACAGGTGGCGGTTGTGGGCGTACACGATGTTGAGCGGCAGCGGCGCCGGCCGGTATGCGGGCAGCACTTCCTCCAGCGCGCCGGCGGCCAGCAAGTCGAGCATGCCCAGCCGTGGCGACTGGATCAGGCCCAGCCCGGCCAGGCAGCTTTCCAGGTAGGCCTCGGTGCCGCTGACCGACACCAGGCTGCGCATGGCCAGCGTGCGCGGCACGCCGTCGGCGTCCACGTATTCCCAGTCCAGGTCGCGCCCGGTCTGGCTGGAGAAGAAGTTGACGGCCCAGTGCTGGCGCAGGTCGGCCAGCGTGCGCGGCCGGCCGTGGCGGGCCAGGTAGGCCGGCGCGCCCACGTTGATCTGTTCCATGTCCGTCACCTTGCGCGCCACCAGCGTCGAGTCGCGCAGCACGCCGCCGCGCACGGCGCAATCGATGCCTTCGCCCACCAGGTCGGCGTAGCGGTCGCGCGAGCCGAGCTTGACCTGGATCTCGGGATAGCGCTGGAAGAAGTCGGGCAGCGCCGGGATCACCACCTGGTGCGCGAGGCGCTCCGGCAAGTCGACCCGCAGGCTGCCGGCCGGCGCGCGGCCGTCGCCGAGGAACAGGTTGTTCAGGTCGTCCAGGTCGTTCAGCAGCGCGCCGCAGCGGTCCAGGTACAGCGCCCCCTCCACCGTCAGGCTGACCTTGCGCGTGGTGCGTTGCAGCAGCCGCACTCCCAGTTGCTGCTCGATCGCCTGCACGGCGTTGGTGACGGTGGGCTTGGGCAGGTCGAGCTGCTGGGCCGCCAGCGTGAAGCTCTTGCTGTCGGCCACGGCCTTGAAGATGTGCATGGCTTTCAGCTGGTCCATGATTGTTAGCTATAGTCGAATAAAGTAGTTGGATTTTGCGCATTTATTGCGCGGTTCGATAATAGCATAATGCCCCCATCGCGCTCCCGACCGGGCAAGGCGCCCCACCACGAACTGGAGAATCACATGCAAACACGTCTGCAAACACGTCAGCTTGGCGGCACCGGACCGCAAGTGTCGGCACTGCGCCTGGGCCTGATGGGCATGTCGGACCTGTACGGCCCGGCCGACCGCGCCGAAAGCATCGCCACCATCCACGCCGCGCTCGAGGCCGGCGTCACCCTGCTCGACACGGGCGACTTCTATGGCATGGGCCACAATGAACTGCTGCTGCGCGAGGCGCTGGCCGGGCGGCGCCGCGAGCAGGCCGTGATCAGCGTCAAGTTCGGCGCGCTGCGCGATCCGCTCGGCGGCTGGAGCGGGGTCGACAACCGCCCGGTGGCGCTGAAGAATTTCCTCGCCTACTCGCTGCAACGGCTGGGGGTGGACCACATCGACATCTACCGTCCGGCCCGGCTGGACCCGGCCGTGCCGATCGAGGACACGGTGGGCGCCATGGCCGACCTGGTCGAGGCCGGCCTGATCCGCCACATCGGCCTGTCCGAGGTGGGACCGGAGACGCTGCGCCGGGCCCATGCCGTGCACCCGATCAGCGACCTGCAGATCGAATATTCGATGATCTCGCGCGGCATCGAGGACGGCATCGTGCAGGCCTGCCGCGAGCTCGGCATCGGCATCACGGCCTATGGCGTGCTGTCGCGCGGGCTGATCAGCGGCCACTGGACGGCCGGGCGCGCCGGCGAGGGCGATTTCCGGGGCCAGCACAGCCCGCGCTTCCAGGGCGACAATCTGCGCCACAACCTGGCGCTGGTGGAACGCGTGCGCGCCATCGCCGACGGGCTGGGGGTGTCCGTGGCCCAGGTGGCGATCGCCTGGGTGGCGGCGCAAGGGGCGGCGCTGGGGGCCGACATCGTGCCGCTGGTGGGCGCGCGCCGCCGCGAACGGCTGGCCGAGGCGCTGGGCGCGGCCGATGTGGCCTTGTCGGCCGCCGACCTGGCGCAGCTGGCGCAGGCGGTGCCGGCCGGCGCCGCCGCCGGCGCGCGCTACAACGCCCACGCCGTGGCGTTGCTCGACAGCGAACGGCGCGCTTGATGCCGCATTGACAACAAAGGAGGGTGCCCTGTTATCACTCTCCTTGTCAAATCCTATACGGCAAATAAACAACATGAATGATAGCCAGTCACACAGCATATAGCTGATTGCGTCAATTCGGCGTATTCTTTCTCCGTGTTAACTAAGGAGCTCGCCGTGAATCGCCTGACTTTCCAACAAAAACTGTGGGTGCCGCTGATTTGCAGCCTGCTTTGCATCATGGCGATCTTCATCGTCGACGCGTTCCAAGCGCGCGATGTGCGTATCGAGGAACGCAGCCGTGATTTGCGCAACATCGTCGACAACGCGCTCAGCGTCGTCAAAGGCTACGACGCCCAGGTGGCGTCGGGCGCGCTGACCAAGGAGGAGGCGCAGAACCGGGCCAAGGCCGTGATCCGCAGCATGCGCTACGGCAGCGACGGCTACCTGTCGATCAACAATTCCAACGCCGTCGTCGTCATGCATCCGATCAAGCCGGAGATGGATGGCAAGGACATGAGCGGCATGCAGGACCCCAAGGGCACCTACGTCTACAAGGAGATCGTCGCGGCCGGCAACAGCAGCGACAACGGCGGTTTCGTGCGCTACTACTGGCCCCGCCCCGGCGCCTCCGAACCCGTGCCCAAGCTGAGCCGCGTGGGCCGCTACGCGCCGTGGGACTGGCAGCTGGTGACGGGCGTGTACGTGGACGATATCGACGCCGCGTTCCGCGATTCCCTGCTCACCTCGGGCGCCGTGCTGCTGGGCGTGTGCGCGGTGCTGGCGCTGATCGTCAGCGTGGTCAACCGCAGCCTGCGCCACACCATCGGCGGCGACCCCGAATACGCGGGCGAAGTGGCGGCCCGCATCGCCAGCGGCGACCTGAGCACCGCCGTCGACACCCATGACAGCGACCGCGGCAGCATCCTGTACGGGATGAAGGCCATGCGCGACCAGCTGGCCGACACCATCGGCGAGATCCGCCACAGCGCCGAGATGATCGCCACCGCCTCGGCCGAGATCGCGACCGGCAATATGGACCTGTCGGCCCGCACCGAATCGCAGGCCAGCGCGCTGGAGGAGACGGCCGCCTCGATGGAGGAGCTGACCTCGACCGTGAACCAGAACGCCAGCAACGCGGTGCAGGCCAATGAACTGGTGGAATCGGCGTCGGCCGTGGCCGAGCAGGGCGGGCGCGTGGTGTCGCAGGTGGTGCAGACGATGGAGACCATCAACGCCTCGGCCACCCGCATCGTCGACATCATCAGCGTGATCGACGGCATCGCGTTCCAGACCAACATCCTGGCCCTGAACGCGGCCGTGGAAGCGGCCCGCGCGGGCGAGCAGGGCCGCGGCTTCGCGGTGGTGGCGTCGGAGGTGCGCAACCTGGCCCAGCGCAGCGCGGCGGCGGCCAAGGAGATCAAGACCCTGATCAACGACTCGGTCGACAGCATCAACGCCGGCAGCGCCCTGGTGGCCCAGGCCGGCACCACGATGGACCAGGTGGTGGCCAGCGTGTCGCGCGTGACGGCCATCATGCGCGAGATCACGGCCGCGTCCACCGAGCAGAGCACGGGCATCGGCCACGTCAACATGGCGATCACGGAGATGGACAGCGTGACGCAGCAGAACGCGGCCCTGGTGGAGCAGGCCGCCGCCGCCGCCGGCAGCATGCAGGAACAGGCGGCGCACCTGGCCGACATGGTGGCCCGCTTCCGCCTGAGCGGGCAGGCCGCCCGTCCGGCCCAGGCCGCCGCCGCGCCGGCGCCGGGCCGCGTGGCCAAGCCCGCGCGCCGGATGGCGCTGACGCGCTAAGCGGCACGCCACCCCCGCCAACTGGGGGCGTAACACAATCAAATGTGTTACGTCTCTATGTTCAAATGTGTTACGTCCCGATCTGGCCGGGTGCGATGTTATTGCGCGGCCTTGCCTGACGCCGGGGCGCCGCCGCCGGCCGTGGCCGCTTCGCCCGCCTGGCCTTCATCGGCGGGGCCGTCCTGCTGGCCCTCGGCCGCCGCGCCCGCCGCGCCATCCGTGGCAACCACGGCCGGCACGAACACCAGCTTGCCGCCCTCGACCCGGAACACCCCCAGCAGGTCGCCGGCCTCCGCCTTCGGTTCCGGCAATTCGGTGCAGCTTTGCGTCTCCACCTGCCACAGCTGGTTGCCGTCGCGCAGGATCCACGTTTGTTCGCCCAGACCGAACAGTTCGATCTCCACGTCCTTGGCCGGCATGCTGCCCAGGCTGATGCGGCGCTGGCAGTCCGGCCAGCGCGCCAGGATCAGCGAGACGGCCGCGTCGCGTTTCCACAGGTGTTCCTGTTCCCGCTTGACGGTCAGCGTGTGACTGCTGCCGCTGCCGCCCACGTAATAGGAGGCCGAATCGTCGACGCAGGCCGTCAGCAACAGGGGCAGGGTGGCGAGCAGGATCTTGCGCATGGCGGGTGTCGTCTGCAAAAAAATGGTGTGACCATTATAGCGGCAGCGCGGGCTTGCCGACGGCGGCGCGGACGCGTGGCGGGCGCGGCGGTCCGGGGAGGGGATGGGACGGGGGGCAGGGAAGCGCGGCGGAGAAAAAACGACGCCGCGCGCGGCCGATGATCGGCCGGGCGCGGCGTTGGCGGTTCGCGCCGCGATGGCGGCGCGAACCGGCCGGAGCGCAGGCTTAGAAGCGGTAGCCCACGCCCACGCCGACCAGCCATGGGTCGATTTGCACGTTGCTGACCTTGGCGCCGCTGACGAACACGTCGCTGCGGATCTGCACTTTCTTCACGTCGAAGTTGAGCGACCAGTTCTTGTCGATCTTGTAGTCCACGCCCGCTTGCAGGGCCAGGCCGAAGCTCTTGTGCTCAAGGCCGCCAGCGCCGTTCAGCAGATCGACCTTGCTGATGTTGGTGTAGTTGACACCGGCGCCGACGTACGGGTTCAGCTGCGCGTCGGGCATGAAGTGGTACTGGGCCAGCAGCGTGGGCGGCAGGTGCTTGAAGGTGCCGATGTTGGCGCCGTCCAGGCTCACGTCATGCTTTTGCGGGTAGGTCAGCACCAGTTCGGCCGACACGTTGCGGTTGAAGAAATAGGAGATGTCCACTTCGGGAATGGTCTTCGAGCTGACATCGATGCGGTCCGATGCGCCTACGCCGCCGACCGGGTCGGACTTGTTGGCCGGGTCGATGTGCACGGCGCGCACACGCACCAGCCATGGGCTTTCTTCCGCCATGGCGTTACCGGCCAGCATGCCGAGGGAGACCAGAATGATTGCTGCTGCAGACTTTTGCATTTGTATTTCCTCTCTTTGTTTCATTGAAGTAACGCAATCAGTCTATTGGTGCAGTGCGTCAGAAACTTTGATCTAAGTCAAAATTGTCCGGGACAAGAAGGTATAGCGGACGCGGCGTGCGCGCGCCTTGATTTGACGAATATATTTTGTTGGATGGGTAATCAATCGTCGATGTGCGGGTACTGACGGCGACGCGGCCCGGCTCCGGCTCGGGCGCTACCAGCACCCAGACGCTGGTGGGTTCGCCAACGTTGTCGATCCGCGTCAGCTGGCCTACCATGGACAGGTATCCTTCCCACCGGCGGCTGACATGCATGCTTTCCTCCCCCTGCCTGGACGGCGCTCGGCGCGGTTGCTGGCTATGCTGGCAGTGCTGGCGCTGCTGGCCGGGCCGGCGGCCGCCCAGCCGCCGCCGCAGCAGCTGCCGCTCACGCAGGCGCGCGTGGCGGCGCAGGCGGCCGCAGTGTACGCGGACCGCGTCGCCGCGCTCGACGCGGCCGGGCAGCTCGATCCGGCGCCCGGCTTCACCGCCCGCGTGCGGCGCGTGGCGGCCGGCCTGATCGCGCAGGCCGCGCGCGACTATCCGGAAACGGCGGCCTGGCGCTGGGAGGTGCACGCCACGTCGGACCCGGAGCAGGACGCCGATTGCATGGCCGGCGGCAAAATCCTCGTCAGCCAGGCCTACGTCGAGCGGCTCGACTTGTCCGATCCGGAACTGGCCATGCTGCTGGCCCATGAAATCGCGCACGCCGCGCTGCGCCACAATTTACGGGAACTGGAACAGGCGCTGGCGCTGGAGCCGGCCCGGGCCGGGCGGTCGTTCGAGGCGCTGGTGGACGCGGTCGACCACGACGCGGCGCTGATGGCCAGGCTGGCGCCGCTGAACCTGGAGCAGGAGGCGCAGGCCGACCATGCCGGCCTGCTGCTGGCCGCGCGCGCCGGCTGGCCGCCCGAGCGGCTGGCGCTGTACTACCGCAAGATGATGCGCGCCAGCGGCCGCCCTTACCTCGACAGCGACGACCATCCGGCGCCGGCCAGCCGCTGGCGGGCGGCGCGCGCGCTGGCCACCACGCTGGCCGCGCCGCCGGTTCAGCGGTAGCGCGCCAGGATGCGCTCCACGCTGCCGTCGTCGGCCAGCGTGTCGAGGGCGCGGCTGATGTCCTGGAACGGGATGCCGGACTTGCGCGAGAACGCGCATTGCGCCTTGAAGGTGGAGAACACCAGGTCGGGCCGCAGCCGCAGCGTCTTGTCGTTGCGGGTCAGGTAGGCCATGGTGGACTGCACCATGATGGTGTACTGCACCTCGCCCGCCATCAGCCGGCGCAGATTCTTGTCCATATTGGGCGACTCGGTGCGGAAGAACTGCTTGCCCAGCACCTGCTCCACGCGCGGGTAGCGGTAGCCGGTCACGGTGCCGATCGGGCGGTCGCGCAGGTCGGCCAGCGAGCGGATCGGCGGCGCGCCCTCGCGCGCGACCACCAGTTCGGCGTCCGGGATCAGCGGCCGGCTCCACTGGTAGTCGCCATCGATCCAGAACGGCAGCACGTAGCAGATGCCGTCGGCGCGGCCCTGGGTCAGGGTGGGGGTGACGCCGTCCACGTCCACGCTCAGGTAGCTGGCCTGCCGGCCCAGCCGTTGGGCCAGCGCGTCGCCCAGGTCCTTCAGGATGCCGCCATTCAGTTTGCCGTCGCGGAACTGCACCAGCGGCATGGTCAGGTCGGTGGGCGCGATCATGACGATCTCGCCGGCCGCCGCATGGGCGGCAGGGAACAACAACAGGGTGGCAAGCAGACACAGGAATTGCCGAAGCATGGGCGGTTCGCCTCCGTGCAATGTTGGGTGGGGGCGGATCGCTTACAGGGGCACGCAAGCGAGCAGCATGGAATAGCGGCCATTCTACGACAGGCGCCGCCGCTCCGCAGGTACGGGTGTCAATTTTGTGACGGCGTCGGTCAATGGTCCGCCGGGCCGCGTGCCGCGTCTGGCCGTCCCGCGTGATGGCGGGCGGGCGAGAGGGGGGCGCGGCTCAGATCAGCGGTGGCGCATCGCTTTCCGCTTCCTGCACCAGCCACTGGCGGAACGCGGCGATGTCCGGCTGGCTGCGGCGTGCCGTGCTCAGGTAGAGGAAGGTCGCGCGCTCGGCCTCGATGAAGCCCAGCGGGGCGATCAGCCGCCCCGCCTCCAGATCGCGCTGCACCAGCAGCCGGGGCGTGATGGCGACGCCGAGGCCGCTGCGCGCCGCCTCGATGGTCAGCGACAGGCTGTCCAGCGTCTGGCCGTGGCGCAGGTTGGCGTGGACGCCGGCCATGCCGGCCCACTCGTTCCACGCGTCCCGGCGCGACGTGGCGTGGAACAGCGGCAGCGTCAGCAGGTCCTGCGGCGTGCGCGGCGGGTTGGGCCAGTTCGGCGCGCACACGGGCCCGATGGCGTCGGCGGCCAGGCGGGTGGCCTCGATGTCGGCCGCCGCCGGGGCCAGGCCGCTGACGATCAGCGCGTCGACCCGCTGCGAGCGCAGGGCGTCGACGTCGGCGCTGGTCTGGAAATTGAGCACCAGCGCCGGCTGCTGGCGCGCGAAGCGCTCGATGCGCGGCAGCAGCCAGTGGGTCAGGAAACTGGCCGAACAGGCGATGGTCAGCTTGCGCTCCTGTGCCGGCGCGCGGATGCGCGCGCACGCGTCCTCCAGCCGCGAGAACGCGGCGCTGCACGCGATCTTCAACTGCTCCCCCTCCGGCGTCAGGCGCACGCCGCCGTTGTGACGGACGAACAACGCCTTCCCCAGCCACTCCTCGAGCGAGCGGATCTGGTGGCTGATGGCGCTGTGCGTGACGCACAGGGCGGTGGCGGCCCGGCTGAAACTGGCATGGTCGGCGGCGGCCTCGAAACTCTGGATGGCCCGTAATGGCGGTAGGCGGCGCATGGCTGGCTGTGAAATTTATTTGCAGCCATTGTGCATTAATTTCGTGACGACGGATGAATAACTGACGCTAGAATGTTATCTTGCAAATGTTTCATCGCATCCAACTCGCTCTTTTACCAGCAAACACATGCACGCGACCATACTGAAGGAACTTGACTGTATCGAACAGACGCTGGGCCGCATCGGCACCGCTGTGAGCATATTCGGCAGCGCCAGGATCGCGCCGGGAAGCGAGATGTATCGGCTTGCCTATGGCATCGCCGAGCGCCTGTCGAACCAGGGATACACCGTCATCTCCGGTGGCGGCCCCGGCATCATGCGCGCGGCGAACGAGGGCGCCAGCGCCGGGGCCAGCCAGACGGTAGGCTTCAATATCGCCCTGCCGTTCGAGCCGCTGGACGACACCTACCAGGACATTTCCCTGGTCTTCGACAACTTCACCACGCGCAAGCTGGCGTTCGCCAAGTGTTCGGCCGCCTTCGTCGTGATGCCCGGCGGCATGGGCACGCTCGACGAATTGTTCGAGATGCTGACGTTGATGCAGACCCGGAAGATGACCAAGGTGCCCGTGGTCCTGGTGGGATCGCAGTTCTGGCAGGGCTTGCTGGGATGGATGCGCGAACGGCTGGAGCTGGCGGGCCTGATCAATCCGGGTGAACTCGGTGAAATAACCGTACTGGATGACGCGGAGGCCGTTGCCAGCCATATCGGCGGCCAAGTTCCGCTGGTCGCCATGCGGAACGGACGGGCCGCCGATCAGTCCTCGGTCAGGTGCAGGAATTCGTCAAGAATGTGGAAGTGATCTTCGAAGAACTGATCCTCCATCGCGAGGAGCTCGTTGAACGGGACCCATTTCGCCAGTGCGGCATCATCGGCCGCCTGCACCTCCGGCATGCTGTCCATCTTCAGGTCGAACAAGTGCGCATGGGTGATGGTCCGCCCACGCAGGCTACGGCGCGGATGATCAAATACCTTCACATCCACCAGCGCATCGACTAGTGTGGAAGGGAGCAGGCCAATTTCGGTCTCCTCCTGCAACTCACGTACGGCGCCTTCGAGCAGCCTTTCATGCTGGTCAAGGAAGCCGCCCGGGAGCGCCCACTGCCCCTTCCCGGGGAATCCCTTGCGCTGCACGAGCAGGACATGCTCCCGGGTCTTGACCACAGCGTCCACCGTCACGAAAACCGGAGCGTAAGGCGCGGCCTTCCAGGCGTCGCGATATGCGCAGATCTTGCGGTGATCCTCCACCAGTGTTGGATAGTGCCCGAGGATGGTCCATGCCTTCAGGTATTGGCGTACCGGTCTGGGCAGCCACTCCGCCACGGCGCTCAGCGACACCTCGACATCCTCCGCTTCGAACAACACCTGGCGGATGCGGGTCGCATCGATGTCCGGCGGATTGTCCACGGTGCGCAGTTCCCAGTGCGGAAACAGGTTCAAATAGTAGCTGGAGCTGTCTTTGAAGTAGCCGACCAGGACGATCTTGTCGGATGGCGCGGCGCTGGCGGTCACCGCCTTTTGCACGGCATTGGCCCAACGACGATCATCGTAGTAGTCGCGCACGGCGACATAGCTCACGCGCTCCCGATCGCCTTCGCGCAAGGTCGCGGCTATCATCGCGGCCCGCTCCTGCCAGGTGAACGGGTTCTTGGGACTGCGCGCGTGGAATGAGGTGCCGAGCACGATGATCACGCGCTGCGCCGTCTCCAGTGCCCGCTGGAGGAGCAAGGCATGCCCATTGTGGAAGGGCTGGAACCGGCCGATGAGAACGCCGATTTGATTGCGGTGGGTATCCATGGTTGTTTCCTTCTCAGTACTTCGCTGCGATCGGCATCTGGCGGCCTGTGCCAAACGCGCGCGCGCGGACACGGATAATCGGCGGCGCCTGTCTGCGTTTATATTCGTTCCGCGCCACCATGCCAAGGATACGGTCAACGAGGGTTCGGCCATTGTCCGTTTGCACAATGGTGTCGACGAATCGCTGGCACGCCAAATATTCTTCGACCGGCAAGCGTTCCCCTTCGATGTGCCACTTGAGAATTTCATCCAACACCTCGTAGGGTGGCAGACTGTCGGTGTCCTTCTGGTCCGGCGCCAGCTCGGCGGAGGGGGGCTTGGCCAGCACCGCTTCGGGAATGATCTCGCGCCCGGCGCGGACATTGATATGCCGCGACAGCGCATAGACCTCGGTCTTGTACAGGTCGCCGATCAAACCCAGGCCGCCGTTGGTGTCACCATACAGCGTGCAATAGCCTACCGATATTTCGCTCTTGTTTCCTGTCGTTAGCAGCAGTGTGCCGAACGCGTTGGAATACTCCATCAGGATCGTGCCGCGCACGCGCGCCTGCAGGTTTTCCAGCGTCAGCCCCTGCAGGGGTTGGTCAAACGCCGATGTGAACCCGCCGCCATATTGTTCGACCAGGTCGCGGATCGGATGCGTCAGCAGGCGGATGCCGAGATTGCCGCAGAGGGTGACGGAATCCGACACGGAACCCTCGCTCGAATATGCCGATGGCATCGTAATGGCGGTCACGTTCTCGGCGCCCAGCGCTTCCACTGCCAGCGCCAGTGTCAAGGCCGAGTCGATACCGCCGGACGAGCCGACCACCACGCTCTTAAAGCCGCAGCGGCGGGCATAGTCGCGCAGCCCCAGCACAATTTGGCAGCGCATCGATTCCACGCGCTCCTCATCCAGTACACCGGCTGCGTCCGCGATGAATCGGCCATCCTCGAATCCGATGACGCTGAAATCCTCTGCATACCGCGCCGCCTCGAAGGCAACGCCCTGGTCCGGCGACACCGCGAACGAGGCGCCGTCGAAGACCAGCTGGTCCTGTCCACCGACCTGGTTCAGGTAGAGGATGGGCAGACCGTTGTTCCGGGCCGCTGCCGCGAACATCGTGTGGCGCTGGAGGCGCTTTCCCATATTCGCCGGACTGGCATTGATGCTCACGACCAGCGCCGGTCTTGCGGCGGCCAGTGCCGCGAACGGGTTGACAGCATAGTCCCGTCCTTCATCGTTCCAGCCATCTTCGCAGATGAGGAATCCCACGCGGTGGCCGGCAACGTCAAGGACACATGCGCGCTCGGGCCCGGGCTCGAAATGGCGGCGCTCATCAAAGATGCCATAGGTTGGCAGCAGCTGTTTGTAATACTCCGCGACCACCACGCCGTCCCGCGCGGCGAGCAAGGCGTTGTACAGCGGCTTGCCCGGTCCGGACCGGCGCCGCACCGTACCGAACACCGCCACGAGGCCCGGGCATTCGCGCGACGCGGCGAGGACGCGTTCGACAGCGCGCGCGTTCTTGTCGAGGAAACGCGCATCTTCGAGCAGGTCGCCAGGGTAGTAGCCGGAGACGGACAGCTCCGGAAAGATCACCATATCGGCGCCCTCGCCGGCCGCCTGCAGCATGCGGCGCACCATCTCGGACGTGTTCCCGTCGAAATCCCCGACGGTCGGGTTGGTCTGCGCTAAAGCGAGTTTGAGCATCTTGTTCTCCGTGTATCAGGCAGCCTGGTGCTGGAATACCTGGCGCAGATAGGCTAGGAAGGTCTCGTCGGTGCACAGCGTCTTGCCGGGAGAATCGGACAGTTTGGCGACTGGCTGGCCGTTGCAGGTCATGAGTTTCATCACGATGTTCAGCGGTGCGATCCCGACGTCATTGGAGAGGTTGGTGCCGACGCCGAAGCCGGTCACGATGCGGTCGGCGAAATGCCGGTACAGTGCGAACGCCGCAGGCAGGTCGAGTCCGTCCGAGAACACCAGTCGTTTGGTCGCGGGATCGAGGCGCAGCTTGTTATAGTGGGCGATCGCCTTCTCACCCCATTCGATGGGATCGCCGGAATCGTGGCGCAAACCATCGAAGAGTTTCGCGAAGTAGAGATCGAAATCTGCCAGGAAGGCATCCATGCCAACCACGTCGGTGAGGGCCACGCCCAAGTCGCCCCGGTATTCCTGTACCCAACCTTCGAGCGCGGCTTTCTGGAAATCGCGCAAGCGCACGCCGAAAGACTGGAACGATTGCAAGTATTCGTGGGCCATGGTGCCGATCGGGACCAGGCCGTACTTCTTGGCGAGGTAGACGTTCGACGTCCCCTTGAAGAACTCCGGGACCTCACGCGCCAGAGTGGCAACGACTTCTTCGTGCCATTCGCCCGAGAACCGGCGCCGCGCGCCAAAGTCGAAAAACTGGAACGGGGTGCGGCGAGCCGGCTCAGCGCCGAATGTGCGCAGCAGCGCGATCTTGTCCGCGAGCCGCTTGCGGCCCTCCGTCATGGCCGCCTGTTGGTCGAAGCGACGGAAATACAGCTCGTTGACGATGTAGAGCACATAGATCTCGAATCCCATCACATGCACTTGCGGGCCCTTGGCCCGGATGACGAGGGTATCGCCCGCCGTTTCGACCGAGATGAAGCGGCGCTGGAAGCGGAAGATCGTCAGGAAGTCGACGAACGATGCCTTGACGTAGCGCAGTTCGCGCAGGTAGGCCAGTTCGTCGTCCGCGAACGACAGGGAGCACAGGTGGTCGAGTTCCCGATTCACATCGCCAGCGAGTTCGGCCAGCGGATACGCCGGCGTATTGCGGCAGACGAAAAGGTATTCGGCGTGCGCATCGGGATGGCTGCGCAGAAGCGCCTGCCACATCGTGAACTTGTAAAGGTCGTTTTCCAACAGGCTGCGAACAACGGGTTTCATTCTTCTTCTCGCTTGGTTGAGTTAACGGGTGGCGTTGGCCAGCAATTCAGGAAGCACATCGGCGGACGTCGCCAACTGGACGCCGCGCCCGATCATGTCGTGCACGAAGGCGTCGTATTGGGCTTCAAAGCCGGTCACGGGGCTCATGCAGTCCGTCACCAGCACCAGCTTGGCGGCATCGTGGGGGCCGAATTGCCAGGCCAGGTGCTCGGTGGTCGCCTTCACGCAGTGGCTGCCGGCCTCGCCGGTGATGAAGACCTTGTCCGCCGCGCGCAGCGTTTCCACCAATTTCTTGTTCAGTTGCGTTTCCGGATCGGCGGCGTCCGGGACCTCCGCCATGACAGCGGAGTAGTGTTCGGTCCACGGGTTGGTGCCCTTGCTGACCTTGCCGACGACGCCGCAGGCAGCGTCCTCCCAGCGGTTGTAGGCGGCGCGCACGTCGTCATGCACGTTATGGCCCCAAGAGCCGATTTCGCAGTGCACCGGCCATACCATCAGGCGATAGCGGCCAGTGGACTCGAGGGCATCCAGATAAGCCAGCGTTTGCGTCAACACGCGTGGGTCGCGCGGCTGGTAGCGGCCGGCGCGCACATCGGCTGCGACGATCTCCGTGAAGGGGGGGACGGCGTCGCCTTCTTCTTTCGCCCAGAACGTTGGATGCGCGATGTCGAATCGATGATGGGAGTCCAGCGTGACCGTGATGCCGGCAAGACCATGCATCCCTTGCGTGATCAGGCCGGCGACACGCTGCATGTCGGCATGGGCACCGCTGACGGGGAGGGCTGGCGCGACCTCGCCACCCTGGCAATAGCTCGCCGGCAGGTCGCAGAAATCATTTTGGGGATCAATCACAAGCAGGTGAAGTTGGCTTTTCATGGCGGTTCCCTTTCGATGTTGTGTCTCAAGTGTAATACGCTTAGTTTAAAAAGGCAACTAAGTATGCTATGCTCTGTACATGGGGAAGAAAAACACTTAGATCCACACAGAAACTAACAGGTCAGCCATGCAACAAGTCATTTGCACCGTCGATGTCGTACTGCTCACGCTCCAGGACAATTCCCTGCGGGTGGCGCTCCTCAAGCGCGACCGGGAACCATTCAAGGGCGTCCTCGCCCTTCCCGGCGGTTTCATCCACCCGGATGAGGATGCCGACACCCAGGAAGCGGCCTTGCGCGTGCTTGCCACCAAGACCGGCATCGAACCACCCTACCTGGAACAGCTCGCGACCTTCTCGGGTCCCGCGCGCGACCCGCGCGGCTGGTCGGTCTCGGTGGTGTACTACGCTTTGGTGCCACACGATGTCATCGCCAAGGCCGGACACGAGGACGTGAAACTGGCCAGCGTGGACCGGCCACTCAACCTCCCCTTCGACCACCGGACCGTTGTGGATACCGCCGTGGCGCGGTTGCGCAGCAAGAGCCAGTACTCGTCGCTGCCTTGCTACCTGGCGGGGGAATCCTTCACGCTGCCCCAGTTGCAGCGCGTTTATGAAGCCTTGATGGGCGAGCCACTGAACAAGGTGAGCTTCCGCCGCAAGATGACGGAAATGGACATGCTCGAGCCCATCGAAGGCGCCTTTTCCGCCGGCGGCGCCCATCGGCCCGCCCAGCTGTATCGCCTCAAGCCGGAACTCCATGACCGGCTCACCTTGATCGAAAGGGGATTGTGAAATGTTTAACGTGAAATTTATCAAATTTCAACCAACGACCTACGTTTTGCAATACAAGAACGGGACCGTGAAACGCGAAGGCATCGGTCTGGCGTTCTTCTACTACGCGCCCACCACCGCCATGGTCGCGGTACCGACCAGCAGCGAAGATGTCCCCTTCATTTTTGAAGAGGCGTCGTCCGATTTCCAGACGATGACGGTACAGGGACAGGTGACCTATCGCATCGCCGATCCCAAACGCATCGGTGGCTTGCTCGATTTCTCCATCAATCCGGTGACGCAGCAGTACATTTCGGAGGACCCGCAAAAACTGCCGCAGCGCGTCGTCAACCTGCTCAAGGTCGCCACCCGCAAGGGCGTGCAGAACCTGCCGTTGCGCGACGCGCTCAAAGCCACGGACCGGCTCGCCCAACTCGTTATTGATGCGATCAAGGCGAACCCGGAATTAGAAACGCTCGGGATTGAAATCCTAGGGCTGTCGTTCCTTGCCATTCGACCGACGCCCGAGACGGCGCGTGCACTGGAGGCGCAGGCGCGCGAGCAAATCCTGCGCGAGGCGGACGAAGCGGTGTACGCGCGCCGCAATGCCGCGGTGGAGCAGGAGCGCCGCATCAAGGAGAACGAACTGAACACGGAAATCGCCGTGGAGGCGAAGAAGCGTCAGATCCGGGAGACGCAGATGGATGCGGAGCGCAGTATCCAGCAGCGCAGGCACGCGCTGCAGCAGTCCGACATGGAGGCGAAGATCGCGCTCGAAGCCAAGAACACCGACCTGGTCGCCCTGTCGATGGACAACGTCAAGCGTGAATCGGACGTGAAAGCGTACGCCGTGTCCGCGTTGCTGCAGGCGTATGCCGGCGTCGATCCGAAGACGGTACAGGCGCTCGCTGTCTCGGGTATGCAGCCCGGGCATATGATCGCGCTCGCGTTCCAGGAGCTGGCGGAAAAGGCCGGCAAGATCGGCCAGTTGAACGTCACCCCCGACCTGCTGCGCGAGGTGATGGCGACAAAAGCGTGAACGCCATGGGCCCTCGCACCGAAACCAAGCTCGTGGTCGTGACGCGCAGGACGCGCCTGGAAGAGCTCGTCGCGCGCCACAACACGATCAGCCAGGCCAAGTTCTATATCGAGCACCTGGGCGCCGATTTTATGGACTATGTCCACGAGCATGAGATCTACCAGGCAGCCATCCACGAAGCGACGGCAGTGCTTCACCGCCTTGGACGGGTCCATCAGGTCGAACGCAGTTTCCTGCCGAATTTCATCTTCGGCCCCAAGGACATCGTCATTGCGATCGGTCAGGACGGGCTGGTGGCCAACACCATGAAATACCTCGATGGTCAGCCGCTGCTTGGCGTGAATCCGGAGCCTGCGCGATGGGATGGTGTCCTGCTGCCTTGGCGGGTCGGCGACCTGGCCAAGCGCCTTCCCTCCCTGCTTGCCGGCCGGTTTAAGACGCAAGAAGTCACCATGGCGAAGGCGTCGCTCAGCGGCGGTCAGGTGCTTTACGGCGTCAACGATATTTTTATTGGCCCGAAGTCGCATACCTCCGCGCGCTATACGATCCGCGTCGGTGCGCAGGAGGAACGGCAATCGTCGAGTGGCATCATCGTGTCGACCGGGCTCGGCTCCACCGGGTGGCTCCGAAGCGTGCGCACCGGTGCCCTGGCCATCACCGAGGAGTGCGCATCCGGCGCGGACCGGCATGCGCCGACGCCGTGGGATGCGCGGTATCTGCATTTCGCGGTCAGGGAACCGTTCACGAGCAAGACCTCGTCGGCCTCCCTCGTCAGCGGGATCATCGACGAGCAGCGCCACCTGACACTGGAATCCGCGATGGCGGAAAATGGCGTTATTTTCAGCGACGGGATCGAATCAGACTACCTCGAGTTCAACGCCGGCATGACCGTGTCCTTGTCCATCGCGGAAAAGTCGGGTTGCCTCGTCATCTGAAGTGTCGCGTCGACCGCTTGAATCCGCGCCTCGCGGCTGACTGCGCCGCATACCGCCCTGCCCGGGCCGGCTAACAGCTCGCCTCCCCATATTCCAGCAAGCCGAACAGGGAGGTGATGTCGATCAGTTGTATCAACACTTCCCCCCCATACGCCTTGATGATGCGCGTGACCAGCGTGCGCCCGTCCTGGCCCGCCAGCGGCAGCGCGATCAGGTCGTCGTCGCCGAATTTGGCCACGCCATGCAATTCGCTCACCAACAAGCCCACGGTGCGTTCGCCGTGGCGCACCACCACCACCTGCGAACGGCCATCGATTTCGGTGCTGCGGCCGGACAGGACGAAGCCCAGGTCGTACACCCACACATGACCCGCGTCGTCCTTGCCGGCCCCGTCCAGTTCCAGTATGCCGATGCATGCCGCCCCGCCGCCCATCGAGACGGGCGTCAGCTTCGATGCCGTGCGGGCCTCGTACACACCGGCCGCGCTCATGGCGTACAGCGATTCGCCGACGAAGAAGGTGGCGAACTCCGCACCGTGCCCGCCGCCGGCCGGCGCCGACAACATCCGGGGCCGCGCCGTGCCGGCCGCGCCCCCGGCGCGCACGGCGCCGAACGATTGCACCACCACGGCCAGCACGTCGGCCGGATAACCGTCCGACACCTTGAACTCGCGATAGCCGTGCGACACGGTGCAGCCCAGCAGCGCGTAGTGCTGATCGTGCGTCAGCAGGCAGGAGCCGCTGCGGCCATTCTCCATGGCCGCCAGATGGGGCGCGATCTCGAAGGTGGCCCCGACCGGCCGCGCCGGATCGGTGCTGGCGATGATGGTGCCCGAGCGTTCGATGAAGCAGGCGTGCAGGTTGGCCCGGCCGCCCAAGGCCCCGCGCAGCATCGCCTCGAATTCCGTCGCCGCGTCGAACACGATGCCGATGCCGCCGATCACGGCCTGGTCCTGCCCGGGCGCGCGGATCGCGGCGTGGTAGACGTAGGTGGGCCGGCCATCGTAGAGCGGCGATGGCGCGAACGGCGTGACGTGGTAGTCCTGCTCCGTGCGCAGCGCCAGCACGGCGGCCAGCGTATCCGCATCGATCGCCGTCGCCGGGCAGGGGCCGGAGCTGGCTACCACCTTGCCTTCCACGTCATAGACCACCAGCGAGGAATAGACGGTGTAGAGACCGTGGATGTATTCCAGCACGTTGGCGATGCGCGCGGCGCGGTCGGGCAGGTCGCCGGCCAGCAAGCGCCGTAGTTCCGGCGACAGCGCCCACCAGCGGCAGTCGTTGGCGCGCTCGTACAGGTTGCGGTCCAGCAGATCGACCATCAGATGGGACGCGAACTCGGCGTCGCGCAGTCCGGCCGCCAGCACGGTTTCGAACAGCTCGTCGATCGAATCGGCGAACAGCGCGTTGCTGCGCGCGCCGGTTTCGCTGATCTGCTCCAGCACGCTCTGCAGCCGCGCCGAGTCGCCCTCCTGGCCCGAACTCATCACCTGCCCGTTCCAGACCACGCGGCGCACCATCTCGGCCGCCCCGACGATCTCGTGCAGGGGCGGGCAGAACGAGCGCGCGTGCGACAGCAGGCCCTCGGCCCATTCCGGCGCCAGGCCGGCCAGCACGTCGCTGTCCAAACTGCCGAAGGCCACGTCCACCGGCACCATGACCTGACCCTGCCAGCCGTCCGGGCCGGGATAGCCCTGGTAGCCGGGCGAGACGGCGGTGCGCACCAGATAGTCGCGGCCGGCGTGCTTCATCAGGGTGGGGCTGCCCCGGCGGTTGACCGGCACGGTGGCGCCCAGCGGGATCCAGAGCGGATCGGCGCTGGCGATCACGGCGCCGTCGGCGTCCAGCAGCAGCATCAGGGCCCGCTCCGTGTGGTCGCGGTGGGTGTGGAAGATGCGCGCCATCTCCTCCTCGAAATGGAAGCACAGGCACAACACGCCGACCACGGCGCCGGTGGTCGGATGGTGCATGCGGCGCGAGTAGATCAG
Organism: Rugamonas sp. GW822-FHT03B10; assembly: GCF_058801745.1. Taxonomy (NCBI): domain Bacteria; kingdom Pseudomonadati; phylum Pseudomonadota; class Betaproteobacteria; order Burkholderiales; family Oxalobacteraceae; genus Rugamonas; species Rugamonas sp. GW822-FHT03B10. The sequence continues at coordinate 44,910 of NZ_JBXANP010000014.1, read as the reverse complement.
CGCCTTGCGTTTTCCCGGCCGCAGGTCGCTGGCGCGGAAGGTTTCGACGTGGCTGTCGCAGGACAGGGTGGCCGCGATCAGCGGATCGTCGCTGCGCGTGATCGGGCTGGCGTCGTCGATCTGCGCCAGCACCGCGCCATCGGGCGCGAGCAGGATGATTTCATCGTAGACCGAATACTTGTCGCGATAGGAGCGCAGCCGCGCGCGCACGCGCTCGACGTCGTTGCCGGCCTCTCCGTGCAGGCCCGCTGCAAACGCGCACAGCTCGTGGTCGGTGGCGAGAAAGCCCACGTCCGCCGTGCGCTCGTACAGGTTGCGCACCACGATCTCGATGATGTACTGGGACTTGGTCGCCATCTCGGCCAGCACCGTGTTGGTCTTTTCGCGCGCCAGGCCCGCCACCAGCTCCTGCTCCAGCTGGCTGAAGCCGGCGCGCGTCGCCATCACGGTCGGCAGTATCGTCTCGGCCTCGTTCGGGCAATTCATCTTGGCCGAGGCCTCGATCATGCGCCACATCAGATTCAGTTCGTGCAGCGACCGTTCGCATCGGCCGACATCGGGCATGTAGGGCAGGAATCGGTCGACCGGAAAGGGCAGGTTCATGTTCATATGCATGCTCCTCAGTGAAGTTCGGGAATCGGGGCCTGCGCCGGCGCTGGCGCCGGGGCCGGGCGCGGCGCGATGGCGGCAGCCGCGGTGCTTTGCGCGGCGCCCGGCGCGGCGAGCATCGCGATCAGCTGGGCCATCGCCATCGGCCGGCCGGGCAGGTAGCCCTGGATCAGCGCGCAGCCATACTGGCGCAGGAAACCCAGATGCGCGTCCAGCTCCACGCCCTCGGCGATCACGCGCAACTTCATGTTGCGGCCCAGGTCGATGATGGTGCGCACGATGGCGCAATCGTTCTGGTCGTGTGGCACGCCCTGCAGGAACAGCCGGTCTATCTTCAGCGAGCTGATGGGCAATGACTTCAGCAGCGACAGCGACGAATAGCCCATGCCGAAATCGTCGAGGCTGATCTCGAACCCCAGCCGCGCCAGCTCGCGCATGATGGGCAGCGTTTTGTCCATGTGCCGCATGACGACGGTTTCGGTCAGCTCCAGGCAGATCTGGCGCGGATCGACGCCTGCGGCGGCGGTGATGGCCAGCAGCTCGCGCGGCAGATCGTTGTCGAGGAATTCCGGCGCCGCCATGTTGACGTGCACCTGGATGCCGCCGTGGCCCGCCGCGCGCAAACGCGGCAGGTCGCGGCAGACCTGCTCGATGACCCAGCGCCCGATCAGCACGATCAGGCGGCTGTGCTCGGCCACCGGGATGAACTGGTCCGGCGGGACGATGGTGCCGTCGGCCTTGCGCCAGCGGATCAGCGCTTCCAGCCCCACCGGCTGCGGACCCTGGATGTCGTAGATCGGCTGGTATTCGAGGAAGAACTCGTCGCCGTCGAGCGCGTCCTGCAGCGCCGACAGCATCAGCAACTGGGCCGCCTTGGCGCGCTGCTTGCTGTCGTGGTCGCGGTTGAAGTAGCTGATCAGGTTGCGCCCGTTCTCCTTGCTGACGTACATCGCGGCGTCGGCCGCGTGTAGCAGCTGGGCCGTGTTGTCGCCGTCGCGCGGGAACAGGCTGATGCCCACGCTGGCCGACACCGACAGGTCGTGCCCCATGTAGTTGAAGCGCACGCGCGCCGCCTCCAACACGGCGCTGGCCAGCGCGTCGAGCCTGGGACCGGTCAGCCCGGCGGGCGCCAGCAACGCGAACTCGTCGCCGCCCAGCCGCGCCACCACGCCCTCGCCGGGCAGCAGCGCCCGCAGGCGTTGCGCGAACTCGCACAGCACCTGGTTGCCCGCAGCGTGGCCGAAGCCGTCGTTGATGGGCTTGAACTGGTCGAGGTCGATGTACAGCAGGCCGAACTCGCGGCCCCTGGCGCAGGCCGCCTCCAGCAGCGTGTGGAAATGGGCGCGGTTGACCAGACCGGTCATGTCATCCGTTTGCGCCAGCACCCGGACGCGCTCCTGCTGCACCATGCGCTGCGCGGTCTGCGCGATGAGGGCGCTGATCGATGCGGCCAGTCCCGGCAATTGCGCCTCGCGCTGGCGCGGCGCGGCGCTGAAGAATTCCAGCACGCCGGCCCGGTGCAGCTTGCCGTCGGTGGCCACATAGGTGACGGGGAAGAAGAAGCCCGACTGCAGGCCGCAGTGGCCGGCGGCGCGCGCGCGCGTGCGGTCGGCGTGGGTCAGGGTCGTGTCCACCCATTGCGCCTCGCTGGTGCGCCAGGTCTGGCCCACCAGCCCCTCGTCCGGCGTGACGGCCAGACGCATCGTCGCGTCGCGGAACTGCGTGTAGTCGCGGTCGGGCTTGTGCCAGACGTGCTTGCAGCTCAGGAGGTCGACCGTGTCGCCCCGTTCCAGTGCCCAGTACGCGCCCCATTCCCAACCAAGCTCATCGCAGACCAGGTGCAGGATCTTGTCGACGGCGGCGTCGAAGGTGTCGGTGCCGATCAGGTATTGGGTCAACGCGAAGTTGAAGCGCTCGCGGGTGGCCGCGCGTTTGGCGGTGGTGACGTCTTTGAGTATGCCGCAGGCCACGGGCAGGTCCGCCGCCGGCAGCGCTTGCAGGCGCAGCCAGCGCACGCCATGGTCCGGCGCGAAGACGCGGAACTCGCACACCACCGGCTTGCCGGCGTGGGCTATCTCGCTCAGCGCGGCCGCCAGCGGTGCGCTGTCTTCCGGCACCACGCCCGTCGTCCACTCGTCGTGCGCGCTGCCGGGCGCCAGGCTGAGCAACCGCAGGGCGACGGCCGAAAAGCGCATGCGGGCGCGGCTGCGATCCATCGCCCAGCGCCCCAGTCCGGCGAGATCGTCCAACAAATCGGATTGCGACGGGAAAGCCGTGCCGGTGTCCATGGCCGCGCGGGCCGGCGGAATATGCGTGAGGTGATCGTCCAAAGCTGGTTCCTGAAAATCGTTGAAGGCGTGTGTCCGCGGCAGGGGGACTGGACCGTTACATCGCGCGCGACGCGCGCCATCCCAGGCCGTGCGCACCGAAATGGACACATCGCGCACCAGCAACATGCATTTCGCTGTGGCAACGAAGGCCTGCGGGATCCAGACTGGGCCCAGCGCTGGTGGCGCCGGGCCTACGACGAAAACATCACATGGAATTTGCTTTTGGCATGGTTGTGGTTAGCAGTATTCATGCCATGTTGCAAGTGACTGGGGAGCCTGGGAGCTGTCCGTGCGACCGGAGCGGCAGCGCAGCGGCGCCGCCTGGTTTGCCGAAGCCGTTCGCCTTGCTGTAGCATGGGTGGATTCCATTCTTCCAGGGATCCATTTTGCATTCGCTCTACGTGTTCGATTTCCTCCGCACGGTCTCCAAGCAATTGAAGGACACGCTTGAGGAGCTTCCCGAGTCGGCGTTGAACGACGGCGCCTTGGCTGAGTTATTGAAGTACCAGTTGGAGATGGGATCACACCAGGGCGTCTACGTCATCCACTACGACGGCATTCCCAAGTACGTCGGCAAGGCCAACCACGTGCGGGACAGACTGTTCCAGCATCTGACCAAGCTGCGCGGCCGGCGCGGGATCGATACCCGGCTATTGGGATACAAGACCCTGTTGCTCGACAAGAGCATGAGCACGGCGGCCAACGAGGATCTGCTCATCGCCATGTTCAGGGAGGAGCACAAGGACATGTGGAACGGCGCCGGATTTGGACCCAAGGATCCCGGCAAGGAGCGCGACACCACCAAGCCGGGAAAGTTCGACCAAAGCCATCCCATCATCGACGACTATCCGATCCAACTATCCGCCGACGAGGCGGCCACGATGGAGCTTGGCAAGCTGCTCGGCACGATGAAGGCGCAGCTGCCGTATGTGTTCCGCTACGACGTGCCGGCCGGGGAGCTGGAGCGGCAAATCAACGTCGCGGGCGTCAACCCGATCGCGCGCGACCTCCTGCAGGCCGCCGTCACCTTCCTGGGCGAGGGCTGGCGGGCGGCGATCATCAGTTATGGCATGGTGCTCTACAAGACCAACAAGCACTATCCGCATGGGGAAGAGCTGAACCCGTAGATGGTCGGGTGGCCTACGCGACGGCCAATTCCAGTGCCGTTTGCCGCGCGGCGCGCAGATGGTCGCAGACGCTCCCCGCCATCACGGACGCGAGTTGCACCGGCACCGCGTTGCCCAGCTGGCGCATGGTCTCGCTCCAGGAACCTTCGAAGATGAACGCGTCCGGGAAGGTCTGTATCCGCGCCGACTCCCGCACCGTGAAATAGCGCACCGACCCGTCCGGCCGCCGCAGCATGTTCTCCCCGCCGGGGACGCCATGGTCGCCGGCCTTGAGCGCCTTGGCGGGCTCGTCCAGCGGGCTGCCCGTGTGGCCGGCGTAGCTGCGCGCGCCCGGCTGGAACTTGTGCGCCTGCACGACCCGGCCGCGCGGATTCTCCGGATCGGGCAAGTCCGAGATCACGTCCCGCACCGTCCGCCAGGGTAGCAGTCTACGCGCGGGATCGAGGTCCAGCATGCCCTGCAATTTCTTGTCGATGCCCTCGGGCTTCGCCGGCCGCTCGCGTTTCGACACGCGATGACGCTCCCAATACTCGCCAGTGCCCCACTGCGAAATCAGCAAGCTCTCCTGGCTGTGGGAGTGACCGGGGAAGGTGAACTGGGTGTCCACATCCGCGCGGAAGCCCACGATGAAAATCCGCATCCGCTTTTGCGGCACGCCGAAATTGGCCGCGTTGACGAGGCGCCACTCAACGCGATACTCGCTGGCCGCGCCGCCGTCCTTGTGCTTGCGCAGCCGTGCCAGATGGCGCATCCATTCCTCGCCCTTGCGGGGCAAGGCGGATGGGAATTCAAGTTGCAGCAGTATGTAATTGAGGTAGTCGGAAAACGCCTCGCGCTTCAGGCCCTGGACGTTCTCGAAGACGAAGGCGCGCGGTTGCGTTTCGCGCACCGCGCGTATGGCTTGCGGGAACATGTCGCGCACGTCGAGGAAACCGCCATGTTTGCCGCCCATCGAAAATGGCTGGCAAGGCGGCCCGCCGGTGATCAGGTCGATGCCCTGGTAGGGATCGTAGCTGAACTGGCGCACATCCCCTTCCGTCACATCGGGCCAGTGCGAGATCGGGGCGACGTTGTTCTGCTTGTTGTTGCGGATGGTCTGGCACGCATGGGGATTCCACTCGACCACCGCCCGATGGGCCACGCCGTGCCCCGAAAAGCCGAGTGCCAAGCCTCCGGCACCTGCAAAAAGTTCGATTGATTGGAGCGGCATGTTGATTGTCTGTGGTTCTACGATACGGGCGTTCCGAGCTCCGCAGCCGCAGCCGATTGATGGTCGGGCAAATGGCCGGGAACCCACCTGTGGCGGCGTGCGAACAGGAGCAAACCGAGCAGTATAAAGCAAGCGTGACGGTGAATGTGGATCAGTTGAGGGATATTGTACTGTGTATTTGTACAGTATTCAATCGCGCGCCGGGGCCGGCGCAAATTCCGGTCTTTACATTGCGCATTCTCCCCTAAGATATTGAATGACCGATCGTTGATCGGCATCAGAACTTGATGTCCAAGCTGTGCTAGAGGGCTTGGCCGTCGCGAGGGGGAGTAGTGGTCGACTCTGTCACACCTGCGCTGCGCAGCGACATCATGTCGCGCATCCGGGCCAAGGATACCGGGCCGGAGATGATCGTCCGGCGCATGCTGCACAAGGCGGGATACCGTTACCGTCTGCATGTCCGGAAGCTGCCCGGCACGCCAGATCTCGTATTCCCCGCGCGTAAGAAGGTGATTTTTGTCCATGGTTGCTTTTGGCACATGCATGAGGGCTGCGAATTGGCCCGCATCCCGAAGTCGCGGGTCGAGTTCTGGACGACCAAGTTGATGGCCAATAAGGCGCGGGACGATAAGAACCTGGCCGCGCTACGGGCGGCGGGGTGGGAGGTGCTGACGATTTGGGAGTGCGAGCTGCGTCAGCCTGGGTTGCTGGAAGTGATGACGCAGTTTCTTGAGAGCGAGCCGTAGGGTTATTGAATAAGTTCGAAAACGAAGCCCTCGGATTTTGTTTTGTTCCAGGCCGACATGAAAAAGCTCGCACCCCGCACCTTCCATAAGTCCGTGGAATTGTTCTTGAATTATGACCAGCGCGTGATTCGCGTTTGCGCGTCTTCTCGTGGCAAACGGCATCGCGGGTGCATCAGCAGTTGGCTGAGTCCTGCTACAAGGTCCGTTTTGGGAACACCTTTTAGCTCCATTTGGTCCAGCAACCAGAGCAGCCCGAAAGTGTCAACGCCATGCCGCCCAGCTTCGCCGCGTAGTGCTCGGTCGCCGGAAAGCAGGGCGTGCCCTCTTCGTGTGGCGCAAACTAACGCAAAGCAGTCCGGCAAAGACAGCTTAGGTTGCGCACCGCTAATTGATTGCACAAGTTTCAGTTCTGTCGGCGTCAACTGCGCAACTTGCAGTCCTAGTGCGCGCAAGTAGGAGCCGTTATAGTCGGCCAGCTCGCGCCGATAGAGCAAATCAGGGACGACCATGGTCAAACCGCAGGAGAACGATTGCTCTAGTAGTGCTGCGCGCTCCAGGTCGACCAGCACCGACGTATCAGATACCAGGACAATCAAGGTTACCCCTCTGCTCCCATCAATCGCAGATCAAGCTCGCGGACACTAATCCTCAACAACTCGGCGGCTCGGGACTCCGAAATTGCCCCTTCTGCTACCGCACGGAAGCACAATCGCTCCATTCGCTGCGGAAGCTCTGCTGCAAGTTTATGGGGCTCTGCAGAGCCTTGCCCATTCCAGCCAAGCGCCTTGATTTGCTCGAATAGGCGGCTATAGGTGGCCTTGTTGATGATCCCAGCCTGAGCACAGCGCACTACCAATGAAGCGATGCTGACTTTGAACACCTTCTTCAGTTCGGCAAGCTCGCCAAGAGCAATTCCTGTGCGATGGCTGCCTACTAACTGTACGAGCAGTTCCGTCGGCACAAGAAAGGCGCCGGCAAACCTGTTGGCAACCTTTTCCTCGTCGATGTCGCCCATGCTGAGTACCAGGTGGGCCAGTTCATGCGCCATGGTAAAACGCTGCCGTTCACCGTTATGCAACTTGTTAACGACTACAACCGGGACTTCCGCCTTGCCGGTACGGTTAATATGTGCCTTTGATCCAGATACATGCTCAGGTAAATCCAACGATATGACTTTGATTCCACGTTCTTCAAGTAGTTCCGCCATGGACGGGATCGGAGCCACGCCCAGCTTCCAATGCCGTCGGAGCGCATCGGCAGCCCGCTCGCCATCTTCGATCTGTTGGATGTGCAAGTCGGAGTCTGTGAGAACCTGCCATTTTTCGCCTGAGTCCGGCATGAGATCTTCGAGTACGAGAAAGCGCTCCATCTGATCCAACACTGCGGCTTCGACGGCGCGTTCCTCTTTGGCGCCTGCTTGAGGCTCCTTACGGAAGTCGACTCCAGTCAGTTGAATTTCCTGCTGGCTTAGCAGATATTCCGGCGAGATCTCGAGTGCATCGGCAATCGCCAGCAAGGTTTCCGAACCGGGCATCATCTCGTCACGCTCATACTTGCCGATCGCCTGCGCCGAAACTTTACCTTGTATTGCCGCTGCCAGCTGCCGAAGCGACAGGCCCTTTGACTCGCGGGCGCGCTTCAACCGGTTTCCGATCATGATTGCCCCTGAAAATTTTTTGGTTTACACATTGACTAGTTTAATCTTAGTTTGTAAACTTGTGTACGTCAAGCTAACTGCGCAGTAACAACCATTAGTCGCTCGCCGAGAAAGGAGTACATATGTTGAAGCAAAAATAAAAAGAGGCAAGCATGGAAGCTTGCCTCTAGTGAACCCGGCATGACGCCGACTTCAGGTTTGGTCGCCTAAGAGTCTGTCTTGCCGCACTCGCTCTGTCAAGCCTCCTACGTGATTTTCTAAACCGCAGCGCCGGATTTCGGCCTGCGACGGGGAACTATTACCTATGGAGTTCAGAATGAACAGCAATGAAGAAGTTGTAGACATCGAATCCCACGGCAAAGCCGGCAAGCCGGTACCGGCGGGGAAAAAGTATCAAATCAAGGTCGACAAGCAGCATTTTACGGTCGACGTATCGGAAATGACTGGCCGTCAGATCCTGGAGCTCGCGGGGAAGGTCCCGGCCGAGCGTTTTATCCTCCAGTTGAAAAACGGGTCCAACGTTACCAAGGTCGAACTTGATCAGCCGGTCAGTTTCCTCGCCCCGGGTATTGAGCGCTTCATGACGATCCCGAACGAGGTAACGGAGGGGGAAGGGCCGCAAGGCCGTCGCCACTTCGCGCTGATGCCGGAAGACGAAGCCTACCTGGCTGCGCTGGGCTTGCAGTGGGAGGCAGTGGCGGACTGTAACGTAAATCGCGTGGTAATTCATGGTTGGCCTGCACCGCCTGGCTACAACATTTCCGCCGTGAGCGTGAACGTGCAACTGCCTGCCGGCTATCCGGATACGCAAATCGACATGGCCTACTTTCATCCACAATTGGCGCGTCTTGATGGTCGCCAGATTGGGGCGCTATCTAACGAGTCTTTTGACGGCAAGGACTGGCAACGCTGGTCCCGCCATCGCACAGGTGCCAGCGCTTGGCGCATGGGAGTTGATGGCTTGGGCACCCATATGGCCTTGGTTGACGACTGGCTGGCGGCGGAGCTGCGCAAATGAGCACGCGCCATACGTTGGCCTTGTCCGGCGCAATGCATCAGGAAATCCGGCGCCATCTGTTCCCTGGCGACGGCAAGGAGGCGGTCGTCATTGCGCTTTGCGCGGTGGCGGCCGGTTCGGCCCGGACTTCGTTCCTCGTGCAGTCGATTTATCCTGTCCCGTACGATGCTTGCCGTATCCGGGCGGTCGATAGGGTAGCCTGGACACCGGAGGCCGTGGTTCCCGCCCTAACCGAGGCTATGAATCGGACGTTGCGTGTCGTGAAAATACATAGCCATCCCAATGGCTATGAAGCCTTCTCGCTGGCAGATGATGAATCGGACCGAGCGTTCTTTGACAGCGTACTTGGCTGGCTTGACAGTGATGAACCGCAGGTGAGCGCAATTATGCTGCCGAGTGGCGAGATGTTCGGCCGCACTGTCTGGCCGGACCGTCTCGGTCCGCCATTGAGCGACATTCGCGTCGCGGGCGATGACATCTCCTTCTGGCGTCGGGTTGACGGGGAGGGTGCGGCGCCCGAGTATGCGCGCCGCGTGTGGCAAACCTTCGGCGATGATACCTATAACAAGCTACGTGGTCTGCGGATAGGCGTCGTAGGCTGCTCTGGCACCGGGAGTATTGTCGTTGAACAACTAGTGCGGAACTGCGTGGGCGAGCTCGTACTTGTCGATCCAGACAGCGTGGAAGACAAGAATCTGAACAGGATTCTCAATAGCACAATGGCCGATGCTGTTGCAGATCGCAGCAAGGTCGAAGTTCTGAGCCGAGTGATCGCGAACATAGGCCTTGGCACGGTCGTAACACCATTGCATGCAGATCTTGAGAACAGCGAGGTAGTCCAGCACCTGGCCAGCTGCGACGTGCTATTCGGCTGCATGGATTCCATTGATGGCCGGCATTTGCTGAACAAGCTAGCCAGCTTTTACGTGATTCCATTGGTTGATGTTGGCGTGCGTATCGACGCCGATGGGAAAGGCGGAATCGACCAAATCTGCGTGGCAGTCCATTATATTCAGCCTGGTGGTTCCAGCCTGCTCAGCCGAGGCGTCTATGATCAGGAGGATTTGAATGCTGCCTTCATGCGCCGTTGCAATCCTGATCAGCACGCAAAACTTCTTAAAGAGGGCTATGTTCGGAATGCACGCGTAGATCAGCCTGCGGTCATTTCAATCAATATGCAGGCGGCTTCGCTTGCAGTGAACGAACTTTTGGCGCGGCTGCATCCGTTTCGCGTCGACCCTAACCGTGAGTATGCCTACCGCCGCCAAATCCTGAGCGACCCTCCTGCGAGTGGTGACACTGCTGAAGGGATGCCCTGTCCAACGTTTGCGCGTTGGGTGGCGCTTGGCGACGTTGAGCCGCCACTTGGCCTGCAACGGCTGGCTAAGAAAGGAGCTTGAATGCGACTGCTGCGATGGGTTAAACGCAAGCTGGGTATTGCATCGAAGCTCACACTTGTTCGTTGTGAAGAACTTCCAGATCTTCGGAAGAATGACGCAATCTACGTCGTGGGATCTGATGGCGTTTTCTGGCAGGCCTGCATGTGTTGTCCTTGTGGGTGCGGAACATTTATCCAACTCCCTATGTCAAAGAACGGTCGCCCGCGATGGAGTCTGTCTGTCGATTCCGCAGGCCTTGTGTCTTTGAATCCATCGGTACGAAGGACGAATGGCTGCCAAAGTCACTTCTTTGTTAAGCGGGGGAAAGTAATTTGGTGCACCAATTAATTCAAGAGGAGTCATGGTAAAGATGAAAGAACTAGAAGGAACAAATAGCGCAGATAACGAGGACCTAAGGACGATGTTTCCCGGCTGGAGTTTCATTCATCGTCACTTCTTTGAGATTATGGCGCTGGCAATACCTGTAATCGGAATCGCCGGCTTTGCCGCTGGTACTTCCTTCCTTGACGGCTGGAATATGGCTGCCGGGATTGGCAGCAACCTGTTCCCGGTTGGTGTAAACGAGACTGTCCTGCTGGGTTTGAAACTGACCCGGCCTTGGGCTTACAGCGGCGCGCTACTTGCCGTTGCTGTCTCTTACCTCTATTTCTTAGAGATATTAACCGAATGGGAGCGGGCAAAATGGGGCCGTGAAAGTCATTGGCGGCGATGGCAAAGGGTCAAGCTTGCGAAAGCTGCGAACACAGCCCGCAAGCTTATTGGAGTTAATGATCGCCTGACTGATCCGTCCAATAAAGCGTGGAAGAAGCTTGGCCCTAGACGGCGATGGGGATCCCGGATCCCGAGTGTGAATCTAAATTCGAAGCGGTGGCACAGATTTGGTATTCGCGCACTTGCGCTTGTACTGTTTCTTTTTGCAATTGCGATGACGCTGTTCCTCCATTTTTTGTTGAAGGCCTTTATTATCGAAGAGGCACACGCCGAGGGGGTTAAGAGATACGGTCAACTCTACGTTGCAATTACCGGCAAGTTGCCCCTCAATTTTTATGCCGATCTTTCGCAAGCGGAGTTGCGGCAATTTGCTTGTGCGGGAAACGACTTCCTTTGGCACTACAGATCCGTGGACATTTTACTGGAAGACGGGCCGGTCGCCACTAAGCAGCAGGCCTACATTATCCAAAGTACGGACAAGTTATTCTTTCTTCTGGATAAAGACGGATCACGGCTACATTCCTTTGGAGATGCGCCATATAGCCTTCGGGAGAGTTCTTATCGGCCTGTGTCTGCTTGGGCTAAAACTTGCAAGAAATTAGATGCCAAGAAGTAGAAGGAAAATAAAGGGGGTGACGATCTGGCCGTGCGAGCTGCGTTAACTTGGGTTACCGGAAATGTTGACGTAATTTCTTGAGAGCGAACCGGCGAGTGATTAAGCAAGTTCGAAAACGACGCCCATAGGCTTTGCCCCGGAGTGGCTAACATAACGAACCTGCCCATGATAAACAAAGGGCGCACCTTTCCCGTCTTCCAGCTTTCCTTCCCGCACAAATAAGTGGATTTTTGTTCCTGATGCTTCGTGATTCAATATTTCAAGGCCTTTCTTGCCGCTTGGCATAGTCGAGTTCTGGCTCTGCCAGTGGAACGCCTTTTCATCGATCCAATGGTCAACATATCGGTGATCAACAGACTTTCCTTGCTTGTTGATTGTCACGAATAGAACCACCGCGTTTTTATCGGGAAGCGAAACGTGCCCAACGTTCCAGTTGCCGGGATTGAACTCCTTGCCAAACAAAGCCGGAACGTCTTCCCGCTTGAAAGATTGGCCTATTGCGAGGTCCAGCGGATCAATCACGCCTTTTAGCCGCGCCAAGGTACGCATGTCTTCCGTGGTAGGCATGTCCTCATAATCAGCGTTACTGGCGCGTAGTAAATATCCACCGTCGGGTGTTTTCAAGACCGTGCGTAAGAGATACTGGTTGCCCTCGCCAGTTTCATCCTGCCGTTCGATAGCCATCACCGTGCCGGTGATTGAGCCAGCGCGAGACGGCGTAATATGCTCCAAGAGCAGATAATCCCCGTCCTGAATGGGATGTTTTCCACCGTTCATGGAGTTGCCCGAAGCGCGCGCGATGAAGTGCCGTTCTGGGTCCAGTCGTCCATACGATGACCCGAGAGCGCGATACTCCTCGGCGTCGGCCGTTCCGGTTTTGAAATGGCCGCAAGCGATTTTGAGATTCGGGAAGAATGGAAGCTCGACGCGATCAGTCGCTTTTACGTCGCGCTTGAATAGGAGCACGTTGTCAGTGGACGCTTCATGACCGACACGGATTTCGTAAGCGGCGAGACGATAATCGACCAATTCTTGGAGCATCAAGGAAAAATTCTGCTGCAATTGCGGTTCTAGACTGAATGTCGGCTGGAATCGTTCGTTCACCAGCGCGAAGTAGGTGTCCGCCTTTACGCTGCGGTTGCCGCCGATCCAAGCGTTGATTGGATTATCGAGCCAGTAGCGATGCCAAGTGACCGTCTCGCCGTCGTCTTTTTCTCTATACGATGCCGGGACGTCCACAAGTAGTTTGCGTCGTCGTTGAAGTACAGCCCATGAGCGTGCTGCCAGCGAACGGGTCGTCGGTGGATTTGCCCAACCGTCCACCTCTTGAAACGCTTCGAGTAGTACCATCTTGAAGCTTTTCGTCATCGATGTCGTTTCCACCTCGCGCAGGAATGCCCGATGCGACGCGAGTATCGGTTGCTCGCCAGCGGCGAGATCGCCCATGGCTTCCACCAGTTGGAACCAACTGCCATAGTCGTTTCTCATCGCCTGCATGCTGGCGCCAGCCCGATAGAATTCCGCCAGCGTTGGGCGCCGGCCGAGTGTGTCCCGCATCGCCAGATATTCGTTCTTGATGCCGTCGCTATCGAGAGATTTGAGGAATTCAATCAACTGCAGATCGTAGTTGACGAAGCAGCCGTCGGGAAGCTGCCGTTGTTTCGCTTCGATTTCACGCGCGAACTTCGCCAATTGCTTGTAGCTAGCGTCAACGCCAAATAGCGCCTGTGGCTTGTGCAGGAAGCTTTTGTGGTTGCCGATGAAATCCAGTACGACCAATTTATCCTTGCCGTCGCTCTTGCGCAGGCCGCGTCCTAGTTGCTGAAGGAACAGGATCTTGGATTCTGTCGGGCGCAGCATCATCACCGTGTCGATTTCAGGCAGGTCGACGCCTTCGTTGAAAAGGTCGACAGAGAAGATGACAGCGAGACGGCCGTCGCGTAATTGCTCCAATGCGTCAGCACGGCTGAGTGGCGAGCCGGCATAGACTGCCGCGCAAGCGACACCAGCCTTGGAAAACTGCCCGGCCATGAACACCGCGTGGGCGATCGACACGCAAAATGCGAGCGTTCGTTCTTGCTTGTGCTGTTTCCATTGCGTTAGCGCGTGCTTTGCGCGGCTCAGTGTCGCCAGCTTGTTAGATAAGTGTTCCTGGTCGAATCGCCCGCTACGCCAAGGTATTTCGCTGTAGTTGACTGATTCGTCGAAGATCCCGAAGTAGTGGAACGGAACCAGTAGTTGCGCGTTTATGCCCTCGAACAGACCGCGATTAAATACAAGGTTGTCATCACAGAGGGAAAGAATGTCGGATTGGTCCGACCGATCTGGTGTGGCCGTCAGCCCAAGCAAGAAGCGTGGCGAGAAATACGCCAAAAGGCGCCGATATGTCGCGGCGGAGGCATGATGGAATTCGTCGATGACGATATAGTCGAAATGGTCAGCCGGGAATCGTTCTAAATGGGCGTTCTTGCTGAGGGTCTGAACGGATGCGCAGAGGATGTCCACTTCCGTATCGCGGTTCTGCCCGATGTAGTAACCCACCCGCGCGCGTGGTCGGATTCTCAGGAACGTTGCGGCGGCTTGATTCAAAATCTCTTCGCGATGGGCGACGAACAGAACACGCCGAGCGCCAAATTGTTCTGCGTCGAAAGCGGCTAGCCAAGTCTTACCGAGGCCGGTCGCCAGCACGACCAAGCCACGACCAAAACCCTCGTCCCGCGTTTCCGAGAGCGCGGACAGAGCGCTGGTTTGAATTTCAGTCGGTACTGGTGGAGGCTCTTGTTCTTGGCTGCCGGGGGCGACAGCGCGCGGCAAGGGGACTCGGCGGGACTCGTATTGCGCTATCCAGGAATCCGTCAGTGGAATGCTGCGTGGATGGGAAAAAAGTTCCTCGAAACGAGAGCGGGCTTCGAGAAAGCCATTATCGCCTGGATAGTCGATACGATAATTCCACTCCAGGCCGTTTTGCAGTGCTTGTCTGCTGATATTGCTGGAGCCTATAAACGCGGTGCCGCTTGATCCATTGGCCCCAGCGAAGCGGGTGAACAGGTAGGCTTTCAAGTGGAAGCTGGTACCGGCCGATTCATACACCTTGACCTGGGCCCCTTGTTCTTGGAGCAGCATGAGCAGGCGTAAGGCTTCAGGGTCGGTGACGTCGAGATAATCGCTGGTGAGGAAGCGCACCCGTGCTGGCGCCAGCTTTTGGTCTTTGTCGCCTTTCAATGCGCTTTGGAGATCGGGGAGCAGCAAGCGCAAGCCAGTCGTTTTCACGAACGCCACCGCCATTTCTATATCTGAAGCGCGATTGATCGCCGTGCTGATATGCGGTAAGAACGGATCGTTGCCGCCAGTGACTAAGCGACTATTCTTGATCCTATCGCGGAAGACGATCGCGTTCAGCCATTGCTCGCTTCGACCGGGCCGCGCATCCGCCGACACCCAATATTCTGCGTTTTCGAAATCAGGAAGCGCGCTTAACCAGCCATGAAGTTGGTCTTCGTTTACGTCAGTGAAATGGCGGCCATCTTGGACACGTTCACCGACACCCAGCTTGAAGCTCAAATAGAATGTGCCACCCGGCTTGAGCGCATCCCAAAGTCGAGCCAAGGCGGCTGGTATGTCATCCTGCGGCAGATGTAGCAGGCTCGCACATGCCCATATGCCGTCGTAGCAGGATTGCTCGTTTAATTCCGAAAAGCTTCGGACGGCGACATCGATGCCAATGTGCTCCGATGCCAGAAGTGCCAGCTCCGCCGACCCGTCGAACGCCGAAACACGGTATCCCTTTGCGAGAAATGCTTTCGCATCCCTACCCGAGCCGCAACCCGCGTCTAAAATTGTGCCGCCGGGGCATACCCTAGAAAGGAAGCGGTCATGCAGGACAGACATATCGACATCAACGGTGTTGGCGTAGAATCGCGCCGCATTTTGGTTGTAATAGGCTAGCGTCGTGGTCATGTCTGCGCAAATGGGGATCGTTGTTATTGCATTTTTAAATATGCCTTTTGCATAGTATGTCCAAAAAGCAAAAAAGCCAACCGCGAACGGTTGGCTTCCTCATGCGATATGCGCTGGCGACGATTTACACGTCGATGTTGCCCGCCCGCAGCGCATTCGTCTCAATAAACGCCCGGCGCGGTTCCACATCATCGCCCATCAGCGTGGTGAAGATCTGATCGGCCGCGATGGCGTCCTCGATCTGCACCTTGAGCAAGCGGCGCACGGTCGGGTCCATGGTGGTTTCCCACAGCTGTTCCGGATTCATCTCGCCCAGACCTTTGTAGCGCTGCTTGGACACGACGCGTTCCGCCTCGTCGCGCAGCCACTGCATGGCGTGGTGGAAGTCCGTCACGGCCGATTCCTTGGTGCGCTCGCCTTCGCCGCGGCGCACGACGGCGCCTTCGCCGATCAGGCCGGAGAAGGTGCTGGCGGCGTTGGCCAGCACGGCGTAGTCGGCGCCCTGCACGAAGTCGGCGTCGATTGCGCTGACCTTCACGTTGCCGTGGTGCATGCGCTCGATCCACAGCATGTGCTTCTCCGACAGTTCGTCCGAGCGTACCGTCACTTTCACGCCCAGGTCGCCGATGCCGTCGGTCAGCGCGCGGGCCGACCCTTCGGCCGCTTCCAGCGAGCTCAGGTCCAGCGTCACGCCGGTCATGATGGCGCTCAGCGCGGCGCGGTCGATCACGCGCGTCAGGCGCGTCATGATGGCGTTGGCCAGGTTGAACTTGCGCACCAGCTCGGCCAGCGGTTCGCCGGTGATCGGGTCGGCGCCTTCGCGCGGGGTCAGCACGGCCGTGTTGAGGGCCACGCTCATCATGTAGCTCGCTTCCTCCAGGTCGTCCTTCAGGTAGCGCTCGTCGCGGCCGGCCTTGACCTTGTACAGCGGCGGCTGGGCGATGTAGATGTGGCCCCGTTCCACCAGTTCCGGCATCTGGCGGTAGAACAGCGTCAGCAGCAGGGTGCGGATGTGGGCGCCGTCGACGTCCGCATCGGTCATGATGATGATGCGGTGGTAGCGCAGTTTTTCGACGTTGAATTCGTCCGGTCCGATCGAGGTGCCCAGCGTGGCGATCAGCGTGGTGATCTGCTCGGACGACAGCATCTTCTCAAAGCGGGCCTTTTCCACGTTCAGCACCTTACCGCGCAGCGGCAGGATGGCCTGGAACTTGCGGTCGCGGCCTTGCTTGGCCGAGCCGCCTGCGGAGTCACCCTCGACCACGTACAGTTCGCACAGGGCCGGGTCTTTTTCCTGGCAGTCGGCCAGCTTGGCCGACAGGCCCAGGCCGTCCATCACGCCTTTGCGGCGGGTCAGGTCGCGCGCCTTGCGGGCCGCTTCGCGCGCGCGCGCCGCTTCCACGATCTTGCCGCAGATGATCTTGGCGTCGTTCGGCTTTTCCATCAGGTAGTCGGCCAGCGTCTTGGCCACGATCTCTTCGACCGGGCCGCGCACTTCGGACGACACCAGCTTGTCCTTGGTCTGCGACGAGAATTTCGGCTCAGGTACTTTCACCGACAGCACGCAGGTCAGGCCTTCGCGCATGTCGTCGCCGGAGATCTCCACCTTGGCCTTCTTGGCGAATTCCTGCTCGTCGATGTATTTGTTGATCACGCGCGTCATGGCCGCGCGCAGGCCGGTCAGGTGGGTGCCGCCGTCGCGCTGCGGGATGTTGTTGGTGAAGCACAGCACCTGTTCGTTGTAGGCGTCGTTCCACTGCATGGAGACGTCGACCGTGATGTTGGTGCCCTGGTCGGACACGCGCTCGCCGGTGGCCTGGAACACGGTCGGGTGCAGCACGGTCTTGGCTTTGTTGATGTATTCGACGAAGCCGCGGGTGCCGCCTTCGAACGCGAAGATCTCTTCCTTGCCGGTGCGCTGGTCGGTCAGCTTGATGTTGACGCCGTTATTGAGGAACGACAGTTCGCGGATGCGCTTGGCCAGGATCTCGTAGTGGAATTCGACGTGGGTGAAGATCTCCTCGTCGGCCCAGAAGTGGACGTCGGTGCCGCGCTTGTCGGTCTCGCCGATCACCTTGATGGGCGAGACGGCGATGCCGTCCACGTTGTCCAGTTCGCGGTTCTGCGGCACGCCGCGCGCGAACTCCATGAAGTGGATCTTGCCGTCGCGGCGGATGGTCAGCTTGAGGCACTTGGACAGCGCGTTCACGCACGATACACCCACGCCGTGCAGGCCGCCCGACACCTTGTACGAGTTCTGGTCGAACTTGCCGCCGGCGTGCAGCTCGGTCATCACGATCTCGGCCGCGCTGCGTTTCGGGTCGTGCTTGTCGTCCATCTTCAGGCCGGTCGGCACGCCGCGGCCGTTGTCGGTGATGGAGATCGAGTTGTCCGAGTGGATGGTGACGTGGATCTCGGTGCAGTGGCCTGCCAGCGATTCGTCGATCGAGTTGTCCAGCACTTCGAACACCAGGTGGTGCAGGCCGGTGCCGTCCGAAGTGTCGCCGATGTACATGCCGGGACGTTTGCGCACCGCCTCCAGACCTTCCAGGATCTGGATGGAGGCGGCGCCGTATTCTTCGGTCTTGACCGGAACTGGGTTCTCTTGGGTGCTATCGGACATGGACTGCTTTCTCAAATAACGAATTGCTGGAATGACTGGTTGAACCGCGGCGCCGCTTAGATCCGCATCGGCATGACGACGTACTTGAAGTCGGCGTTGTCCGGGATCGAGATCAGGGCCGACGAGTTGGAGTCGCCCAGCGCGATGTTGACGTAGTCGCACTTCAGGTTGTTGAGCACGTCGAGCAGGTAGGTGACGTTGAAGCCGATGTCCACGCTGTCGCCGCCGTAGTCGATTTCCAGTTCTTCCACCGCCTCTTCCTGGTCGGCGTTGGTGGAGCTGATCTTCATGCTGCCGGGCGTGATGATGCAGCGCACGCCCTTGAATTTGTCGCTGGTCATGATGGCGGCCCGCTGCAGCGAGCGCAGCAGCTCATCGCGGCCGATCGTGAACTCGTTGTGGTAGCCCTTGGGGATCACGCGCGTGTAGTCGGGGAACTTGCCCTCCACCAGCTTGGAGATCAGCTCGATGTCGGCGAAGGTCAGCTTGACCTGGTTGGCCGCGATGTCGAGCTGCACCGCGTCGTCGCTCTCTTCGAGCAGGCGCTGCAGTTCGATGATGGTCTTGCGCGGGATGATCACTTCCTGGCGCTCGAAGCGCTGCTCGGTCTCCACCTGGCAGAACGCCAGGCGGTGGCCGTCGGTGGCCACGGCGATCACGTTGTTGCCGTCCAAAACCAGCAGCAGGCCGTTCAGGTAGTAGCGGATGTCCTGCTGGGCCATCGAGAAGTGCACCATGTTGAACAGGTGCTTGAGCGTCTTTTGCGGCAGCGTGACGGTGGCGTTGTAGCTGTCGGCCTGCTGCACGGTGGGGAATTCCTCGGCGGCCAGCGTTTGCAGCGCGAAGCGCGATTTGCCGGTTTGTACCGTCAGGCGCTTGTTCACCAGCGTCATGGTCACGTCGCCCGATTCGGGCAGCGCGCGCAGGATGTCGAGCAGCTTGCGCGCCGCCACCGTGGTGCCCGTCACCTCGGCGCCCGAACCGATGTCGGCGTGGGTGGTGATCTGCACTTCCGTGTCGGTCGACAGGAACGACACGCTTTCGCCTTCTTTGCGGATGAGGATATTGGCCAGAATCGGCATGGTGTGCCGACGCTCGACAATACCGCTCACGATCTGCAGTGGCCGGAGAAGCGTATCTCGGGTGGTTTTGACCAATTGCATATTTATCCTCGAAAGTAAAATTTAACGATACAACTTTAACAATTCCGCCTGTTGGGCGGTTTGCTGGTTTGCCAGAATCATAATGCAAAACGCCGGGACGGAAAAATCGGGAGCGCTCCCCAATTTCTTAGCCCTTCAACGTCTGCTCCAGCACGTGCAATTCGTGGTTGCATTCCGGGTTCTTGGTGCGGTCGAGCGCGATCTTGCGCACCGCGTGCAGCACCGTGGTGTGGTCGCGCCCGCCGAACAGCTCGCCGATCTCGGGCAGGCTCTTTTGCGTCAGCTCCTTGGCCAGGTACATGGCGATCTGGCGCGGCCGCGCGATGTTGGCCGGCCGGCGCTTGGAGTACATGTCGGCCACCTTGATGTTGAAGAAGTCGGCCACCGTCTTCTGGATGTTCTCCACCGAGATCTGGCGGTTCTGCACCGACAGCAGATCCTTCAGCGCTTCCTTGACGATGTCGATCGTGATGTCCTTGCCGTGGAAGCGCGAGTACGCCAGGATCTTGCGCAGCGCGCCTTCCAGTTCGCGCACGTTCGAGCGCAGGTGCTTGGCCACGAAGAAGGCCACGTCGTCCGAGAACGTCACCCCTTCCTGCTTGGCCTTCTTGAGCAGAATCGCGACCCGCATCTCCAGCTCCGGCGGTTCGATGGCCACCGTCAGGCCCGAGTCGAAGCGCGAGATCAGGCGGTCGTCCATGCCCGTGATCTCTTTCGGATAGGTGTCGCTGGTGATGATGATCTGCTTTTTCGCCGCGATCAGCGCCTCGAACGCGTAGAAGAATTCCTCCTGCGTGCGGCTCTTGCCGCCGAAGAACTGGATATCGTCGATCAGCAGCATGTCGAGCGAATGGTAGTAGTGCTTGAAGTCGTCGAAGCCCTTGCGCTGGTAGGCCGTCACCACGTCGCGCACGTACTGCTCGGCGTGGATGTAGCGGATCTTGGCGCCCGGCTGGTCGGCCATCACCTGGTTGCCGATCGCGTGGATCAAGTGGGTCTTACCGAGGCCCACGCCGCCGTAGAAGAACAGCGGGTTGTACGACACGCCCGGGTTGTTGGCCACCTGGATCGCGGCCGCGCGCGCCAGCTGGTTGGCCTTACCGGTCACGAAGCTGTCGAAGGTCAGGTCGGTGTTGATGCGGCTTTGCTCGCGCCGTGGCGCGGCGCTGGCCGGCAGCTCGGGCACGCTGGGCACGGGGTCGGCCATGCGGGCGTTGCCGCTGGGGACGCCGCCGTTGGCGTCCGGCACCGGCGCCACCGTGGCCGCCTTCTTGGGCGCGGACAGGCGCGGATCGAGCACGAACTGCACCTCCGTCGGCGCTTCCCAGTACTGGCAGGCCAGCGCCGTGATGCGGCTGGCGAACTGGGTCTTGACCCAATCGAGCTTGAAACGATTGGGCGCGGCCACGCGCAGCTTGCCCGCCTCGTAATCGAGGGGGATAAGCGGTTTTATCCACGCACTGAATTGTTGCGGCGTCAGCTCCAGTTCCAACTGCGCGGAACAGGTCTGCCAGAAATTTTCCATGAATCGTCTACTGTGAAAAGGTGTGGGAGGGCGTCTCGAAACTGCCCCGGTGCCGCATCCGGACCAGGGCCGTTTACGCCAGGGCTCGCCACACGTAACGCGCTATTCTACTCTCGCCGGCCAAAGTTATCCACAGGCACGACGCTTATTTTAACGATGCGTTCGTGCTGCGGCGCGGCGGCCGGCGCCGTCGCGGGCCAGAGAAGTGTTGACACGCGGGATCGAAATGTTGATAATTCAGGGTTCCCCGCCCGTATTCCGTGTTTATTCACTTGAACGACAATATGGAGTAAGCGTGGATATCAGCGGGCGATGAGATGGACCCAGCTTGTGCCGTGGCAGTTGGCATAGGTGCGCGAAATGTCATTGGCACCAAAAACTGACGGGACGTCAGACCCGATTTTGCATTTTTTTTGCTTTTTAGCGAGACCAACATGAAACGTACTTACCAACCTTCCGTCGTTCGCCGCAAGCGTACGCACGGCTTCCGCGCTCGTATGGCTACCCGTGGTGGCCGTGATGTGCTCAACGCACGCCGCGCAAAAGGCCGCAAGCGTCTGGCTGTCTAAGCCTGAAGCTTGTTAGCTGATCGCGTGGAAAGCTGTATTTCAAGCGGCTCGACAGGCGAAGGTTCACACGACTTCGCGCGCGTTCGGCGTATCGTTAAAACGGATGAATTTTCATCCGTTTTTCGTTTGCGCCCGGCGCAAAAGACGGCGCACTTCGTGCTGTACACCCGCCTGAACCAATTGCCGCATGCGCGGCTGGGCGTCGTGGTGGCCAAGCGATTCGCGCCGCGCGCCGTCACGCGCAACACGATCAAGCGCGTCACGCGCGAACTGTTCCGCGTGACCGGCTTGCCGGCCATCGACTGCGTCGTGCGCCTGGCCAAGCCGGTCAACAGCAAGGATGGTCCCGCCACCACTGCAAAGCTCAAAGCGGCCTTGCGGGTGGAATTGGCGCGTCTGTTCGCGTCGCAGGCCAAACAGGGCCAGGGCCGGACCGCATCCACACCGGCGCCGGCGCCGCTGCCTGTGCCACCCAGCGTGGAACCGGGTGCGCCATGAGCACCTTGCTGCGCTGGCTGGTCCGGGCCTATCAGCTCACCATCAGCCCCATGCTGGGGCCGCGCTGCCGTTTTTACCCAAGCTGTTCGAACTACGCGCTGGAGGCACTGCAAGTGCATGGCGCCGCGCGCGGCAGCCTGCTCACCGTCAAGCGCCTGTGCCGCTGCCACCCGTGGCATGCGGGCGGCCACGACCCGGTGCCGCCCAAGGGCGAGGCACCGGATGACTCCTCAACGACCGCTTGCGGTTGCAACCACTCCTGACAAATACCGTAATGGATATCAATAAACGTACCATCCTGTGGATCGTGTTTGCCGTGTCGCTGGTAGTTCTCTGGAACAACTGGATGGTCTCCAATGGCAAGCCATCCATGTTCGCTCCGGCGCCAGCCCAGGTGGCCAAGGCCACGGACGCGAAGAAATCCGAACTGCCAGCCGTGGCCAGTGCCGCAGCTTCGGCCGCCGCCGCCACGCCGGGCGCGCCCGGCGCCGCCGGTGAAGCCGCGCCGTTCAAGAGCGAGCGCATCACCATCACCACCGATGTGATCCGCGCCGACATCGACACCCTGGGCGGCACCATCAAGCGCCTGGAATTGTTGAAGTACAAGGACGGCGTCGACCCGACCAAAAACCAGGTGCTGTTCGACACCGACGCCACCCACACCTATCTGGCCGAGACGGGCCTGATCGGCGCGGCCGGCCTGCCCAACCACACCACCGGCTTCACGGCACGCCCCGGCGCGCGCATGCTGAACGACGCCAACCAGGTGCAACTGGTGCTGGAGGCGGAGCAGGGCGGCGTCAAGCTGACCAAGACCTTCACCTTCAAGCGCGGCGACTACGTGATCGATGTGCGCCACGACGTCACCAACGTGGGCACGGCGCCCGTCAAGCCCGAGTTGTACCTGCAACTGGTCCACGACGGCAACAAGCCGGCCGGCGACTCCTACTTCAACAGCAGCTACACCGGCCCGACCATGTACACCGACGCCGACAAGTACAAGAAGCTGAAATTCGACGCGCTGGAGAAAGAGGCCCAGGAAGCGGTCAAGACCGGCAAGCCGATGGCGCAGGATCATCCGACCAAGGCCGACAACGGCTGGATCGCCATCTCGCAGCACTTCTTCGTGTCGGCCTTCGTCCCGCAGGACAAGCTGACGCGCGACATCTTCACCAAGAAGGTCGACACCAACCTGTACGCGATCGGCACCGTGCAGCCGCTGGGCACGCTGGCGCCCGGCGCCACCGTCTCGAACGACGCCAAGCTGTACTCGGGCCCGCAGGAATCGAAGCTGCTCGACAAGGTGACGCCCGGCCTGGAGCTGGTCAAGGACTATGGCTGGCTGACCATCATCGCCAAGCCCATCTTCTGGGTCATGCAGCAGCTGCACAAGGTGCTGGGCAACTGGGGCTGGACCATCATCGTGTTCACCATCCTGATCAAGCTGGCGTTCTTCCCGCTGTCGGCCGCCGGCTACCGCAGCATGGCCAAGGTCAAGCTGGTCACGCCGAAGATGCAGGCGATCCGCGAGCGCTACAAGGGCGACCCGGCCAAGATGAACCAGGCCACCATGGAACTGTACAAGGCCGAGAAGATCAACCCGCTGGGCGGCTGCCTGCCGATCCTGGTGCAGATGCCGGTGTTTATCGCGCTGTACTGGGTGCTGCAGGCGTCGGTGGAAATCCGCGGCGCGCCATGGATCGGCTGGATCCACAACCTGGCCGCGCCGGACCCGTTCTACATCCTGCCGGTGCTGTACGCGATCTCGATGTTCATCACCACCCGACTGAACCCGCAGCCGGCCGATCCGATGCAGGCCAAGATGATGATGTTCATGCCGCTGGCGTTCTCGGTCATGTTCTTCTTCTTCCCGTCCGGCCTGGTGCTGTACTGGGTGGTGAACAACGTGCTGTCGATCGGCCAGCAGTACGTGATCTCCAAGAAGTTCGCGCCCGCCGCCGCCAAGTAAGCGGCAGCCGCAGCAAAGAGCCCGCGCCGAGCGCGGGCTTTTTTCATTTTGAATAGACTAAAATCTCACCCCATGAACCTCGACTCCTCCCCCATCGCCGCCATCGCCACCGCACCGGGCCGGGGCGGCATCGGCGTCGTGCGCGCCTCCGGCAAGAACCTGCAGCCGCTGATCGCCGCGCTGTTCGGCGCCACCAGACTGCAGCCGCGCCACGCCACCTACATCCCGTTCACGCAGGCCGACGGCGCCATCATCGACCAGGGCATCGCGATCTGGTTCAAGGGCCCGCACTCGTACACGGGCGAGGACGTGCTGGAACTGCAGGGCCACGGCGGCCCCGTGGTGCTGCAACTGCTGCTGGCGCGCGTGCTGGCGGCGGGCGAGTCCATGGGTTTGCGGCTGGCCGAACCCGGCGAGTTCACGCGCCGCGCCTACCTCAACGACAAGCTGGACCTGGCCCAGGCCGAGGCCGTGGCCGACCTGATCGACGCCTCCACCGAGGCGGCCGCCAAGTCGGCCTCGCAGTCGCTGTCGGGCGCCTTCTCCAGGACCGTGAACGCGCTGGTGGACCGGGTGACGGGCTTGCGCATGCTGGTAGAGGCCACCCTCGATTTTCCCGAGGAGGAGATCGACTTCCTCGAAAAATCCGACGCGCGCGGCCAGCTGGCCGGCATCGTGGAGGCGCTCGACCAGGTGTTCCGCCAGGCGGCGCAGGGCGCGCTGCTGCGAGAAGGGCTCAACGTGGTGCTGGCGGGGCAGCCCAACGTGGGCAAGTCGTCGCTGCTGAACGCGCTGGCCGGATCGGAGGTGGCGATCGTCACGCCGATCGCCGGCACCACGCGCGACAAGGTCAGCGAAACCATCCAGATCGAAGGCATCCCGCTCAACATCATCGACACGGCCGGCATCCGCAGCACGGAGGAGGCGGTGGACCTGGTGGAGCGCATCGGCATCGAGCGCACGTGGGCGGAAGTGGGCAAGGCCGACGTGATCCTGCACCTGCTGGACGCCGACCATGGCCCGTCGCGCGCCGATGAGGCCATCGTGGCCGCGTTCCCGTCCGGCGTGCCGGTGCTGCGGGTGTGGAACAAGATCGACCTGTCCGGCCACAAGCCCGGCGTCGACGCGCGCGACGACGCCACCCACGTCTACCTGTCGGCCCACGAGCACACGGGCATCGACCTGCTGCGGGCGGAACTGCTGCGCATCGCCGGCTGGCAGCAGACGGGCGAATCGCTCTATCTGGCGCGCGAGCGGCACCTGATCGCGCTCAAGAACGCGGGCGCCCACCTGGCCCGCGCCGGCGAGCACGCGGCGCAGGACGACCAGTCGCTGGACCTGTTCGCGGAGGAATTGCGGCTGGCGCAGGCGCAGCTGTCGAGCATCACGGGCGCGTTCTCGTCGGATGATTTGCTGGGGGTGATCTTCAGCCGGTTCTGTATCGGCAAGTAGCGGGTGAACCGATCATTCGTCATTCCCGCGCAGGCGGGAATCCATGCCGCGCCTCCCGTCATGCGGTCTATGGGTTCCCGCCTGCGCGGGAACGACGCGAGCATGGACTCAAACAAGCGATAGATCGCGCGGCGCGACGCCGCTGAACACCTGCGACAATTGGGCGCCCTGCAGCACGTCCGCCAGCCGGTTCAGGAAACCCGAGCGGTAGTCGCGCCTGCCCGTCAGCGGCTGGCCCATTTCGATGCTGTCCTGGGTTTCGAAGTGGCTGCGCGAGAGGTCGTCGATGCCGGCGAACGGAATGAACGCGGCCTGGCCGGCCTGGAACAGCGGATAGATGCTGTCGCGCAGAGCCGGGTGCAGGCCCCAGTTGGCATCGAGCGGCAGCGCCGTGTTGAGTTCGGCGCCGGGGCGGGCGATGGCGATGTTGGGGCGCGATTCGTAATAGAACTGGCTGGCCACGGGCACCAGCAAACTGGTGGCGTCGTAGCCGCCGCGCAGGAACACGAACAGCAGGCGCGCGTCCGCGTTGGGGCTGGCCCACAGTCGCGTGCCGGCGGCGGCCAGCGGCAGGGCGGCGAGTTGGCGCAGGGCGGTGCGGCGGTCCATGGCGGCTCCTTCAGCGATACATCATCTCGGGCGCGGACAGCAGGAAGCTGTTCCACTCCTGCGGCGAGGTGGCTTGCTCCAGCGCGTGCCGCGAGCCGGCGGCAAGGCGGCTTTCGATCGACTGGTAGTACAGCGCGTTGGCCAGTTGGGGGAAGGCCGGCCGCTCCTGCGGTTGCGGTCCTTCCGTCTTGAACAGACCCGCGTTGCCGGTGCCGATGGCGCGCGCGATCTCGAAACGCACGTTGAGCTGGCCGGGGCTGTCCCACGCGGAGGCCGTGAGCGGATAGCCGTCGGGCGTCTGCTTGCCATACAGCGGGTCCATGCGGCCAGGCCATGGGCGCGCACGGCGCGCATGTCGGCGTCGTTCAGCCCCCAGGTCAGGCGGTTGAGCGCGCGGCCATCGTCCGCGACGTTGGCCGCGACGCTGACCGGGACCGGGGGCACGGCGGCGCAGCCGGTCAGCATCAACAGGCAAAGGCAGATTTTCCTCATGCGCACACTCTACCGCGTGTTGTTGTTGTGCTGTGATGCAACGATTTGTAACGTCCCGAGGGGGCAAAAGTGGCTGCTTTGTTACTTGCACGGTTGGTCTGGTGTGAATTTGATCTGCGTCAATCAATCGGTTGAGCTGGCTCTGTATAACTCTGAGGTAGCTCTTGCAAATGCGCAACTACCACTGCGCCGCTTGCAGGGTGTGCCGTTCCTGTCCTGGCAGGCGGGCGCCCCCGCCTGCCAGACCCTCGTCGTACCGACATACTGGAGGACCACGTGAACATCGCCCGCTTCCTTTCCCCGCACTTTATCCGGCGCCACCATCTGGCGGCGCTGCTGCTGATCCCGCTGCTATATGGCCCCCATGGCGCCCGCGCCTTGCCGGCCTTCGCCCGCCAGACCGGGCAGAACTGCGTCGCCTGCCACGCCGGCGGCCAGTTCCCGGAACTGACCAGTTACGGCCGCCTGTTCAAGATGACCGGCTATACCATCGGCAGCCGGGCGGTGCCGTTGTCGGCCATGGGGGTGTTCAGCTACACCAAGAGTTCCTCGCCGACCGACGACGCGGCCTTCGCCAAGGACGCCGCCGCGCTGTTCCAGACCGGCAGCGTGTTCGTCGCCGGCAAGGTCACCGAGAACGTGGGCGTGTTCGCGCAGGCGACCTACAACAATTACGACAGCCAGAATCCCGACAGCGGCAAGTGGCAGGGCAAATGGGGCTCGGACAACATCGAGGTGCGGTATGCGGACCGCCTGATCGACGCCAACCGTGACCTGATCCTGGGCCTGACCGTCAACAACAACCCCTCGCTGGCCGATCCCTGGAACAGCGCGCCGGCCTGGATGCAGTACGTGCCGACCCAGTTCGGCGTGACCGGCCCCGATGCTGCGCCCATCGTGTCCCAGCTGGGCGCGCAGGCCGCCGGCGTCGCCGCCTACGCGTTCTGGAACCAGACCCTCTATGCGGAACTGGCCGGCTATCAAACGGCCAACGGCATCTGGTCCTTCCTCAGCCAGGGCACCAAGAACCCCGATCAGGTCAAGCTGCAAGGCACCAATCCGTATCTGCGGCTCGCGCTCAGCCACGATTGGGGGCCGCACAGCGCCATGGTCGGGGTGATGGCGATGCACGCCAACCTCTACCCGGACAATCTGGACCCGACCGGCCCCACGATCCATTATCGCGACCGCGGTGTCGACGCCCAGTACCAATACCTGCTCGATCCGCACGCGGCCACGCTGCAACTGAGCTACATCGCCGAATCGATCGACAATGGCGACGTGGCCGGCATCGCGGCCAATCCCGGCAACCAGCTCAAGCAATTGAAAGTCAAAGGCAGCTATGTGTACCGGGCACGCTACGGCGGCAGCCTCAGTTACTTCAGCACCACGGGCAGCTCCGATGCGACCTTGTATCCGGACGCCGCCAGCAATCCCGACACGCGCGGCTGGGTGCCCGAGGTGTTCTGGACGCCGGTGCAATACCTGCGCGTCGGTGCGCAGTATTACCACTTCAATCGCTTCCACGGCGCCACCGCGAACTACGATGGTGCGGGACGTAATCCGAGCGGCAACAACACCTTGTTCGTCTACCTCTGGGGAGCATACTGATGATCGCCTTCTCGTCCTTGCGCCCGGCTGCGGGCGCCACGCTGGCGTTGACGCTGGCCGCCGGCCTGGCCGCTTGCTCCTCGGTGGAGCGCTCGCGCTCGCTGAGCGATGCGAACGTGTCGGCCCGTACCATCGCCACCCAGGTCTGCTCGAACTGCCATGGCGTGCAGGGCGTGTCGACCTCGCCCAACTTTCCCCATCTGGCGGGACAATCGCCGGCCTATCTGGAGGCGCAGTTGAGGGCGTTCCGGGGCCATGGCCGCTCCGACCCGGCCGGCTTCGAATACATGTGGGGCATCAGCGCCAGGCTGACGGACCAACAGATCGCCGGCCTCGGCAGTTATTACGCCGAGCAGCCGGCCGCCAGCGGGCGCTCCAGCAACGCCACGCTCGAGCAGCGGGGGCAGGCCATTTTCGCCAACGGCGTCAGCGGCAACGGCGTGCCGGCCTGCGCGTCGTGCCACGGCGCCCGCGGCGAAGGCATGGGGGCGTTCCCGCGCCTGGCCGGCCAACATGCCGACTATGTGGCGAAGCAGCTGGCGGTGTTCCAGCGCACGGAGCAGCGCCCGGAAGGCGCCGTCATGAAGACGGTTGCCCATGCGCTGAGCCAGGATGACATTACCTGCCTGTCCTTGTATGTCGCGTCCATCAAGCCCGGTGGCTGAGCGCGATCCTGCCACGGCGGCGATGTTCCCGCGCCGCCGTGGCGCCGCCCGGACTTGTGTCCCCCCGTCATTTTCCATGTTGCAATACGTTGTTTCTTGGTATTTTTGATACCAGAAACTCCAACACTTCCGGCTTTGTAGTAACCTCATCATCGTGGGAATGGTTCTGGATGGAAATGAAAGTAGGTTGGCTGTAATGCTCCCGTCACACGCGGGTTGCTGGACTGGGATTGCACGGATGAGGGAACGATCGACACCATCGCGCTGGACGGGGCTGCTCGCCCCGCTGTTGCTGTTGCTGGCGCTGGCCGGCTGCAGCGATGACGGCCAGGCGCCGGCCGCGCCATCGGCGGGCGCGGCGCCCACCACCATCACGGCCCTGGTGTGGGCGCCCGACTGGCCCAAGGAAATGCACGACGTGGCGGCCGCGTTCACCCGCGAGCATCCCGACATCCGCGTCGATGTGCAATTCATGATCGGCAATTCGGTCGAGGAGAACCTCAAGCCCAAGGTGGCGGCCAACCAGTTGCCCGACCTGATCTCGGTGAACCCGAACGCCTACGCGGCCAGCCTGGCCGAGCAGGGCGTGCTGGCCGACGTGGGCCGGACGGCCGCCTGGAACAACATGCTGGACCTGCTCAAGCCGGACTGGACCAGCGTCGGCGGCAAGCACTTCGGCGTGGCCGGCGGCGTGGCCGCCACCGTCATCTTTTACAACAAGGCCATGTTCCGCGACGCCGGCATCAGCCGTCTGCCGCAGAACTTCGACGAGTTCCTGGCCGTGTGCGCCCAGCTCAAGAAAGCCGGCCACACGCCGCTGGTGCTCGATGGCGCCTTCCCCAACATGCTGGGCAACGGCCCGTTCAGCCACGGCTTCGCCAACCTGGTGGCGGCCAACCGGCCGGACTGGCGCCAGGCGCTGGCCGACGGCAGCCTGGACCTGGACACGGCCGCCGCCGCCGACATCTTCGCCCGCATCAAGCTGCTGGCCGCGCGCGGCTGCGTGCAGCCCGATTATCTGAACACCGGCTACGACGAGGGCATCCGCCTGTTCACGGCCGGGCGCGCCGCCATGGCGTTCGAGGGCACGTGGGCGGCCGGCCGGCTGATGGTGGGCAAGCGCGACGAGGTCGGCGTGTTCGTGCCGCCCTGGAATGCGGCCGGCAAGCAGGCCGTGCCCGTGGTCGGCAGCGAGACGGGATTCGCCGTCTGCAACACGCGCCACCAGGCGGCCGCCATGCAGTTGCTGGACTACCTGGTCGGCAAGGGTTTCGTCATCCAGCAGAACGCGCGCCGCAACATCCCGCCCATGAAGCAGTTGCCGGGCCGGATGGTGACCGATCCCCAGATCACGGCCTACATCCGCGAAGTGACCGCCTATCCGCAGGTGGTGCCGCCGTATTATGTGTTCCTGCCCGCGTCCACCATCGAGCTGCTGCACCCGTTGCTGCAGGACGTGTTGGCCGACAAGACCTCGCCGCGCGATGCGGCCCGTCAGCTCGACCGTTCGCTGCGCGCCGAGGCGCGCGGCGGCGCCCGCTGACGCCGCCACCGGGAGCCGCATGAGACGCCTGATCGCCCTGTACCTGCCTGCGCTGCTGCGCAAGATCGCCATCCGCTACCGCCTGCTGGCGTCGTTCATCCTGATCTCGCTCACGCCGCTGCTGGTGTCGGGCTACATCTCCTATGCCGAGTCGAGCAAGGCCATCGAGCAGAAGACCCGCTTGTTCACCACCGAGGTGGTCAAGCAGATCGCCAAGAATGTGCAGCTGCGCATGACGGAGATCGAGTCGGACAGCGAGACGCTGGTGTTGTCCGATGCCGTGCAGTCGGCGCTGGCCCGCTATGCGCTCGACAATCCCGAGGACAAGGGCCGGGCCCGTGCGGCCCTGACCAAGATCCTGCTCGACAGCTACGGCTCGTTCCAGGACTTCGGCCAGAAGTATTTCCTCGACCGCGACAACCGCGTGCTCGACCCGCAGGTGTTCGCCCAACTGGGGCGCGGCGTGGTGGAGTTCAGCGCCGCCGCCCGCGCCAGCCAGCGCCGCGTGGTGTGGGGCGCGCTGGAACTGTGGGACGGCCAGAAGAGCATCGCCATGGTGCGCCAGATCTACTCGAAGAACGACAACCGCCTGATGGGCGGCCTGTTGCTCGGGGTGCGCGCGGCCCGCTTCGCCGCCATCTTCGACAACGCCAGCCTGGGCGCGGGCAGCGACATCTTCGTGCTCGACGCGCGCGACGGCACGCCGCTGGTGCAGCGCCGCGAACGGGCCGCCGGCGTGTCCGTCGCGCCGGCCTTGCTGGAACAACTGGCCGCCAGCCTGCGCGGCGGCGAGCAGACCGGCTTCCTGGCCTACCAGCAGACGGTGGCCGACGGCCATCCGCCGGCCGGCTACTTCGCCGTCTACGCCCAGGTGCCCAACACCAGCTGGTACGTGGTGAGCACGCTGCCCAACCAGTTGCTGCTGGCCGAGGCGCAGGCCGTGCGCAAGGAGATCGTGCTGATCGGCCTGATCTGCTTCTGCGGCGCGCTGGTGCTGGCCTATGTGGTGGCGCGCAGCATCTCGATGCCGCTCGAACGGCTGGCCGGCGCCATGCGCGCCACCCGCACCGGCGACTACGGGCAGCGCGTCGAGTACGAGGGCAGTGACGAACTGGCCCTGCTGTCGGAGAAGTTCAACGAGATGGCGGCCAATATCAGCCAGACCCACGAGCAGCTCGAGAGCCGGGTGGCCGAGCGCACGCGCGACCTGGAACAGGCCAACCTCAAGCTGGCGGCCCTCACCATGACGGACCCGCTGACGGGCATCGCCAACCGCCGCCGCTTCGACGACATGCTGGCCTCGGAGCTGCACCGGGCGGCCCGCTGCGCCCATCCGCTGGCGCTGCTGATGATCGACGTCGATTTCTTCAAGAGCTACAACGACCACTACGGCCACCAGGAGGGCGACAGCTGCCTGCGCAAGGTGGCCGCCCTGCTGCAGACGCACGCGCGCCGCGCCAGCGACCTGGCGGCCCGCTACGGCGGCGAGGAATTCGTCATGCTGGCGGCCGACACCGACGCCGACGCGGCGCTGGCGCTGGCCGAGCAGGTGCGCCAGGCGCTGGAGTCGCTGCACCTGCCGCATGCGCTGTCGCCCATCGGCTGGGTCAGCATCAGCGTCGGCGTGGCGGTGCAGGTGCCCGACGAGCTGCAAACGCCGGAGATGTTCCTGCGCATGGCCGACAAGGCCATGTACCGGGCCAAGGAGCAGGGCCGCAACCAGGTGGTGCTGGCCGGGCGCAAGTGAGCGGCGCGGGCCCCGGCGGCTATCGGCGGCGCTGTTCCCATTGAAAAATATTTTCGTTCCGGCATCCCCGGCGCGCCCTGGTTGTGCAGGGGCTGCGCACTGTGCGCGGCGTCGGATTTTTGCCGATTCGCCGGACCAGGCGGTGGCCCGGAAGCTGTTATGATAGGTCACAACGCGGGGCCGTTTGCGCATGATCATGCCCGCCGACTTCCGCTGACGTAACCTGCTGGTAGACCTGCGTACTGCCGCGAAAGGAGGGAGCCTTGGAACCGAAATCAGACAGCGTGCCGGATGACGGGGCCGAGCGCCCGCCGCCCTCGCTTTCCCCCGCCGCGCGGGCGCGCCAGCTGTTGCCGCCCAAAGGCGCCTGCTGGTATTGCGACAAGCCGCTCGACAGCGTGCGCCGCTTCTGCGGCAAGGAATGCGCGGACGCGTTCGACGAGGAAAAGGAATACACGCGCTAAGCGCGCTTCCGTGCGGCGCGCGCCGGCGCCGTTATCGCTGATGCGCGAGCGCCGCCAGCGCCGCTTCGAAGTCGAACAGGTGGGCGGCGGCGGCCACCTCCTGGTAGCGTTCCACCCCCAGCCGGACGGCCAGCGCCGAGGCCGACTGCTCCAGCACGTCGATCGCGGCGCCATCGCCGAGGTCGAGCAGGTGGGCCAGCCGGTCCAGCAACGCCGCGTCGGCCAGCGTCGCGTCCGCGGGCGCCACCGCGGCGGGCGTTGCCGCGTCCATGCCGCTGAGCACGGTGTCGATGGCGGCCAGCAGGCCGTCCAGCGCGTCCGCCAGCAACATCACCGTTTCAGCGCAGGCCGCCGCCGGCAGGTGGCAGGCCGGTTCCAGCGCCGTGGCCAGCTGGCACACGGGGCCGGCGCCTATCATGCCGGCCGCGCCGCGCAGCGTGTGCACGCGGTGCCGCAGCGTGGCCAGGACATCGCCGGCCAGCGCCTGGCGCAACTGCCGACCCAGGCCGCCGTAGTCGTCGCGGAAGCGGCGCAGCAATTGCAGGTACAGCACCCGGTCGCCCATCACCCGCTCCAGCCCCTCGTCCACGCACAGGCTGTCCGCCACGCCGGGGGCGGGGCGCGGGCTTGCTACGCAGGGGTTCGTCATGGCGCGCCGGGGGACGGTGGACGGTCGGTCGTGGGCGGAACGGCGCGCGCTAGCGCGTCGTGAACGACCAGCTGCGCGACAGCGGCACGCCATCGACGGCGCCGCTGAACGTGACGTCGTAGGTGGTGCCCGATTGCAGCACGGCCAGCGGCACGATGGCGGCGGCCGAGGTGGGCGTTTCCGCATCGGTCGCATGGCTGAGCAGGCGCGTGGCCAGCGGCGCGCCGCCGCGTGGCTGGATGGTGAAGCGCTGCACCGTCATGGTGGTCGTGATGTCGGCGTGCATGCTGACCGGATAGCCCACCTCGTTCAGGTCGGGCACGGGGTCCGGCGTCTCATTGTTGCTCATGAAGCTGGTCGGCACCTGGGTCTGGCCATTGACGGGATAGCCTACGGCGCGGCCGCCGCCCAGGCCGATTCCATAGCCGTTGTTGGCCGCCATGTCGCACGTGAAATAGGAATAGTTGCCGCTCGCGAGCGCCGCGCCCGTGCCCATTTCCTTGAAGACGGGCTCGAACATGACGAAGCGGTGGTAGATGGCCGTCACCAGCTCCTCCGCCAGCACGAAGCCGGAGGTGCTGGCGGTGGCGGAAATGATCTCGCCGTAAGCATAGGGCCGCACCAGCACGTAGCCGGCGCTGGCCAGCCGGTCGGCCAGCGTGGCGCCGGTGAAGCCGGGCAGGCCGGGGGTCTGGATATGGGTGACCGTGTTGTTGAGGCGCTGGTAATCGGCGTGGCCCTGGGCCGCCGTGGTCAACATGCTGTTGCGCGACAGGACGTCCACGCCCAGCTGGGCGCGCCGGAAGTTGATCCAGTTGAAGCCATCGAGCGCCGCGTCGCCGGAGAGCGCGGGCGCGCCCGGCTCGGCCGGCAGGTTGCTGCTGCTGGCCGGTGGCGCGTTGCTGGCGCTGCTGCCGCCACCGCCGCCGCCGCAGCCGGCCAGCGCCATCAGCAACGCCAGCGCCAGCGCCTGACCGGGCGCCGCGAACGAAAGATGCCAACGTGAACGGCTGTGCATGAAGAACTCCTGTGTCGTTATCGGGGCCGACGCTGGGACCAGCCCGCTTATGCGTCGATTCTAAGGCAACTCGGGCCGCGCCGCACCCGGTATGCGCAATGCCGTGCGCGGGGCAGGCTGCCGCGCGGCGGCGGCGCGGGTTAAAATAGCCCGCCGCCATCGGGGCGGCGCTCCCTCGTCGTTTTTTCTGGAATGCGCCTGATTTGACTTCTTTACCACACCGTCCGCGCCTGCAGCGCGCCAAGTTCGCCCTGCCCAGTTTCGTCACGTTGCTGTCGATCGCCTGCGGCTTCGGCAGCATCGTCATATCCGTCGACAACGCCTTCATCGGCAACGCCCACGACTACCGCCTGGCCGCCGTGCTGCTGGTGCTGGCCGGCGTGTTCGACGCGCTCGACGGCATGGTGGCGCGCGCCACCGGCACCAGCTCCGACTTCGGCATGCAGCTCGACTCGATCGCCGACGTCATGAACTTCGGCTGCGCGCCCGGTTTGCTGCTGTACTGCTATGGTTTCGTGCAGCTCGGCGCGCACCAGCCCACGCTGCTGCGCCTGGGCGGCATGGCCAGCTTCTTCTTCGTCGCCTGCGGCGCCTTGCGCCTGGCCCGTTTCAACGTCAACGTGGGCCGCACCGACCCGCGCTACTTCGTCGGCATCCCCATCACGGCCGGCGCGGCCTGCGTGGCGTCGGTGGTGGTGGCCTGGCCCGCCCCGCCCGCCGGTCCCTGGCAGGCGGCCGGGCTGGCGCTGCTGCTGTTCGCCGTCGGCGGCCTGATGGTGTCGACCATCCGCTTCCCCAGCACCAAGCAGAAGAAAAGCAAGGCGGCGCTGCTGCTGTTGCTGGCCAACCTGGCCCTGCTGGCCTGGCTGCAGACGGTGTTCTTCGTGCTGTTCTTCGCCGTCTACATCGGCGCCACGCTGGCCCTGAACGTGGCCTGGAAGCTGGGCTGGCGCGGCATCGCCCCGCCCGCCGTCTACAACGATTGAAGAGCACAACCGGGGTCAGGTCATACCATCACGCAACTTGCGTGGCGGCATGACCTGACCCCGGTTTGTTGTTTGCCTCAGGCCACCTCGTGCCCGCGCGCGGCGCGCAGGATCTCGAACCACTGGCTGCGGTCCAGACTGAACTGGGTGGCGCGCACGGCGTCGACGATGGCCTCGATGCGCCCGCTGCCCGTCAGCGGCAGCGGCCGCGACGGCAGTTGCATGATCCACGCGAACACCACGCTGGCGAACGGCTGACCCAGTTCGTCGGCGATGCGCTGCACCACGGCGCGCACGCGCGCGCCGGCGGCGTCGCCGCCGCTGAACAGGCGGCCGCCGGCCAGCGGCGACCACACCATCGGGCGCACGCCCACGTCCTGCAGGCCGTCGAAGGTGTCGTCGAACAGCGGCGCCACATGCAGCGGCGAACATTCGACCTGGTTGGTGGCCAGCGGCACGCGCCGGTTCAGGCACTCGAACTGGTGCCGGCTGAAGTTGGAGACGCCGAAGTGGCGCACCTTGCCCTGCAGCCGCAGCCGGCTGAAGGTGCCGGCGATCTCGTCGAAGTCCATCAGCGGGTCGGGCCGGTGGATCAGCAGCAGGTCCAGGTAGTCGGTGCCCAGCGCACGCAGCGATTGCTCGACCGAGGCCGTGATGTGGCTGGCGCTGGTGTCGTAATGCTGGATGGTGTGGCCGGGCCGCGCCGGCGACACCAGTTTGATGCCGCACTTGCTCACCAGTTGCATGCGGCCGCGCAGCGATGGCTGCAGGGCCAGCGCCTCGCCGAACAGGGCCTCGACCCCATAGTCGCCGTAGATGTC
Organism: Rugamonas sp. GW822-FHT03B10; assembly: GCF_058801745.1. Classification (NCBI taxonomy): domain Bacteria; kingdom Pseudomonadati; phylum Pseudomonadota; class Betaproteobacteria; order Burkholderiales; family Oxalobacteraceae; genus Rugamonas; species Rugamonas sp. GW822-FHT03B10. The sequence continues at coordinate 9,125 of NZ_JBXANP010000014.1, read as the reverse complement.
GGCATGGTCGAAGCTGGTCACGCCCAGCGCCATGCAACGCTTGATCAGGCTCAGACGCTGCTGCGGCGTCAGGTTCCAGTCCCCCATGCGCCACATGCCGGCCACGATGCGCGACAGCGTGGGGCCGTTGGGGCTGGTGACGATGGCGGGGCAAAGCAGACCGGCAGGCGGTTCATAGTTCATGGCGGGCTTTCGGGCGGTGGACGGGAAGGGACTAAGTTCCATTTTGCAAGTAGTACTGTTACACGACTGCCCGTCGCCGGCAGCACATTTTGCCCTATGGCGACCTCGACCGTTGCAAGCGCCGCATCGCGCGCATGCGCCGGATAAAACAAAAGTCCGCCGAAGCGGACTTTTGTTGGTCGGCGGTGCGGCCGCTTATTTCAGCCAGAGGCGTATCGAATCCCAGGCGCGGCCGAAGATGGAGGCCTGGTTCACCGGTTCCAGCGCCACCACGGGCAGTTCCAGCAGCGGCTTGCCGTCGACCATCATCTTGAGCGTGCCGACGCGGCTGTTCTCGGCCAGCGGGGCCACCAGCGGGTCCTTCCGTTCGAGCAGCGGCTTCATCTTGCCGGCCACGCCCTTGGGCACGGTCACCAGCACGTCGTTCGGGAAGCCGATCTTGACGCTGCCCTTGGAACCCTTCCAGATCTCCGGGGTGGCGATGGCCTGGCCCTTCGAGTACAGCTTGACCGTGTCGAAGTTCTGGAAGCCCCAGTTGAGCAGCTTCTGGCTTTCCTGGGTGCGCGCGCTGTCGGAGTTGGTGCCCAGCACGACGGCGATCAGGCGGCGCTCGCCGGCGCCGTTGGGGCGGTGCGCCGAGGCGATCATGCAGTAGCCGGCGGCCTCCGTGTGGCCGGTCTTCATGCCGTCCACGGTCGGGTCCAGCCACAGCAGGCGGTTGCGGTTCTGCTGGGTGATCTTGTTGTAGGTGAAGCTCTTGACCGAGTCGATCTTGTAGAACTCGGGGTAGTCGAGGATCACGCGCTTGGCCAGCACCGACAAGTCCTGCGCCGTCGAGTAGTTCTCGGGGCTGGGCAGGCCGTGCGGGTTGGCGAAGTGGGTCGAGGTCAGGCCCATGCGCTGCGCCTCGCGGTTCATCATCACCACGAAGGCGGACTCGTCGCCGGCCACGGCCTCGGCCAGGGCCACGGCCGCGTCGTTACCCGATTGCACCATCAGGCCGTACAGCAGGTCGTTGACCTTGACCGGGGTGGCCGGGTCGATGAACATCTTCGAGCTGCTCGAATCGACCTTCCACGCGTGGGTCGAGACGTTGACCATCTGGTTCAGGTCCAGCTTCTTGTCCTTGACGGCGGCGAAGGTCAGGTAGGCCGTCATGATCTTGGTCAGCGAGGCCGGCTCGATGCGGGCGTTGGGGTCCTGCGAGGCGATGATCTGGCCGCTGGTGGCGTCCAGCAGCAGCCACGATTTGGCGGCGATGGTGGGGGGCGGCAGCGTCTGGGCGACGGCGGCGGTCATCATCAACACACTGGTGGCCAGTGCGGCGAATAATTTTTTCATGTTGCCTGGGTATCTGTTGGGGATGTGAGTTGGGGGCGGGCCGCCCGAAAAATTGCAGCGGCCATTATAGGGCTTACGCCGCGCCGGCGGTGTCCTGTTCCGGCCGCGTGCGCCACAACTGGCTGACCCAGCCTTTGATGTGCTGCAGCTTGCGGTGGAAGAAGTGGTCGGCGCCGGGGATCACGATCACGGGCAGGTCCTGCGGCCGGGCCCAGTCGAACACGTCCTTCAGGGGGATGGTCTCGTCCAGCTCGCCGTGGATGACGATGGTGTCGGCCGGCACCTTGGCCACGTCCCACTTGCCGGCCGCCGTGCCGATCATGACCAGCCGCTCGGCCGGGGTGCCGGCCGCCACCAGCTGTTCCTGCAGGCGGCCCATCACGAAGGTGCCGAACGAGAAGCCGGACAGGGCCACCGGCAAGCCCGGGTAGCGTTGCTGCATGTATTGCAGCAGCACGGCCATGTCGTCGGTCTCGCCGTGGCCGTGGTCGTGCTCGCCCTCGGAGGCGCCCACGCCGCGGAAGTTGATGCGGGCCGCTACGTAGCCGAGGCCGACGAAGGTGCGGGCCAGGGTCTGGGCCACCTTGTTGTCCATGGTGCCGCCGTACAGCGGGTGCGGGTGGGCCACCAGCGCGATGCCGCGCGGGGCCTGCTTGGGGAAGTCGATCAGGCCTTCCATCAGCCCGGCGCCGCCGGGCAGCGTGAATTTTTCAGAGTTCTTGTTCATACCATTCGGAGGGTTCAGATTTTCAGACGGTCGACCACCTTGCCGTTGACCAGGTGGCTGTCGACGATCTCGTCGATGTCGGCCGTGTCGACATAGGTGTACCACGTGCCTTCGGGATAGACCACCAGCACCGGGCCTTCATCGCAGCGGTCCAGGCAGCCGGCCTGGTTGATGCGGACCTTGCCGGCGCCGTTGATGTCCAGTTCCTTGCAGCGCTTCTTGGCGTGCTTCTGGGCCGCGATGGCGTTGTGGTCGCTGCAGCAGGGGCGGCCGTCGTCGCGCTGGTTGACGCAGAAAAACACGTGGCGTTTGTAATACAGGTCGTCGCTCATGGCAATCTCGTGTGGGTTGGCGTTGGTTGGCAGCCGCTATGATACCCGCGATCGCGGCCCGATGCGGGCCGCCGTCACGCGCGTTGCCGGCCGTGCGCGGGCAGCCACAGGTACCAGACCGTGAAGAACGGCCACAGCAGCGACAGGAACTGGGCCGCGCCGTTGAAGTTGAGGAACTTCCCTTGCACCCAGGTCTGCAGCGTGGCGACGAAATACGGGTTGGCCGGGGTGGTGTTGACGATGAGCAGGCTCAGCAGCAAGGTCAGGGCCGCCAGCCGGCGCTGCGCCACGTGCGGCGCGAAGGCCAGGCCGGCCAGCATGATGGCGCCGATCAGCAAGCCGCCCTCGGCGCCCGGCGTGACCCACACGAACGCGTTCTCGGGCGAGAACAGCAGCGCCGTGGCCAGCGCCTTGACGACGACGGCGGCGCCCACCAGCGCCGCCAGCAGCGCGGCGCGCGGCGCCGGGCGCCGTAGCAGGCACAGCAGCGTGAGCGCGGCGCCCACCATGCCGCAGGCCGTGATGATGGTCTCGGACAGCCAGTACTGTTCCACCGTCAGCGTGGCCACGGGCCGCACCCAGGCGCCCAGGTCGATGTCCGCGTCCAGCAGCTCGGACAGCCATTCGGACAGGATGGGCAGCAGCTGGCCGTGGCCGAACAGGAAGCTTTGCGGGTAGATCTGCGCCAGCGGCCACATGGCCAGCAGCACCAGGCCCTGGCTGGCCTGCGGCGCGAACCAGCGCCGGCGCAGCCGGTACAACTGGCTCTGGTCGAGCAGGCGGCGCACGGTGAGCACGCCGATCAGCGCGCCCAGGCTGCAGCCGGCCGCGTTGGTGTAGAAGTCCAGGTTGGACGAGACGCGGCTGGGCAGGTAGGTCTGCACGGCCTCCATCAGGCCCGACAGCAGCACGCCGCTGGCGCTGGCCAGCAGCCAGGCGGCCAGCCGCGTCGCGCGCGGATACAGCGCGTACACCATCAGCGTGCCGAGCGGGATGTAGCCGGCCACGTTGGTGATGGCGTCGAACTTGGTCCAGTAATGCGGCAGCTCGACATGTTCGAGGAAGATCAGCGGCGACAGGCCGTGGTTCTGCCAGCCCGAGAACGGATACCAGCTGGCGTACACGATCAACAGCACGTAGGCCAGCAGCGCCGCGCGCGCCAGCGCGGAGCTGCGGCCCGGCGTGGGCCGGTGCGCCGGCACGGGCGGGTCGGTTTGCTGCGTCATTGCGGCGGCAGCGTGGCCAGCCACGCCAGCAGGTCGGCGGCCAGCGCGTCGCTGGCGTCGGCCAGCGCGCGCGCGCCGCCGGCCGCGTCGGCGCTCGGCGCCGGGCTGCTGCGCTGGAAGGTGCGCTGGTCCACCAGCCGGTGGTTGCGGAACAGCGAGGCGCGCACGGCCAGCGCGCCGCTGCTCTCGGTGGCGCTGGCGAAGTTCTGCGTGAAGTCGTCCAGTTCCAGCCGCAGCATGGGCGCGCCGCTGCCCACGTCGGTCGAGGCCAGCACCTTGACGCCGGCCTGCGCCAGGCGCGCCTTGACGCGCTGGGTCAGCAGCTGGGGCGGGGTGCTGGTCCACTGGTTGTAGGCGTAGGGGCGGGCCTGGCGCGCGTCCGCGTACAGCAGCCGGTATTGCATGCGTTCCGAGTCGAGCGCGGGCGGACCGTCCACGTCGGCCACGATCAGGGCCGGCAGCGGCGCCGGCGGCGCGGCGCCGGCCGCCTGCGGCAGCGGGCCGAAGTCGTACAGGGTGGTGGCGGTGCGGCCGCCGCCGCTGGCGCAGGCGCTCAGCAGCAGCGGGGCGGCCAGTGCGGCCAGTGCCGCCAGTCGGGAAAGGTTGGTCATCGCGGGGCTCCTCATTTGGCCGGCGCCGTGAAGCCGTCTTCGCCGGGGCCGGGCGGGGTGCCGGGCGCGCCGAACAGCAGGCTTTGCGGACGTTCATTGAGCTTGTTCATGGTGTTCTTCACGGCCCGCATCGACGAGCGCGATTCGTCGGTGAGCGCGATCACGTGCGGCAGCGCGTCCATCTCGATGCCGCTGGTGACCGCTTCCACCGACAGGCCGACCCGGTCCGCCGTGCCGCTCAGTCGCGCCAGCGGGCCGTCGGGCGCCTGCAGGCTGGTGGTCAGGCGGCGCGCGTCGGTGGCCAGCGCGGTGACCGATTGCAGCGCGCCCTGGGCCTGGTCGGCCAGCGCGGGCAGGCGCGCGATGGTCGGCTGCAGTTGCTCGGGCAGGGCGCCGTAGGCCTTGGCGGCGGCGCTGATGTCGCTGAAGGCCGACAGCATGACGCGCTGGTTGGCGGGACTGAGCAGGGCGTTCAGGCGGTCGGCCGCCTGCTCGGCCTGCGACAGGATTTGCTTGCCCCGCTTCTCCAGCTGGTCGAACAGGCCGGGGCGCAGCGGAATGCGGGTGGGGTTGTCGGCATTGGTGCCCAGCAGCGGCGAGCCGACCTTGTCGTCGTCGAGCTGGACGTAGGCGATCCCGGTCACGCCCTGGTAGCCGAGCGTGGCGAAGGTGGTTTTGGTGATGGGCGCGTCCGGATTGATGCTCAGGGTGACGAGGATCTGGCCCGTCACCTTGGGATCGAAGCCGATGCTGGCCACCTTGCCCACCTGCAGGCCACGGTAGCGCACCTGCGCCTGCGGGTTCAGGCCCGGCACGGGCTGGGAGGTGGCCAGCTGGTAGGGGACGCGCTCGATGCGGTCGCGGTTGAACCAGAGGCCGAACAGCACGGCCGCGATCACCAGCGTGATCGTGAAAAAGCCTGTCATGAGTGCGTGCGATCTGTTTTCCATGGATGCTCCGATGCGTGTTCAGTGTCCCGTGGCCGGCGCGCCCTTCGGCTGCGGCGGGGACGGGTCAAGCGCTTCCAGCGCGCGGCGGCCACGGTCGCCCAGGAAGAACTGTTTGATAAACGGGTGGTCGATTTTCAGCAGCTCGTGCGTGGGGCCGATGGCGATCACGTGTTTTTCGGCCAGCACGGCGATGCGGGTCGAGAGCGCGAACAGCGTGTCCAGGTCGTGGGTGACCATCACCACCGTCAGCCCCAGTTCGCGGTGCAGCGATTTGATCAGCGCGACGAAGCTCTCCGACAGGTCGGGGTCGAGCCCGGCCGTCGGTTCGTCCAGGAACAGCAGCCGCGGCTCCAGCGCCAGCGCGCGCGCCAGCGCCACCCGCTTGACCATGCCGCCGGACAGGTCGGACGGCATCTTGTCCGCGTGTTCCGGGCCCAGGCCGACCATGTTCATCTTCAGCAGCACCACGTCGCGCACCAGGTCCTCCGGGATCTTGTGCAGTTCGCGCAGGGGTTGGGCGATGTTCTCGAACACGGTGAGGGCCGAGTACAGCGCGCCCTGCTGGAACAGCATGCCCCAGTGGTTGCGCAGCTTCTGCAACTGCCTTGCGTCGACTTCGCTGATGTCCTCGCCGAACACGCGCACGCAACCGCGCGCCGGGCGTTCCAGTCCCAGCATCTGGCGCAGCAGCACCGTCTTGCCGGTGCCCGAGCCGCCGACGATGGACAGGATCTCCCCCGCCTGTATCGCCAGGTTCAAGTCCTGGTGCACGACGGTGCGGCCGAATTTGGTCCACAGGCCCGTGATCTCCACCACCGGCACGCTGCCATCGAGTTTCAGCACGCCGGTGTTGGGCGCGCCGCAGTTGGAGGTGGGGGCTGGCAGGTTCTCGTCCATCAGTACCCCACGCCGTTGAACATGATCGCGAACACGGCGTCGGCCAGGATCACGACGGTGATGGCGGTGACCACCGAGGTGGTGGTGCCGCGCCCCAGGCTTTCCGTGTTGGGCTTGATGCGCAGGCCGAAGTGGCAGGCCACCAGCGCGATCAGCATGCCGAACACGGCGCCCTTGCCCAGGCCGATCATGTAGTTCGCCAGCGGCACGGCATCCGGCAGCTTTTGGATGAAGTAGTACGGCGACAGGTGCAGTTCGACGTTGGCCGACACCATGCCGCCGATCAGCGCCATGACGTCGGTCCAGATCACCAGCAGCGGCATGCAGACGGCCAGCGCGATCACCTTGGGCAGGATCAGGCGGAAGCCATGCGAGATGCCCATCACCAGCATGGCGTCCAGTTCCTCCGTGACCCGCATCACGCCCAGTTGCGCCGTGATCGAGGAGCCGGAGCGGCCGGCCACCAGGATGGCCGCCAGCAGCGGCCCCAGTTCGCGGATGATACTCATGCCGAGCAGGTTGACCAGGTAGATGTCGCCGCCGAAATTGCGCAGCTGCTGGGCGGACAGGTAGGACAGCACCACGCCGATCAGGAAGCCGACCAGCGCAGTGATGCCCAGCGCCTGCGGGCCGGCGTGATAGATGTTGGCCGAGATCTCGCGCCATGGGCCGCGCAGCGGGTGGCGCGCGAAGCGGACCGCATCCTGCGTGACGGAACCGACCAGGGAGATCATGCCGCGCAGGTGCGCGAAGAACTTCATCATCGCGAAGCCGAGCACCATCACGGAGGTCAGGCGCTGCTTGCGCGGGGTGTTCAGTTCCAGGTTGCCGGCCGTCTCCAGCCGCTTGAAGAATTCCTCCTGTCCCGGCGCCAGCCGCAGCGAGGCGGGACGGGTCTTGCCCCAGGCGTTCCACAGTAGCTGGGCGCCGATGTGGTCCATGCTGTCGATGGCCGTCAGGTCCCATTTGATCGGGCCTTTGTCCTTCAGCGTATTGAGCTGGCCGGTGAGCGTATGCATCGCATGGCCCAGCGCGAGCGCGTGGACTTGCCAGGTGCCGGCAGCGGTGGCGGCGCCGGAATCGAGAGTGAGGGTGGGCTCTGGGACGGAGGGCATGACGCCAGTTTAAGGGAGTTTGGACGGGACCGCCACCGCTGTGGGCTGCCGTCCCGGGATGTGTCAGGCCGCCAGGTGGCGCGCCTGGCGTTGCGGCGCCGCTGTTTCGGCCCGTGCCGCCGGTGTATTGGCGGCGGCCGGCTTGAGGCGTGAACCCGATTCGTTGCGGCCCGCGTAGTCGCTGGCCAGCAGTGCGTCGGCGGCCGCCTTGCTCATGCCGCGCGTCTGCAGCCATGTCGCCACCAGTGCGGCCAGCCGGTCGAGCGCGATGCGGTGGGTGGCGTCCGTGTTCGCATACAGCCAGTCGGAGAAGGCCATGAAGTTTTCGAACGCCGCGTCGCCCAGCAGCACCGGCAGTGTGTGCGCGAAGCGGCCCGAGTTGGCCACCAGGTCCCAGTAGCGGGCGAAGCGCACCAGGCGCTGCATGGTGGGGAAGTCGATGTGCTTGTTGGCCAGGATGGTGTAGGGCGCGTAGGGTTCGAACACGAGGCCGTATTCTTCCGTATGGCGGATGATGGGCGTGCCGCGCAGCCGTTTCAGGATGCCGAACTGGATCTCGTGCGGCTGGAGCGACCACAGATGGTTGAAGCCGCGCGCGAAGCTGGCCACGTCCTCGCCGGGCAGGCCGGCGATCAGGTCCACGTGCATGTGGGCGTGCGACTGGGTGGTCAGCCAGCGGATGTTGTCGGCCGCCTTCTGGTTGTCCTGCTTGCGGCTGACGAGGGTTTGCACCTCGGGGTTGAAGCTCTGGATGCCGATCTCGAATTGCAGCGCGCCGGGCGGGAATTTGCTGATGCCTTCCTTGAGCGCGTCGGGCAGGTGGTCGGGCACCAGCTCGAAGTGGGCGTAGACCGGGTCGTCGGGATGGGCGGCCAGCTTATCGAGGAAGAACTGCATGATCCGCAGGCTGGTCTTGATGTTCAGGTTGAAGGTGCGGTCGACGAACTTGAACAGGCGCGCGCCGCGCGCGTGCAGCGTTTCCAGCTCCGCCAGGAAGGTGTCCAGGTTGAAGGGCCACGCCGTTTTGTCCAGGGCAGACAGGCAGAACTCGCACTTGAACGGGCAGCCGCGCGATGCTTCCACATAGATGGTGCGGTTCTTGATGTCGTCGTCGCTGTAGAGTGAGTACGGTAGCTTGATCTCGGCCATCGGCGGCTGGACGCCGGCATGGATCTTCATCAGCGGCTTGGGGCCGTTCAGGATTTCGCCGCACAGCTTGGGGAAAGTGACGTCGCCCCATCCGGTGATCAGGTAGTCTGCCAGCTGGACGAACTGCTGTTCGCCCGGCTCGTGCGACACCTCCGGTCCGCCCAGTACGACCACTACCTGCGGCGCCACGCGTTTGAGCATGGCGACGACCTTGGTGGTTTCTTCGACGTTCCATATATAGATGCCGAAGCCGACGATGCGCGGCTGGTGGGCCAGGATGCGTTCGACGATTTCGGTGGTCTTGGCGCCGATGACGAATTCCTGCAGTTTGGTCTGCTCCTGCAACGGCCCCATATTGGCAAACAGGTAGCGCAGACCCAGCGAGGCGTGGGTGTAGCGGGCGTTGAGGGTGGTGAGCAGGATGGTCATGACGGCAGTGCGGATCGGTGAAACCGCTATTTTACGCTGTCGGCCTTGCCAGCCACCCCGCCTGTTTGCTATAGTTCGCCTCCCCGCGAAACGGCGCGTGTAGTGCGAGTTGAGCGGGGCGAAAACGAGGGGTTGACGAGCTGCACGAAACACCGCATAATCTCA
>NZ_JBXANP010000013.1:0-159996 GCF_058801745.1 Rugamonas sp. GW822-FHT03B10 | reverse complement strand
ACAGTTTTTTCTCGGGGGTGCGGAGGTGGGGAGAAGAGACAGCTGCTGGCCGGCGCGCTGGCGCTGGCCGCCCCCGCCGCCCGCGCCGACCGCCTGCCCGACAACCTGGCCGCGCGCGGCGTGCACGGCGACGCGCTGGCGCAGGCCGGCGAGCCGGCCCGGCGCCCGCACGTGGCGGCCGGCACGCTGGCCGTGCTGTACCCGGACATCGGCGAACCCTACCGCAAAGTGTTCACGGAGATCCTCGAGGGCATCGAAGACCAGGCCCAGGCCCGGGTGCACGGCTACCCGGTGGCCGCCAGCGCCGACCCGGCCGAATTGCAGTCGACCCTGAAAAACAACGGTTGCCGGGTCGTCATCGCGCTCGGCCGGCAGGGCTTGAAGACGGCCAGCGGCCTCGATCTGCCGCTGGGGATGGTGGTGGGCGGCGTCAGTTCCGTGCCCGAGGCCGACAAGCTGAACGGCATCAGCCTCACGCCCGACCCCGCCCTGCTGTTCTCCCACCTGCGGGGCCTGCTGCCGGGCGTGCGGCGCGTGATCGTGGTCTACAATCCGCGCCACAACGAACCGCTGATGAAGCTGGCGCGCGAGGCGGCCCGGGCCCAGGGGCTGGAGCTGCAGACGCTGGAGGCGACCGACCTGGCCGGCGCCGTGCGCCGCTACGAGACGGCCCTGGCCGGCGCCGACGGCCGGCGCGACGCCATCTGGCTGCCGCCCGACCCGCTCACCGTGGACGAGGCCGTGATCATGCCCATGGTGCTGCGCGAGTCGTGGAATCGCAACATCGCGCTGTTTTCCAGCAGCGTCCTGCACGTGCGCAAAGGCGCGCTGTTCGCCCTCTACCCCAACAATTTCGAACTGGGCCGCGACCTGGCCACGCTGGCCCTGGCGCGCCTGAACGGCGACCCGGCGCGGCGCGGCGTGGCGCCGTTGCGGGCCGTGCGCGCGGCGCTGAACACCCGCAGCGCCAGCCACATGGGGTTGAATATTTCCGCTAGCCAACAGCGTAGTTTTGATGCACTATTTCCCGAACCTTAAACGTGCCATGTTGCTCATGTTTTTTGGCAACAAATTTCCTTTAGTTTAACTAGCATCAGCATATATACTACGGCGTACCTTGGTCCCACGTTGCATGGGACGGCAACCGACAGCTGAATGAACAACATCAATTTCCCCGCCGGCCGCCGCGTGCGCGCCTGCATCGCCCTGCTGCTGGCCCTGGCCGGCGCGGGCGCGACGGGCCAGGCCGGCGCCCAGCGCGCCGGGCAGCCCTCCATCGTCGACCTGCCCGGCGCCCACGTCCATTCCGACGTCGGCGCCCTGATCGACCGCATCGAGTCGGGCAACGTGCCGGCGCCCTACCGTTCCGTCACCCTGGCCCAGCTCGAGGACCAGCTGCGCCGGCCCGAGCTGCAGGCCTCGATCGGCAAGGGCGGCACCATCGCGGTGCTGTACCCGAACGTGGAGGAGCCGTTCCGCTCGGCCTTCGTCAGCATGATCCAGGGCATCGAGGAGCGCACCAAGCTGCACGTGCGCAGCTATCCGGTCGACCCGAAGGTGGACACGGCCGACCTGAACAACACGCTCAAGCGCAACGGCACGCGCGTCGTGATCGCGCTGGGCCGCCAGGGCCTGAACGCGACGGCCGGTCTGGACAAGGAGATCACGGTGCTGGCCGGCGGCGTGCTGTTGCTGTCGGACGCAGACAACGTGGCCGGCATCAGCATGACGCCCGACCCGGCCCTGCTGTTCGCGCGCCTGCGGGCGCTGCTGCCCGAGCTCAAGCGCGTGATCGTGGTCTACAACCCGCAGAAATCGGAGTGGCTGATCAAGCTGGCGCGCGAGGCGGCCCGCGCCCAGGGGCTGGAGTTGTCGACCCACGTGGCCGGCGACCTGGCCCGCGCGGCCCAGCTCTATCCGCAGCTGATCGCGGCCGCCGACAACCGCCACGACGCCGTCTGGCTGCCGCACGACACCACCACCGTGGAGGAGGGCACGATCCTGCCGCTGGTGCTGCGCGAATCGTGGAACAGCGGCGTGCCGCTGTTCTCGAGCAACGCGCTGCACGTCAAGAAGGGCGCGCTGTTCGCCATGGTGCCCAACAACGTGGAACTGGGCCGCACGCTCGGCGGTTCGGCGCTGGGCGTGATCGCCGGCGACAACCGGCGGCGCAGCCTGACGCCGCTGCGCGAACTGCAGACGGCCATCAACGTGCGCACGGCCAGCCACATCGGCCTGAACCTGGGCTCGCGCCAGCAGCGCAGCTTCGACTTCGTCTATCCCCAGCCGTGAAACGCTAGCCTCCCCTTCGACTCCTGAGCACGGTTAATATGTTTCGTCATTACTTACGCCGCACCGGATTCCAGCATCAACTGACCGTCATCGTCTCGGCCGCCATCCTGGTGCTGGCGCTGTTCTCGTCGTTCATGAACTCGTGGGAGGCGCGCTCGCGCATGCGTGAGCACTTCATCGGCCAGGGCCAGCGCGTGGCCGAGAACCTGGCCCGCCAGAGCACGCTCGCGCTGCTGTTCCACTCGCCCGAGAACGCGCGCGACGTGGTCAGCGCCACGCTCGCCTTCCCCGACGTGGTGGGGGTGCAGATCAGCGACGCGCGCCACAAGGTGCTGCTGTCCAAGGTGCAGGGCGGCGCCACGCTGGACGCGGCGGCCGGCCGCGGCGCCAGCCCGGCCCACCCGGACCTGGTCAGCGAGACCGCGGACGCGTGGCTGTTCGCCGCCCCCGTGTTCGGCGGCCAGGCCGAGGCCTCGCCGTTCGAGCTGCAGGAGCGCCAGCCGCAGTTGCTCGGCTACGTGCACGTGCAGTTCGGCAAGGGCACGCTGCAGCGGCTGACGCTGTCGCTGTTGCTGGGCAACCTGGCCATCAGCCTGTCGTTCGCCGTGATCCTGCTGCTGCTGGTGCGCCTGCTCACGCGCCACATGATCAATCCGCTCAACGCGCTGTCGACCCTGATGCGGCGCGCCGAGGCCGGCGAATCGGGCATGCGCGCCAAGCCGGCCGGGCCGCGCGACCTGATCGAGATGGGCCAGACCTTCAACAAGATGATGAACGTGCTCGAACAGCGCGAGGCCGAACTGATGGACTCGCGCGACGCGGCCGTCAACATGGCGCAGATGAAGGCGCAGTTCGCCGCCACCGTCAGCCACGAGGTGCGCACCCCGCTCAACGGCGTGGTCGGCATGCTCGACATGCTCAAGGAGATGCGCCTCAACCAACGCCAGCAGGAATGCGTGGACGTGGCCTGGAACTCCTCGCGCACGCTGATCGATCTGATCAACAACATCCTCGACTACTCGAAGATGGAGGCCGGCAAGCTGGCGCTGGAGGAGGTCGACTTCGACCTGCGCACGCTGCTCGAGGAGGTGGTGGAGCTGGTGGCCCGCCCGGCCCAGCAGAAAGGGGTGGAGATCGCCTACCTGCTGGACGCGGCCGTCCCGGCCCGCATCACGGGCGACGCGCTGCGGCTGCGCCAGATCCTCATCAACCTGCTCGGCAACGCCGTCAAGTTCACCGAGCACGGCGAGGTCGCGCTCAGCGTCACGCCGGCCGACGTCGGCGACGGCGCCGGCCTGCGCTTCGAGGTGCGCGACAGCGGCATCGGCATGAGCCTGGACGTGCAGCGCCACCTGTTCGAATCGTATGTGCAGCCCGACCCGTCCACCACGCGCCGCTACGGCGGCACGGGCCTGGGCCTGGCCATCTGCAAACAGCTGGTGGGCCTGCTGGGCGGCCAGATCGGCGTGACCAGCGTGCCGGGCGCCGGCACCACCTTCGTGTTCACCGTGCGCTGCCGGCCCGCCGCCGCCCAGCCGGCCGCGCCGGCCGACGCCGCGCTGGCCGGCGTGCCGGTGCTGGTGGTCGACGGCAGCGAACTGGTGCGCACCTTCCTGCGCCAGGCGCTCGAACGCCACGGCGTGCGCTGCCAGGCCACGGCGTCGGGCGGCGCGGCGCTGGGCGAATTGAAGGCGGCGGCGGCCGCCGGCCACCATTACCGCGCCGTGATCCTCGACATGGCCGCCACCGACGACGAGGGGGCCGACCTGGCCGGGCGCATCGAGGCCGCCGGCCTGGGCGCGCAACTGCTGGTGCTGGACCGCTTCGGCCCGCCGGCCGGCGGCACCACCATCGGCGGCCACGCCACGCTGGGCAAGCCGCTGCGCCAGGAGCGCCTGCTGGCGGCCCTGCGCACGCTGCTGGCCGGCCGGCCCGCGCCCGAGCCGCAGCAACTGAGCCACGCCGGCCCGCCGCCGGCGCGCCAGTTCCGCGTGCTGGTGGCCGAGGACAACCGCACCAACCAGATGGTGGCGGCCGGCATGCTGGCCATGAACGGCTGCGTGTGCGAATTCGCCGCCAACGGCCGCGAAGCCGTGCAGGCGGCCCAGCGCGGCCAGTACGACTTGATCCTGATGGATTGCAGCATGCCGGAGATGGACGGCTACGAGGCGACGGCCCACATCCGGCTGGCCGAGGAGGCTCAGGGCCGGCGCACGCCGCTGGTGGCGATGACGGCCAACACCCAGCGCGGCGACGCCGAGAAATGCCTGGCCGCCGGCATGGACGACTACCTGGCCAAGCCCATCACCCTGATCGAGCTGCGCCACAAGCTGGAGAAATGGCTGCCGCACGGGACCGACGCGGCGGCCCACGCCGGCGCGCCCGCGCCCGCGCCGGCGGCCGGCGCCGAGGCCGAGGCCGAACGCGAGCGCCAGGCCGGCGCCGACCCGGCGTCCGCGTCCCCGGTCGACCCCGAGGTGTTCGACAAGCTGCGCGACATCCTGGGCGCCACCCTGCCGCACGCCATCACCCCGTTCCTGGAGGACGCGCCCGCCAGCCTCGACGAGCTGGAACAGGCCGTCCACGGCGGCGACATCGAGACGGCCCGGGCCCGCGCGCACGCGCTCAAGGGCTCGTCGGGCAACCTGGGCGCGAGCGAGCTGGCGCAATTGGCGGCGCAGGCCGAACAACTGGCCATCGCCCACAAGGTGGCCGAGATCGAACCGCTGCTGCCGCGCCTGCACGCCAGCTACCAGCAGGTGGCCGACTTCCTGCACGCCCAGCTGGGCGGCGCCACGGCCGTCGGCGCGCTGGGCGACGAGGACATGCCGCAGGTGCTGGTGGTCGACGACGACCGCAGCACCCGCAGCACGCTGCGCTACACGCTGCAGCGCGACGGCTTCCGGGTCGAGGAGGCGGCCGACGGCGCCCAGGCGCTGGCCATGCTCAAGCGCTTCCAGCCCGACGTGATCCTGATGGACGCCGTGATGCCGGTGATGGATGGCTTCACGGCCTGCGCCCGCATGCAGGAGCTGCCGGGCGGCAGCGGCATCCCGGTGCTGATGATCACGGCGCTGCAGGACAACTCCTCGGTCGAGCGCGCGTTCGCGGCCGGCGCCAGCGACTACATCCCCAAGCCGATCCACTACGCCGTGCTGTCGCAGCGCGTGCGCCGCATCATCGAGGGCAACCGGGCCGAGAAGCGCATCCGCCACCTGGCCTTCAACGACCTGCTGACCGGCCTGCCCAACCGCACCCTGTTCTTCGACCTGCTGGGCCAGAGCGTCGAGGCGGCCGGCGCCGCCGGCGGCCAGGTGGCCGTGCTGTTCATGGACCTGGACCGCTTCAAGTACGTCAACGACAACCTCGGCCACGACGTCGGCGACCGCCTGCTGCAGGCCGTGGCCCAGCGCGTGCGCCACAGCGTGCGCAACGTGGACACCGTGGCCCGCCTCGGCGGCGACGAATTCACCGTGGTGCTGAGCGACCTCGATGGCCCGGGCGCGGCCGCCGCCGCCGCCCACAACATCTGCCGCATGCTGGCCACCCCGTTCCAGATCGACGGCCACGACATCTTCGTCACCAGCAGCGTGGGCATCGCCATGTATCCGCACGACGGCGCCGACGTGGCCACGCTGGTCAAGCACGCCGACAGCGCCATGTACCGCGCCAAGAAGACCAACACCGGCTTCCAGTTCTACGAGGCGTCGATGGAGCAGTCGATCTCCGAGCACGTGCGGCTCGAGAGCGACCTGCGGCGCGCGCTGGAGCTGGACCAGCTGGAAGTGTATTACCAGCCGCAGTCCAACATCGCCACCGGCCAGATCGTGGCCATGGAGGCGCTGGTGCGCTGGCACCACCCGCAGCGCGGCATGGTGTCGCCGGCCGAGTTCATCCCGCTGGCCGAGGAGACCGGCATCATCAAGCCGCTGGGCGACTGGGTGCTGCGCACCGCCTGCGCCCAGCTCAAGGCCTGGCACAGCGAGGGCCTGCCGCCGCTGCGCGTGGCCGTCAACCTGTCGGTGCGCCAGCTGCTGCAGAAGGATTTCTCGCGCGCGGTGGAGGCGGTGCTGGCCGACACCGGCCTCGCGCCCCACCTGCTGGAGCTGGAGATCACCGAGAGCACGCTGATGGAGAACGCGCAGGACACGCTGACGGCGCTGCACCGCCTGCGCTCGCTGGGCGTGCGCCTGTCGATCGACGATTTCGGCACCGGCTACTCGTCGCTGTCCTACCTCAAGCGCTTCCCGGTCGACATCATCAAGATCGACCGCTCGTTCGTGCGCGACGTGCCGCAGGACGCCGACGACGCGGCCATCGTCACGGCCATCATCGCCCTGGCCCACAGCCTGCGGCTGGAGGTGGTGGCCGAGGGCGTGGAGACGGCGGCCCAGCTGCACTTCCTGCAGGCGCGCCATTGCGACCTGCTGCAGGGCTATCATCTGAGCCCGGCCATCCCGGCCGCCCAGTTCGCGGCCCTGATCCGCCAGCACGAAGCCGGCGCCGTGCGCGCCTGACGCGGTCCCGCGCCGCCCGCCGGCGCGGCCGTCCGCCCCCACAGTCCACCGCCTCCCCCGTCACCGCCCGCCAGCCGGCCCAGCTTTGCCCGGCCGGCGCGCCCCAGGCGCGTCCGGTCGCGGCTTTCCGCGCCTTGCCGCGTCGCCCCCCCCTCCCGCCACGTCCGCCCCTCCCGCGCGCCGATAGTTGCAATTGCGCGACAGGCACGCGCATGCTGCACCGCACTATGAAAAACCTGTTTTTTCAATAGTTCAACTAGAATAACTCTCCTAAATTCTCACAGAATGTCACAAATCCTTTGTTTTTACGCTATCATTGCGTCTTGGAATTATTCGTTACTTCGAAACAAATGTAGTTGCTGTATCGCTATTTCATGTCGGCTCACCCGGATAGCCGATATCGCCTATTCAAAGGAGCTTTACATGTTTGACGCAGTTGAGTTTGAGCAACAAAAGACCGTCCCCGCCCGCCGCCCCCTCGCCACCGCCCCCCTGCGCAGCGCCGAACCGATGGACATGGCCGACCTGCTGGTGGCCTACCTGGAACAGCTGGAAATCGACTATGTGTTCGGCATTCCCGGCGGCGCCATCGAGCCGCTGTACAACGCGATCGCCCGCAACCAAAGGCGCGGCGGCCGTCTGAGCCACATCGTCGCGCGCCACGAGGCCGGCGCCGCCTTCATGGCCGACGGCTATGCCCGCGAGACCGGCAAGATCGGCGTGTGCGTGGCCACCTCGGGTCCCGGCGCCACCAACCTGATCACGGCCGTGGCCACCTCCTACGCCAACGGCGTGCCGATGCTGGTGATCACCGGCCAGCCCGCCCTGCCCTCGTTCGGCAAGCACACCTTGCAGGAATCGACCTGCACCGGCATCGACGTGATGGGCATGCTGCGCCCCTGCACACGTTACAATTCGCTGGTCTCGCATCCGCTGCAATTGGAGTGGAAATTGCTTACCGCACTGCAGCATGCGACCCGCGCGCCGCGCGGTCCCGTGCACCTGAGCGTGCCGGTCGACGTGTTCCGCGCGCCCAGCATGCAAAGCGCGCCGGCCTACGACCTGCCGGCCCTGCTGCGCCCGTCCGCGCTGGTCGACAGCCAGGCCGTGGAGACCCTGCGCAGCATGATGGCGGCCTGCCGCAACGTGGTGCTGCTGATCGGCGGCGACTGCGGCGACGCCATCCACCCCATCCTGCAGTTCGCGGCCCTGAAGGGCGCCACCTTCGTCACCACGCCCGACGGCAAGGGACTGGTCAGTCCCCAGCATCCGCTGTACCGCGGCGTGTTCGGTTTCGCCGGCCACGCGTCGGCCGAGGCGGCGCTGCGCGATCCGTCCGTCGACCTGATCCTGGCCGTCGGCGCCAGCATGGGCGAATGGAACACGGGCGGCTGGAACGACAGCCTGCTCAACGAACGGCTGGTGCACATCGACGAATCGGAGGAGCACCTGGCACGCACGCCGATGGCGCGCTTCCACATGCGCGGCAACCTGCGCTCCATCTTCGACTGCCTGGTCGAGCGCATCCTCGCGCACCGCCAGCAGGCCGACGTGGCGGTCGAGCGGCGCGTGGCCGCGCGCGAGCTGGCCGCCCTCAGCTGGGACCCGGAATCGCTGCTGGCCGCGCCGGCCGCCTTCCACAGCGAAGCCACGCCGATCAAACCGCAGCGCCTGATGCACGACCTGGGCCGGCTGTTCCCGCCCGCCACGCGCTACCTGGCCGACGCCGGCAACAGCGTGGCTTGGGCCACCCACTACCTGCAGCCGCGCGACCGCCGGATGGCCGGCGGCGAACGCGCCCACGCGGCGGGCGGCGACCAGCGCGCCTGCAACGGCGGCTGGCTGCGCCTGACCACCCACTTCGCGCCCATGGCCTGGGCCATCGGCGCGGCCGTGGGCACGGCGGCCGGCAACCAGAACGCGCCCGTGGTCTGCATCACGGGCGACGGCAGCATGCTGATGAGCGGCCAGGAGATCTCGGTGGCCGTGGCCGAGCAGTTGTGCGTGGTGTTCGTGGTGCTGAACGACCGCGCGCTGGGCATGGTCAAGCACGGCCAGCGCCTGGGCGGCGCCGAGCAGATCGGCTACGCGCTGCCGCCGACCGACTTCGCCATGCTGGCCCGTTCGCTGGGCGGACGCGCCCACACCATCCATTCGCCGGCCGACATGGCGGCGCTCGACATCAAGGCCATCTGCAACTACCCCGGCCCCACGCTGCTCGACGTCCACATCGACCCCGAGGAAGTGCCGCCGATGAACAGCCGTCTGCGCGTGCTGCAGGAAGGGGTGTAAGCGATGGGCAAGGCGGAATTGTTTCTGGCCGACGGCCTGCAGGCGCAGGCGCACGGCAAACTGGCCGGCAAGGTGGCGCTGATCACGGGCGGCACCAGCGGCATCGGCCTGGCCAGCGCCCGGCTGTTCCAGGCCCACGGCGCGCAGGTGGCCATCACCGGCCGCAGCCCGGACGGCCTGGCGCGGGCCGGCGCCGCGCTCGACGGGCAGGCGCTGGTGCTGCGCAGCGACGCGGGCAGTCTGGACGAGATCGACGCCGTGATGGCCGCCGTCAAGCGGCGCTATGGCCGGCTCGACGTGTTGTTCATCAACGCCGGCGTGGCCAGCCCGGCGCCCATCGAGCAGGTCGACGAGGCCGGCTTCGACGAGCAGATCGGCGTCAACCTGAAGGGGGTGTTCTTCACCATCCAGAAGGCGCTGCCGCTGTTCGACGGCCCGGCCAGCGTGATCGTCACCACCTCGATCACCAACCGCCTCGGCTCGCCCCATTTCAGCGTGTATGGCGCGGCCAAGGCCGCCCTGCGCTCGCTGGTCAAGTCGCTGGGGCTGGAACTCATCGGACGCGGCGTGCGCGTCAACGCCATCAGCCCCGGCCCCATCGACACCGCGATGTTCGACCGCCTCGGCCTGTCCGACGCCGTGGCGGCGGCCAAGAAGCAGGCCATCGCGGCCAAGTCGCCCAGCGGCCGATTCGGCAGCGCCGACGAGGTGGCCAAGGCCGCCCTGTTCCTGGCCAGCGCCGACGCGTCCTACATGGTGGGCGAGGAGATCGTCGTCGATGGGGGGATGAGCCTGCTATGACCGCGACCGCGCCCCGGCCCGACGCGGCCGACCTGATCCACACCCGCATCTGGCACGAGACGCCGGAACCGGACAATCCCTTCGCCACCCGCAACGCGCTGTGCCGCGGCTACGACGTGTTCGGCCAACTGGTCGGCCGCGCGCGCTGGGTCGAGATGCTGTACCTGCTGCTGCGCGACGAGCAGGCGCCGCCGTCGGCGCTGGCCATGCTGGAGGCGCTGGCCGTGGCGCTGGCCAACCCCGGCCCGCGCGACGCCTCGGTGCACGCGGCCATGTGCGGCGCCGTCGGCGGCTCGACGGCCGCCGCCAGCCTGATCGCGGCGCTGTCGGTGGGCGCCGGCCGCCACGGCGGCGCGCGCGACGTGTACGACGCCATGGTGCTGTGGCAGACGTGCGGCCCCGACCTGGCCGCCTGGCGCCAGCACCAGCGGGACCAGGCGGACGCGCCCATCGAGCCGTGGCCGCGCAGCGCGCGCCTGCCCGGCTTCGACCCGCACGGCACCTCGACGCCGACCGTGGTGCGGCAATTGCTGGCCACCCTGGTCACGCTGGGCGGCGACAACGGCCACGGCTACACCGGCTGGCTGCTGCAACAGCTCGATCATCTGCCGGCGCTGGCCGGCCTGCCGCTGGCCATCAGCGGCGTGGCCGCCGCCGCCCTGTGCGACCTCGGTCTGTCGCCCGACGAGGGCGAGATGCTGTACCTGCTGCTGCGCCTGCCCGGCGCGGCCGCGCACGCGCTGGAACAGAAGCACGGCGGTTTCAAGCGCTTCCCCTTCTATCCGGTCGAGCTGGCCGCCCACGACGCGGAGGCCGCATGACCGGCCCCGACCTGCTGCGCGAACACGCCGGGCGCCTGGCCACCGGCGTGGGCGCCTGCTACCCCGGCAGCCACGCCATCTTCCGCGGCCACGACCTGCACCGCGACCTGCGCGAACTGGACTGGGTGGACCTGTACGTGTTCGGCATCACGGGCCGGCGCCTGACCCCGGCCCAGGTGGCCATGCTGCACGCGATCTGGGTCTGCACCAGCTATCCGGACGCGCGCCTATGGAACAACCGCGTGGCGGCGCTGGCCGGCAGCGCGCGCAGCAGCGCCAACCTCGGCATCGTGGCCGCGCTGGCCGTGTCGGAGGCCACCGTGTACGGCGGCCAGGCCGGCATGCGCGCCATCGCCTTCCTGCAGGCGATGCGCGCGGCCGTGGACGGCGGCGCGGCGCTGGCGCCGCTGGTGCTGGCCGAGGCCAGGGCCCGGCGCGTGTACGGCTACGGCCGCCCGATCCACGCGACCGACGAGCGCTTGCCGTGGATCATGGAACTGGCCCGCGAACACGGTCTGGCCGACGGTCCGCACGTGCGGCTGGCGTTCGAGGTCGAGAAAGTGTTGCTTCCGCACTACCCACAGTTGCGTATGAACTACGCTTCCTTGCATGCGGCCCTGATCGCCGACATGGGCCTGTCGGCGCGCGAATACCAGTTGCTGCGCATCCCCACTTTCCTCGCAGGCATGCCGCCTTGCGTGGTGGAAGCGGCGGAAAAGCCCGAGGGCGTGCTGTTCGCCACGCCCTGCGACGCGGTCGCCTACGCCGGTCTGGCGCGCCGTCCGTGGCCCGGCGCCGCCATCGGATGATGCATATTTTGAACATTTGCCGATGGGGGCACGCTACAATGCAAAAAATCATCACCACAGGAGACACGATTTTGAAGTCGTCGCATGCGTACCGTTTCTGCCTGGCAGCCGCCCTGACCGTTCCCGTTGCCCTGGCCCACGCGCAACCGTCCAGCGAGGAAGAGGAATTGACGCTGGTGTACGGCGACAACGACAGCGTCAGCATCGCCACCGGCAACGTGCAGGCCCTGCGCCGCGCGCCGTCCGTGGCCTCGGTGATCACGGCGGCCGACATCGCCGCCATGGGCGCGACCGACCTCGACCAGGTGCTGGAGACGGTGCCCGGCATCCACGTGGCCCGCAGCGCCAACAACTATTCGCCGCTGTATGTGGTGCGCGGCATCTTCAGCGCCTACCTGCCGCAGCTGCTGGTGATGCAGAACGGCGTGCCCATCACCACCATCTACCAGGGCAACAAGGGCAACCTGTGGGGCGGCTATCCGGTCGAGCACATCGCCCGCATCGAGATCATCCGCGGCCCCGGCTCGGCCCTGTACGGCTCGGACGCCTTCTCCGGCGTGATCAACATCATCACCAAGAGCCCGGCCGAGGTGGCCGGCACGGAGATCGGCGCCCGCGTGGGCGCCTTCCACACCTACGACGGCTGGCTGCAGCACGGCGGCAAGGCCGGTCCGGTGGACGTGGCCGCCTTCGTGCGCGTCGGCCAGACGGACGGCTTCAAGAGCATCATCGACGCCGACGCCCAGACCCGCAACGACCTCCTGTTCGGCACCCACGCCAGCTACGCGCCGGGTCCCGTCAACGTCGGCAACAAGGCGGTCGACGCCAACCTCGAACTGGGCCTGGACAAGTGGAAGGCCCGCTTCGGCTACAAGCTGCGCGACGACCTGGGCACGGGCGCCGGCATCGCCTCGGCGCTCGACCCCGTGGGCAAGCAGAAGAGCGAACGCATCACGACCGGCCTGAGCTGGGCCGATCCGCAGTTCCGTCCCGACTGGGGCCTGGGCGCCAGCATCAACACGCTGCAGTACATGCAGCAGATCCCGGTCGACTTCCAGCTGCTGCCGCCGGGCACGGTGCTGCCGAGCGGCGCCTTCCCCGACGGCATGCTGGGCGGGCCCGACACCACCGAACGCCAGGTGCGGCTGGCCGCCTACGCCGACTACAGCGGCGTGGACCGCCACCGCGTGCGGATCGGCCTCGGCCACGACGACCTCAATATGTACCACACGCACGAGACGCGCAACTTCACCTACGCGCCCAACGGCATGCCGATCCCGCTGCCGGCCGTGGTCGATTTCTCCGACACCAACCCCTTCATCTTCCCGCAGCACCGCCGGCTCGACTATGTGTACCTGCAGGATGAATGGAACTTCGCCAAGGACTGGAACCTGACGGCCGGCGTGCGCCACGACCGCTACTCGGACGCCGGCGGCACCACCAATCCGCGCCTGGCGCTGGTGTGGGACGCCACGTTCGACCTGACGGCCAAGCTGCTCTACGGCCGCGCGTTCCGGGCGCCCTCGTTCAACGAGAGCTACAGCATCACCAACCCCGTCGCGCTGGGCAACCCCAACCTGCGGCCGGAGACCAACGGCACGGCCGAGGCCTCGCTGGCCTGGCAGGCGCGCGCCGACGCCCAGGTCAACGCCACCTTCTACCGCTACGACATGCGCGACATCATCCGCACCGTGCCCAACGCGGTGGCCGGCACCGGCGCCACCTACGCCAACACGGGCGACCAGACCGGCCACGGCCTGGAGCTGGAATCGAGCTGGACGGTGAACCGCGATCTGCGCCTGCTGGGCAACTACGCGTGGCAGAAGTCGACCGACCTGGCCACCGGCCGCGACGCCGGCTACGCGCCGCACCACCACCTGTTCGGCCGCGCCGACTGGCAGGTGGCCGGCGCCTACCTGCTCAGCACGCAGCTGAACTGGGTGGCCGACCGCCACCGCGCGGCCGGCGACACGCGCGTCCCCATCGCCGACTACAAGACGGTGGACCTGAGCCTGTCGACGCGCCATGGCCGCGAGCAGTGGAACTTCACGCTCTCGGTGCGCAACCTGTTCGACGCCGACGTGCGCGAGCCGAGCCTGGCGCCCGGCGTGGCGCTGCCCCACGACCTGCCGATGGCGCCGCGCGCGCTGTCGCTGCAAGCCGTCTACAAACTGTAAGCCATCCGGGGCGGCCCGCGCCGCCCCGCCTCCCGCCCGGACCCGGTTCCGGGCGCCGGCACGCCGCACCGCCCCACTGCCCCACCGCCGGCCGCCCCCGCCATGCGCCGGCCCCCCGCGCCACAGCCCCGCCAGGCCGCCACTGTTACAATTTCGCCCACGACCGGCCCCTGAAGTCAATCCGCGCGCCGAAAATCATTGTGTCCAGTACAATTCAACAGTACGATTGATGCTTGCAATGCAATAATAGTTTCTATGATCCAACATCGTCGCGCCCGGCATGCCGGGCCGCGCGGTGACAGGCGCCGGCCCGCCGGCGCTGAAAGGAGCAAGATGGCCGCGTCATCCCCGTCCTCGCCCGACCGTCCGCACCCCGGTCAGGCGCACCGCCTTGGGCACGGCGCCGGCGCGCTGCGGCTGCAGTTCGCCGTGTTCATGCTGGTGGCGCTGGCCGCGCTGTGGGGTTTCGCGCTGGTCGCGCTGGACCGGCGCGAACAACTGGACACGGCCAGCGCCGAGGTCGAGATGCGGGCGCTGGCCCAGGCCTACGCGGAGAACTCGCTGTCGACCATCAAACGCATCGACATGATCCTGCTGGAACTGGCCCGCACCTGGACCTTGCGCCCCGATGAATTCGCGGCCGACATCGCCCGCCACCAGCAGGACCTGGACGACGTGGCGCTGCAGGTGGCCGTGGCCGACAAGGACGGCCTGATGGTGTACTCGTCGATCCAGCGCATCCAGGAGCGGGTCAGCCTGGCCGACCGCGAACACTTCAAGGTCCAGCAGCAGGCCAGCGCCAGCCGGCTGTTCATCAGCAAGCCCGTGCTGGGGCGGGTGTCGGGCAAATGGTCGCTGCAGTTCACCCGCCCGCTGCTGCGCGACGGCCGGTTCGACGGCGTGATCATCATCTCCGTGGCGCCGGAGTTGTTCAGCCGTTTCTACGACACCCTGTCCATGGGCCGCCGCGGCGTGACGCTGATGGTGCGCGACAGCGGCGAGATCATGGCGCGCGCGCCCGACTGGCGCGAGTACATGGGCCGCAGCCTGCCCACGGCACCCTACCTGGCGCCCGGCGCCGCGCCGCAGGGCAATTTCCGGCGCGTGGCCGTGCTCGACGGCGTGCCGCGTCTGTACGGCTACCGCAAGCTGCCCCAGTTCCAGCTGACCTTCGTGGCCGCCCTGCCGCTCGATGAGATCCTGGCCGGCGTCCAGCGCCAGCGCCAGGCCACGTTCGCGACCATGGCGGCCACCACGCTGGTGCTGGCGGCCATGGGCTGGCTGATCCTGCGCAGCGTGCGCGCGCGTGAGCGGGCCGAGCGCGCGCTGCGCGACGCCAATCGCGAACTGTCGCTGGCCGGCAGCGTGTTCCGGCATACGATGGATGCCGTCATGGTGACTGAGATCGACGGCACCATCGTCTCCGTGAACCCGGCCTTCACGGCCGTCACCGGCTACGAGGCGGCGGAAGTGGTGGGCCACACGCCCCGGCTGCTGCGCTCGGGCCGGCACGACGCCACCTTCTACCGCGCCCTGTTCGAGCAAGTGGCGAGCACCGGACACTGGCGCGGCGAAATCTGGAACCGGCGCAAGGACGGCCAGTCGTATCTGGAGTGGATCAGCATCTCGCTGGTGCGCGACGAGCGCGGCAAGCCGCTGCGTTACGTGAGCGTATCGAACGATGTGACGGAATTGCGGGCCGGCGACGCCCATCTGCGCCATCTGGCCTTCCATGATCCGCTCACGGGCCTGCCCAACCGCGCCCTGCTGCTCGACCGCATGAGTCAGGGCATCAGCGTGGCCGAGCGCGACGGGCGCGGCATGGGCGTGATGTTCATCGATCTGGACCGCTTCAAGCCCATCAACGACACCCTGGGCCACGACGTCGGCGACCAGCTGTTGCAGCAGGTGGCCCAGCGCCTGAGCCAGGCCGTGCGCCATTCGGACACGGTGGCCCGCATCGGCGGCGATGAATTCGTGATCCTGCTGGAACAGGTGGACGACGGCGTCACCTACGTCAACCTGGCCGAGAAGCTACTGTCGAGCCTAAGCCGGCCCATGGTGCTGGGAGCCCACACGCTGGAGGTGGGCGCCTCGATCGGCATCGCCAGCTACCCGGGCGACGGCGCCGACGCGACCACCCTGCTCAAACATGCCGATGCGGCCATGTATGTGTCCAAGGCCAGCGGCCGCGGCGCCTACCACTTCTACCACCCCGGCATGGCGATCGGCTCGGTGCAGCGGGCGCCGCCAGAGGCGCCGGCGCCGGACGCCGCCGCTTGAATCGCCGAAATCAGCCGGCCGCGCCGTCGACCCGGGCGCTGCCCAGGTACGGCAGGTACACGATCACGTAGGCCACGAAGGCCAGCGTCCAGCAGCCGGCGCTCAGCAGCAGCGCCGCGTCGCGCAGGCCGTCGGTGGCCAGCGCGGCGGCCACGCGCACCAGCGCGCCGGTCTGGATCAGCGCGAACATGGCGAACTCGGCGCGTCCGGCCTTGAGCGGACGGCCCGTGTGGCCCAGCGTGGTGCGCGTGATCATGCCGATGATCAGGCCCGTCATGGAACCGACCGTCAGCGCGTGGAAGGCGGCGCTGGTGGGCAGCCAGCCGAGGGCGGCGCCGGCCAGCAGGAAGCAGCCCACGCCGATCCACGCGTACGCCAGGTGCAGCACCCACAGCAGCGGCACATGCCACACCTTGTGCGGCTGCCAGCCGGCCAGGCGCACCAGCACCAGGGCGCCGGCGGCCAGCGCCAGCGGCGCCGTCAGCCAGCCCGGCAGGCCGGCCACCCAGGCCAGGCTGGTGGCGGCCAGCAGGCCCAGCGAGATACGGTCGCGCAGCGGGCGCACCAGCGGGTCGGTGCCGGGCGCGCCGTTGCGGGTGAACATCGGCAGCACGCGGGTGGCGATGGCCGACTCCATCACCACCACCACCAGGATGGCGGCCCGCACCGGCACGGCCTGGGCCAGCCCCAGCACGCCCAGCGTGGCCAGGTGGTACAGGCCGTTGGCCACGGCCAGCAGGCTCAGCAGGCCAACCAGGAAGTAGTTGCGCTTGTTGTTGGACTGGCGCATCACGCGCCACAGCGGCCAGGTGGCCAGCGGCAGGAACAGCCAGTCGACCACGGCCGCCACGGGCGCGGGCGCCCACAGCATGGCCAGCCGGCCGGCCAGCCACAACGCGGCCAGCGCCGCCAGATGGCCGCGCACGGGCGTCCACAGGCCGGTCCAGTTGCGCGCCGCCGTGAACAGGAAGCCGATCACCACGGCCGTCACCATGCCGAACACCATCTCGTGCATGTGCCAGCCCATGTCGATGCGGGCCGCGTGCAGCCAGCCGAAATACTGGGCGATCCACAGCGGGATGCTGAGCGCGGCGAACATGGCCGCCAGCAGGTAGAACGGACGGAAGCCCATCCGCCACAGCGGATGGGCCATTTGCCACGGCGCCGGCGTGCTGGCCGGCAGGGGTTCGTCGATGTGTAACAGGCTCATAGTCGATACTCGCAGATGCTAAGGTTGCGGGCCGCCGGCCCCGAAGGTCCGCCCGCGCGGCCAGCCTCCCTTTTGCAGACTGGCCCGCACATTGTGTGCGCGGGCGCAAGCCTTGTGAAGACAGGGCGCGCGAGCGGATGATATGCATCAAGGAAAACAAATTTACCGGCCGCAACGCCCGTTCGCGTATCGACGCGGCGCGCCAGTTCCCTTACGCTACAACTTCCCGACGGCGCCACGGTCAACCACATCGTCCGCGACGTCCCCTGATTTCTTATGAAGGAAGTTCGCCATGCAAAACGCTACTTTGAAAATCGACGGCATGAACGGTGAAGCCTGCGCCGACCTCGTCACGCTCGTACTCAACAACATCACCGGCGTCAGCGACGTGCGCGTGTCGCTGCTCAACAGCGAGGCCAGCCTCAAGTTCGACGAGCGCCACACGTCGCAGCCCTACCTGATCAACAGCCTGGCCCGCGCCGGCTACACGGCCCGCTCCGGCGCGCAGGCCGAAAAATCCGGTGGTTGCTGCGGCGGCTGCTGCGGCGGTTAAACCATGCCCATCGTCGTTCCCGCGCAGGCGGGAACCCATGCCACGCCAGCGCTGTAGTGACGCTGGCGTTCCATGGCTACCCGCTGCCGCGGGTACGACGGGCAAGATTCCCGCTGTTCCGCCCTTCCCCCCTGCCTACCGCTCGCCGCCGGCACCCAGCAAACGGTGCTCGACGGCGAACACGGCCGCCTGCACGCGGCTGCTCAGCTTCAGCTTCTTCAGCACATTCTGCACGTGGATCTTGACCGTGCTCTCGGCCAGGTCCAGCGAACGGGCGATCAGCTTGTTGCTCTCGCCGCGCGCCAGGCAGGCCAGGATCTCCTTCTCGCGCGGCGTCAGCTTGTCGATCTCCGACGCCACCGGCGCCTCGCCGCCGCCATGCAGCTGGGCCACCAGCTTGGCCGTCATGGCCTCGGCCACCACCGTCTCGCCGGCCGCCGCGCGCCGGATCGCCCGCGTCAGGTACTCGGCGTCGATGTTCTTCAGCAGATAGCCGGAGGCGCCGGCCTTGAGCGCCACCGACAGGTCGTGCGCATCCTCGGACACGGTCAGCATCACGACGGCGCTGTCCGGGCAGTCCTGCAACAGCAGCTGCAGCGTCTCCACGCCCGACATGCCGGGCATGTTCAGGTCCAGCAGGATCACCTGGGGCTTGAGCTGCTGCGCCCGCTTGATGCCCTCCACCCCGTCGGCCGCCTCGCCCACCACGGCGAACTCCGGGTTGCGCTGCAGCAGCAGCCGTATGCCGCTGCGGAACAGGGTGTGGTCGTCCACCAGCAGGACGGTGATCGGGTTGCTGCTTGCTTCCATTGTGGCTTTGCCTCTCTGTGTTGAATCTCTCGGTGTCATGGATCCGGTGCGCGCTCAGGCCGCGCGGCGCTGCTGGCGCGGCAGGCGCAGCGTGACCGTGGTGCCGCCGCCGACCACGGAGCTGACGGCCAGCTGGGCGTGGATACGCTGCGCGCGCTCGCGCATGATGTGGATGCCGACATGGCTCTCGCCCTTGCCGGGCAGCGATTCCGTGTCGAAGCCGGCGCCGTTGTCGCTGATGCTGAGCACGAAGTCGTACTGGTCCTGCAGCCGCACCTCGACCCGGCTCGCCATCGCGTGCTTGCGCACGTTCGACAGCGCCTCCTGCACGATGAACAGCAATTGTAGCTGCTGTTCGCGGGGGAACGGCGCACCGTCGCTGTCGGCCACCAGCACCGCCTCGATGCCGCTCTGGCGCTGGAACTTGTCGATGGTCGTCTTCAGCGACGCCACCAGGTTGCCCTGCTCGAGCTTGGTGCGGAAATTGTGCAGCAGTTCGCGCACGTCCTGGTAGCTCTCCTCCACCCCCGTGCGCAGCAGCGGCACGATCTCGGCCACGTCGCCGAACTGCTGGGCCTGCACCGACTGGTCCAGCATCTGCACCTGCAGGTTGAGGAAGTTCAGGCCCTGGGCGATGCTGTCGTGCAGGCCCTGGGCCACCAGGTTGCGCTCCTCCGAGATGGCCATCTCGCGCTCGCGCGCGGCCAGGCGCTGGTTCTCGATCGCCGTGCCCAGCAACTGGCCCAGCGTCTCCAGCAGGGCCGTCTCGCGCTGGTTGAACGACACGGGCTTGCGGAAGTGCAGGTTGAAGAAGCCCAGGTGCTGGCGCTGCGCGTAGATGTGGAACACGGAGACGGTGATGAAGCCGTCGCGGTGGCATTGCAGCGTGTGGTTGTCGTCGAGGCGGCGCAGGTCGTGCACCACGGCGATCTTCTTGGCCACGGCCTCGCCGCACAGGCAGTCGCCCACCTTCAGGCAATGCTCGGTCTGCACCAGCTGGTCGGAGATGCCATGGTGGACCAGCATGTGCAGGTTGCCGCGGATGGGGTCGAGCACGCGCACCGAGCCGCCGTCGGCGTGGAAGTAGGCGCTGATGCGCTTCAGGAAGCCGTCGCACATGGACTCGGCCGGCTGCGGCTGCTGCAGGAAGGCGGCGCTGTCGTACAACAGGGCCAGCTCGCGGTTCTGGTCCTCCAGCGCCGCCGTCTTGGTCTGGACCAGCTGCTCGAGGTTGCCGTACAGGCCCTGCAGCTTGTCGGCCATCAGGTTGAAGCCCTGCGCCAGCTGGCCGAACTCATCCTGGGTGTCGACCGCCAGCCGCACCTCGAAGTCCTGCTCGCGCATGCGGTCCATGCCCTCCTGCAGGCTGGTGACGGGATTGACGATCAGGTTGAACATCAGGTAGATGATGCTGACCGTGCCCACCATGGCCAGCCCCAGCAGCAGCAGCTGCGACGCGCGCAGCCAGAACGTGCGCTGTTCGCTGTCCTGCTCGATCAGCTGCACCAGGCCGTTGACCTGGACCACGAAGCGTTCGGCCTGGGTGTGGAAGGTGCGCGCGTCGGCCGCGCGCACGTCCTCGCGCGCCAGCAGCGCCAGCGCGGCCGGCTGCACCGTGTCGTGCCAGCGCTGGTTGACGGTGGCGAAGGCGTCGCGGATGGTGGACGACGGCGGCAGGAACAGCGGCCGCTGCGGATCGCCCTGGCGCAGCTGCTGCAGGGTCTGCTCGATGGCCGCCAGCTGGTAGCGCGCCTCGTCGCGCGCGGCGGCGCGGCCCTCGGTGTCGGCCAGCTCGCCCACCACGAAGCTGAGCCGGTAGCTGTTCATGCGCAGGCTGCCGGTCACGTTGATGGCGGCCGCGCTGCCTTCGAGCTGCCAGGACAGGAACAGCGTCGAGCCGATCACCATCAGCGCCACGGCCAGAAAACTGAGCAGCACGCCCACGATCTTGGTCGACAGCTTCTGCCAGGCGGCGAACAGGTGCGGGGTGCCCATCATCGTTGTCCTTCGCGCGCGCACGACCAAGCGCCCGGAGCGCGATGCGCCCGGGCCCGGCCCTGGTCCACAGTCTGTTTCATTCCATCTCCTCTATCGGCACGGCCGCCATCGCGGCGGGCCCGGCCAAGTATACACGCGCTCTTGTTTCCTGATCTCCCGTACGCGCCTGTCAATCCCCCTCAGCCGCCCGTCTGCGACATGAAGCGGATGATCTTTTCCGGCTGGCGGCCGAAATCATGCTGCTGCGGTTTCAGTTCGATCGCTGCGCGGATCGCCTGCTCCAGCTCCGCGTCGCTGGCGCCGCCGCGCAGCAGCGGGCGCAGCTCGAATTTCTCCTCCTGGCCCAGGCACAGGTACAAGGTGCCGTCCACGGCCAGCCGCACCCGGTTGCAGGTGGCGCAGAAATGCTGCGACATGGGCGTGATGAAGCCGATGCTGCTGCGCCCGTCCGGCGTGGCCAGGTAGCGGGCCGGCCCGCCGCCCAGCTCCAGCGCCTGCGGCACCAGGCCGAACTTCTCGCGCAGGTGGCGCTGCACCGTCTCCAACCCCAGGTAGGACGCGTCCTTGCCGGTGGCGCCCATCGGCATGACCTCGATCAGGCGCAGCACGAACGCGTGTTCGAGGCAGAACTCCACCATCGCGTCGATCTCCTGGTCGTTCACGCCGCGCATGGCCACCATGTTGATCTTGATGGGCGCGAAGCCGACCTCCTTGGCCGCCTGCAGGCCGGCCAGGATCTGCGGCAGGCTGTCGCGGCCCGTGATGCGGGCCATGCAGTCGCGGTCCAGCGAATCGAGGCTGACGTTGATGCGGCTCACGCCGGCCGCCTTGAGCGCGCCCGCGTGGCGCGCCAGCTGGGTGGCGTTGGTCGACAGCGACAGGTCCTGCAGGCCCGGCAAGGCCGACAGGCGGCTGGCCAGCTGCGGCAGGTGGCGGCGCATCAGCGGCTCGCCGCCCGTCAGGCGCACCCGGCGCGTGCCGAGCCGGGCGAAGGCGCCCACCACCCGTTCCAGCTCATCGAAGCTCAGCCAGTCGGGCGGATCCTCGAAACCCTTGAAATCCTTGGGCATGCAATACGTGCAGCGCAGGTCGCAACGGTCCGTCACGGAGACGCGCAGGTAGTCGATGGACCGACCAAAGCGGTCGCTTAGCATCGCAAACTCCCATTCATGATCAATGGAGAAATTGTAGCGGTCCGCCCCGCGTTTGCCGATGGCCATGACGACTTAGGCGCCCTAGTCCATAAGCACTAGTTTTATCAAGTTGGCATGCAAAATTGTCTTACATCATTGCAATAAGTTGCATAATAATATATTATTTACTGCAGGCAATACCACGCCCCCTTGCGCATCCGCGCGCAAGCCGTTCATCCAAGGAGCTTCGTTTGACCCCAACCGCCACCACCGACTGGATTTCCGCCCTCGCCGACAACGGCGTGCGCGACGACCTGGCCAACGCCGCCACCGATGGTGCGCTCAGCTACAACGAGGCGCTGCGCGTGCTCAACGACACCGCCGCCGATGGCACTTTCACGGCGGCCGAGTTCCAGGCGCTGCAGACGGTGGCGGGCCATCTCAACAACGGCGTGGCGGCCACCAGCTACGTGGCCAACATCTTCACCCAACTGGTGCAGGGCAACCCGGCCAATATCGCCTGGCACGGCGGCAGTGCGAACTCGGCGACACTGGGCAACCTGCGCGCCGACAGCAGCGTCACCCAGCTCAACGAACTGATCTCGAAATGGTTCCTGGGCACCGACATGCCCGACCCGACCCTGGTGCCGGACAACAAGAGCACGGTCGTCACCCAGCCCCATTACGCGACCGCCAGCGGCCTGCTGTTTGGCGCGGATGGCGCCGCCGCGATCGGCGATGTGGCCCAGGGCTCGCTGGGCGACTGCGTCGTCTGCGCCAGCCTGATCGAAATGGTCAACAACCACCGCGACCTGCTCCGGTCCATGATCGTGGACAACGGCAATGGCAGCTACGGCGTGCGCTTTTACCTGGGCGGCAATGAAGTCTGGGTCACGGTGGACCGCGAGCTGCCGGTCGACGCTTACGGCAAGCAGGTCTACGCCCGCGACGCGCTGAATCAGGACAAGTCGCTGTGGGTGCCGCTGCTGGAAAAAGCCTACGCGCAACTGAGCGAGACGGGCCAGGTGGGCCATCCGTCCGTCAACAGCTACGAGAACATCGACGGCAACATCAGCAGCATCGTGCTGCCCGCCATGAACAATGCCAGTGTCACCTACTACCGCACGTCCGACAGCGACTGGGCCAGCCGCAAAGCGACGCTGGTGCAGGCGCTGGCCGAGCACCGCGACGTGATCCTGGAGACGGCCAAGAGCGCGTCCGACACCTACAGCAACAGCGGCATGATCGAGCTGGTCGGCTGGCACGCGTTCGCGGTGCTGGGCTACGACGGCAACACCGACAAGTTCATCGTGCGCAATCCCTGGGGCGACAACTACAGCGACCAGAACTGGACCGCCCAGTTCGAAATATCGATGGACCAGATGGCCGCCGAGGGCGGCGCCGTGGCCGTCGCCACGTCGACGTCGCTGCCGGCGATCCAGGCCCTCACCGCCACGCAGCAACTGAGCCTGGCGGCCTCGGTGGCCGTGGCGCCGCTGTTCACCGTCTTCAATCCCGACGCGCTCACGGTCAGCCGCTACCTGTTCCACGCGGCCGGCAGCGGCAGGCTCGAGCTGCATGGCGCCGTCAACCTGGCCACGCCCGAACAAACCGCGGCCGGCGACGTGGTGGTCGCCGCCACCGACCTGGCCAAGCTGCAGTTCACCGCGCCGGCCACGGACGGCAAGGGCGTGCTGTCGATCCAGGCCTTGCTGGGCCAGCAATGGAGCGCGGCGGCCAACATCGAATGGATCTTCGACGACACCGGCGCCGACACCATCACCGTGCCCAAAGCGCACCTGAGCGCCAGCGCCGGCGAGAACGTCAGCATCGCCAGCCTGTTCCAGCTCGACGGCGCCAACGACAGCCGGGTGTACTACGAGGTGCTGCTGCCCGACAACGGCAGCACGCTCGACCTGCATGGCGCCCACAACCTGTGGAACAATGCCAAACCGGGCCAGTACGAGATCTACGGGGCCGACCTGGCCCTGGTCACCTACCGGATGCCGAATAGCGCCGGCGCGGTCAAGCTGCAGGTCAACGCCTACCATGGCGGCGGCTGGGGCGCGATCCAGGACGTCACCATCGATGTCGGCGTCAGCGACGTCGCCCATGCGCTGCAAGCCTATGCCAACGGCCAGTTCGCCACCATCGGCAGCGTGGCCGACCACGGCGACGCCATCTTCAGCAACTTCGACGGCCTGCGCACGCTGCTGCGCGCCGGCACGCTCGACACGATCCGGGTCAGCGACGACGTCGCGCAAGTGCACAGCCTCACCGGGGAGCAGTTCGACGCCTGGCGCGGCGTGTACGCCGCCATGACGGGCAACTACAGCTTGCGGCTGACGGACGCCGCGGCGCAGGACGCCGGCGCGCTAAGCACCACCTGGCTCGGCTACCTGGACGCGGCCAGCTTCCGTGGCAGCGCGGCCGACATCGCCGCCAATCTCGACGCCCTGCAGACGCTGGCCGCCGCCGGCAAGCTGAGCAGCATCACGCTGACCGACAGCGCGCCGGTACTGGCCATCACCGGCACCCAGATGGCCGCCGACAGCGCCGCCCTGAAGCTGATCGCCGGCGACTACCATGTGGCGGTGCAGGACAGCGTGGCCGCCGTGCTGGCGGCCAGCGCCAGCAGCGCCGTCGCCCTGAGCTACACGATCAGCGACAGCGCGGCCCACGTCAACGCCAGTCTCGATGCGCTGCAGGCGCTGGCGGCGGCCGGCAAACTGTCGGCCATCGCGCTGACCGACAGCGGCGCCACCCTGACCCTCAGCGCCGCCCAGTTGCATGGCGACGGCGACGCGCTGGCCAGGCTGGCGGGCGACTACACGCTGGCCGTGACCGGCGCCCACGCGGCTGACGCGGCCACGCTGGCCCCCCACTACCCACAAGCGGACTTCACCATCCGCGACAGCGCGGCCCAGGTGCAGGCCAACCTGGCCGCGCTGCAGGCGCTGGCCGCGCAGGGCCGCTTGTCGGGCCTGACGCTGAGCGACGGCGGCACGCCGGTGCTGAACCTGACACCATCCGAGCTGGTGGACAATGGCGCCCTGCTGCGCGCCATCGGCAGCCCGTACCAGCTCGCCGTGGCCGGCGTCAGCGCCGCCGCGGCCCGCTTCGTGCTGCAGCAGGACGCCATGCGCGGCGCCGACGTCCAGTTCTATCCGTCGGCCGATGGCCGCGCGGCGGCCGGCCAGGCCAACACCGTCATCGGCTTCCAGAACGCCACGCTGGGCCAGGGCCACCACGCCGTCGTGCTCGACGGCGCGCGCGACCACTACGCCGTGCGCCTCGACAGCAGCGGCCAGCTGGAACTGAAGAACATCGCCGCCGGCGACGCCGACTACAACAAGAGCGTGGCCATCCACGGCGCCGCCTACATCGTCTTCAACGGCGCGGCGACGGACGCCGGCGGCAATTACCCGAATATGTACTTCGTCGCCGACGCCCACAACGCGGCCGTGGCCGAACTGTACGTCGCCGCGCTGGGCCGCCTGCCTGACCTCGGTGGCCTGGAATACTGGGAGGCCATCCGCGGCGGCGGCGCGGGGCTGGCCGACATCGCGGCCTCGTTCATCGCCTCGCACGAATTCCAGCTGCGCTTCCCGGCCGCCGCCAGCCCCGCCGACCAGGGTGGCGCGGCCGACCAGGCCTTCGTGACCGCGCTGTACCAGAACGTGCTGCACCGCGCGCCCGACGCCGGCGGCCTCCACTACTGGCTGGACCGCCTGTCCAACGGCGGCAGCCGGGCCGACGTGCTGGTATCGTTCGCACTCAGCCCCGAGGACGAGAGCAACACCCATGCCGCGCCGGGCCACCAGAATGGCTGGCTGATCGACACCAACCAGGGCGGCTACGCCGACAGCGCCACCCTGCTGCCGGCCACCACGGTGCTCAGCCAGGGTCTGGCCAACGGCTACCTGAACACGGGACTGATCGCCGCCGCCACCATCGGCACGGGCGTGGCGGCCGGCGGCATTAGCCTGGCCGGCCATACGCTGACGTTGGCGCAAGGCGTGACGGCGCAAAGCATCGTGCTGTCCTCGACGGTCGACCAGCTGGCCGGACATGGCGACGACAACCAGATCTACAGCGGTGGCCACGCCACCATCGCCATCGACGGCACCGGCAACACGGTCCACATGAACGGCGCCGACCACCTGGACCTGCTCGATGGCAGCGACACCCTGGTGATCAATTTCGCGCCCGGCGGCGGCGCCACGCTGCACCTGGCCCAGGGCCAGCCGACCCTGCTCAGCGCAACGGCCAGCCGGATCGACGGCGCCGCGCTCAACGCCGGCCTGGGCTATGTGATCCAGGTGGGCAGCCTGGGCGACGGCAGCGCGGGCGCGGCGGCGGCCGCCATCAACGCCGCGTACGCGGCGGCCGGCACGGCGGCCGGGCACATCACCTTCATCGGCCAGGACAGCGGCGGCAACATGGAAGCGTGGCGCTTCGGCGCCGGCGCCACCGGCGCCACCACGGCCGACGCCAATGGCAACCACCAGGTCGACGCCCGCGAACTGGTGCACCTGGCCACGCTGGTCGGCGTCAACGCCGCCCAGCTCCACGCCACCGACCTGGCCTGATCGCCCCAAAAGCAAACCGGGGTCAGGTCATACCAATTGGCAAGATGCGCGCATCTTGCCAATTGGTATGACCTGACCCCGGTTTTTGTTTGCGCCGGCCTTATTGCACCAGCGGCGAGTCGGCCCCTTCCAGTTCCACGCCTTCGATGTCGGCCTGCCCCACCAGGATGTGCAGGTACTGGTGCAGCGCGCGCTGCCACGATTGGCGTCCCAGCTCGTCGGCGATCTGGGCGTGCACGGCCTCGAACGGCAGCGCCTCCCCTTCGATGCGGCGCATCGCTTGCACGATGTGCAGCCCGAAACGGGTCTCCAGCAGACGGCCGGCCAGTTCGCCCGGCGCCATGCGGAACAGCAGCTGTTCGAATTCGGGCACGCACTGGCCGCGTGCCAGCTGGCCCAGGTTGCCGCCCACGGCGCCCGACGGGCAGTTCGAGTACTGGCGCGCCAGTTCGTCGAAACGGTCGGGGTTGGCTTGCAACTCGGCCAGGATCAGCTCGGCCGTGCTGCGCACCAGCTCCAGTTGCACGCTCGGCGTAACCTGGAACAGGATGTGGCGCGCCTCCACCAGCGCGCCGCTCGAATAGCGTTCGATCTGGCTCTGGTAGTAGCGGCGGCACGCGGCCTCGTCCACTTCCGGCACCTTCACTTCACGCTCGAACAGCGCTTCCACACGGGCGTCGTCCGTCTCGCCCGCGATGCCGAGGCGGTCGGCCTCCTGCAGCAGCATCTGGCGCAGCACCACTTCGTGCACGGCCTGTTTCAGGGGATTGGCCGCGTCCTGGTGGTGCGGCAGTTCCTGCTCGATGGCGAGGTCGCTGACCTCGATTCCGTTGACGGCGATACCCATGTTTAGACTCCTGCGAAATTAACGGGTGCGGACCAGCTGGAAGGCGCGGCCCAGATAGCCGACGGCGCCAAAGCCGCTCCACACGTGCACCAGACGGGTGAACGGGAAGATCACGAACAGCGACATGCCCATGAACAGGTGCAGCTTGAAGATCAGCGGCGCCGTTTCGATGAAGCCGGCCGCGTCGCCGCGGAAGGTCACCACGTGCTGGGCCCAGGTCATCAGCAGGACCATCATGTGGCCGTCCATGTGCGAGGCCGAGGCGCCGATCGAGATCAGGCCCAGGGTCAGCGTCACCAGGATCCACAGCAGCACGATCTTGTCCTTGAAGGTGGTGACGGCGCGCACGCGCTCGTTCGAGAAGCGGCGCGCCAGCAACAGAAGCAGGCCGATCATGGCGCACGAGCCCATGATGCCGCCGGCCGTCATGGCGATCAGCTGCTTGGTGCCGTGTTCGACGCCGAGCGCGTCCCACACGGCGACCGGGGTCAGCAGACCGGCCGCGTGGCCGAAGAACAGGCCCAGCACGCCCACGTGGAACAGCGGGCTGCCCAGGCGCAGGGCGCCCGTGTGCAGGGTCTGGCTGGACTCGGACTTCCAGGTGTACTGTTCGCGGTCGAAGCGAATCAGGCTACCGAGCAGGAAGATCGCGAGCGCGATGTAGGGATAGATCCCGAACACGAATTGATGTAAATAGTTCACTGCAGTCTCCTTCAGGCACGCTGCGGCGCGGCAGCCGCAGCCTTGGGATAAAAGTTAATCGGTTGCGGGCCGCTGGCCAGCGAGGTCTGGAGCAGCGGCTCGACGCCATCGACGCCGGGGCCGAAGGTCTCGAGCGCCTCGTCCATGTCGCGGATGGGCGGCTCGGCCAGTTCCTCGGCCGGCACCGGGCTGTCGGCCTCGAGCAGGTCGAACAGCACGGCGTACGGGTTGGCGTTGGCCTTCAGCTTGCGGCCAATGTAGGCCAGCACGTGGACCGCGTCGCCCAGCAGGCGCAGACCTTCGTCGCGCTCCTGCTGCGACAGGAATTCGAGGAACAGCGGCACATAGTCCGGCAGGTCGTTGCCGACCATGTCCAGCCCGTGCTTGCGGTATTCGGCAAGCAGGTCGACCATGGCCTGGCCGCGGTCGCGCGACTCGCCGTGGATGTGCTCGAACAGGTGCAGCGAGTGCGACGGATTGCGGTCGAACGTGGCCACGTACTGCTGTTGCAGATCGATCAGCGGGGTGCTGGCCAGGTGCTCGAACAGGCCGGCCAGGCTGGCCTGCCATTCGGGCCGGTCGGCCAGCGCCTGCCGCAGTTCCGGCAGGGCGTCGCACAATTCCTGCTCCGGGTAGAGCAGCAGCGCGGATAAGACTTGATAGCTTTTCATCTTCATTCCTTGGTGGGCTAAGCGGACCGCGTCATCAGACGTCGAGCACTTCCTTCTTCTTGCGCGACTTCGGCATCTGCATGAAGATGGTCGAACCCTGCTTCTTCTTGCCGAACAGGCTGTGGTCGGACACGCCGTCCGAGCAACCGTTGCCGAAGCTGAAGCCGCAGCTGCCCTTCTCGTTGAAGCTGTCCTCGGCCATTTCCTTGTGGCTGCTCGGGATCACGAAGCGGTCCTCGTAGTTGGCGATCGCCATGATGTGGTACATGTCCTCCACCATGTGCTTGTCCAGACCGACCTGCTTGAGCGGCTCCAGGTTTTCCACCCCTTCCACGCTCTTGCCACGCATATAGGCACGCATGGCCAGCATGCGGTCCAGCGCCTTCAGCACCGGCACCTGGTCGCCGGCCGTCAGCAGGTTGGCCAGATACTGCACCGGGATGCGCAGGCTCTTGGTGTCCGGCAGGATGCCGTTCTTGCCCAGCTGGCCCGATTCGGCCGCGGCCTGGATCGGCGACAGTGGCGGGATGTACCACACCATCGGCAGCGTGCGGTATTCCGGGTGCAGCGGGAACGCCACCTTCCATTCCACCGCCATCTTGTAGACGGGCGAACGCTTGGCCGACTCCAGCCACGAATCGGGGATGCCCTGGCGGCGCGCCTCGGCGATGATCTCCGGATCGTGCGGGTTCAGGAACAGGCCCAGTTGCGACGGATACAGGTCGCGCTCGTCGGCCACCGAGGCCGCCGACTCGATCTTGTCGGCGTCGTACAGCAGCACGCCCAGGTAGCGGATCCGGCCCACGCAGGTTTCCGAGCACACGGTCGGCTGGCCTGCTTCGATACGGGGGTAGCAGAACGTGCACTTCTCGGCCTTGCCCGAAGACCAGTTGTAGTAGATCTTCTTGTACGGGCAGCCGGAGATGCACATGCGCCAGCCGCGGCACTTGTCCTGGTCGATCAGCACGATGCCGTCGTCCTCGCGCTTGTACACGGAACCGGACGGGCACGAGGCCACGCAGGTCGGGTTCAGGCAGTGCTCGCACAGGCGCGGCAGGTACATCATGAAGGTGTTCTCGAAGGTGCCGTACATCTCCTTCTGCATGTTGTCGAACAGCTTGTCCTGGCTGCGCTGGGCGAACTCGCCGCCCAGGTCGTCCTCCCAGTTCGGGCCCCATTCGATCTTGTCCATCTTCTTGCCGGTGATGACGGAGATCGGACGCGCGGTGGGCGGCGTCTGCGACAGCGGCGCGTGCTGCAGGTGCTCGTAGTCGTAGGTGAACGGCTCGTAGTACTCGTCGATGTTGGGCAGGTTCGGGTTTGCGAAGATGTTGGCCAGGATCTTCAGACGGCTGCCCTGGCGCGGCTCGATCTTGCCGGCCGCGGTGCGGCGCCAGCCGCCGTTCCACTTGTCCTGGTTCTCCCACTGCTTCGGATAGCCGATGCCGGGTTTGGTTTCCACGTTGTTGAACCATGCGTATTCCACGCCGTCGCGGCTGGTCCACACGTTCTTGCAGGTGACGGAACAAGTGTGGCAACCGATGCACTTGTCCAGATTCAGCACCATGCCGATTTGCGCTCTGATTTTCATATGTTTTTACCTCGCTATCGTTGACGGTTTCAGGCCTTGGAGGACAATGGGCCTTCCAGCCAATCGACTTTATCCATCTTGCGGACCAACACAAACTCATCGCGGTTGGAGCCGACCGTGCCGTAGTAGTTGAAGCCATACGACAGCTGGGCGTAGCCGCCGATCATGTGGGTCGGCTTGGTGACGGCCCGCGTGACGGAGTTGTGGATACCACCGCGCTTGCCCGACGTTTCCGCGCCAGGGACGTTGATGATCTTCTCCTGGGCGTGGTACATCAGCGTCATGCCTTCCGGTACCCGCTGGCTGACGATGGCGCGCGCCGTCAGGGTGCCGTTCACGTTGAACACCTCGATCCAGTCGTTGTCCACGATGCCGGCCGCCTTCGCGTCGATCTCCGACAGCCACACGTGCGGGCCGCCGCGCGACAGCGTGAGCATGCGCAGGTTGTCCGAGTAGGTGGAGTGGATACCCCACTTCTGGTGCGGCGTGATCCAGTTGAGCGCGATCTCCTTGTTGCCGTTCGGTTTGGCGCCCAGCATGGCGGCCGTGGTCTTGGTGTTGATGGCCGGCTTGTAGACGCACAGACCTTCGCCAAAATCACGCATCCACAGGTGATCCTGGTAGAACTGCTGGCGGCCCGTCAGCGTGCGCCATGGGATCAGTTCATGCACGTTGGTGTAGCAGGCGTTGTAGCTGACCTCTTCCGACTCCAGACCCGACCAGGTGGGCGAGGAGATGATCTTGCGGGGCTGGGCCTGCACGTCGCGGAAGCGGATCGAGTCATGCTCGCGTGGCAGCGCCAGGTGGGTGTGGTCGCGGCCCGTGATCTTGGACAGCGCATCCCAGGCTTTGACCGCCACGTGGCCGTTGGTTTCCGGCGCCAGCGACAGGATCATCTCCGCCGCGTCGATGGCCGTTTCCAGGCGTGGCTGGCCTTGCGAGATGCCCTCTTCCAGCACGGTGCGGTTCACGCCGCGCAGCACGTCCACTTCGTGGCCGGTCTTCCAGCTGATGCCCTTGCCGCCGTTGCCGATCTTCTCGAGCAGCGGGCCGATCGAGGTGAACTTCTTGTAGATCTGGGTGTAATCG
Source organism: Rugamonas sp. GW822-FHT03B10 (assembly GCF_058801745.1). Lineage (NCBI taxonomy): Bacteria > Pseudomonadati > Pseudomonadota > Betaproteobacteria > Burkholderiales > Oxalobacteraceae > Rugamonas > Rugamonas sp. GW822-FHT03B10. The sequence continues at coordinate 128,808 of NZ_JBXANP010000013.1, read as the reverse complement.
CGCTCGATCACGGTCATGCTCGGCATGGTCTTGCCGGGGATCGGCTCGCACTCGCCGGCGCGCCAGTCCTTCGGATCGAACGGTTGACCCAGTTCGCCCGGGGTGTCGTGCAGCAGCGGGGTGAGCACCAGGTCCTTCTGGGTGCCCAGCGCGGCGCCGCCGATTTCCGAGAACTTCTTGGCCAGGCCCTTGTAGATCTCCCAGTCCGACTTCGATTGCCACAGCGGTTGCACGGCTTCCGACAGCGGGTGGATGAACGGGTGCATGTCGGACGTGTTCATGTCGTCCTTCTCGTACCAGGTGGCCGTCGGCAGCACGATGTCGCCGTACAGGCAGGTGGTCGACATGCGGAAGTCCAGCACCACCAGTAGATCGAGCTTGCCTTCCACGGCCGGACGCACTTTCACGTCGCGCGGCTTGATGCAATCGGCCTCGTCGCTCATCAGCGCGTTCTGGGTGCCCAGCAGGTACTTGAGGAAGTACTCGTGGCCCTTGCCCGAGCTGCCCAGGATGTTGGAGCGCCAGACGAACATATTGCGCGGGAAGTTGGCCGGATTGTCCGGGTCGTCGCAGGAGAAGTTCAGCTTGCCGTCCTTGATCTGCTGCACGGCGTAGGCGGCCGGATCCTGGCCTGCCGCCGCGGCGGCGCGCACCACTTCCAGCGGATTGGTTTCCAGCTGCGGCGCGGAAGGCAACCAGCCCATGCGCTCGGCCTTGGCGTTGTAGTCGAGCAGCGTCATCGGCGCGACATCGGCGCCGGCCGTCGGCGACGAGATCTCCTCGGTGTGCAGCTTCTCGTGGCGCCACTGGCTGGTGTGGGCGTAGAAGAACGAGGTACCGTTCATCTGGCGCATCGGACGGTTCCAGTCCTGGGCGAACGCCAGCGGGGTCCAGCCGGTCTGCGGACGCAGCTTTTCCTGGCCCACGTAGTGCGCCCAGCCGCCGCCCGATTGACCGACGCAGCCGCACATCATCAGCATGTTGATGATGCCGCGGTATGTCATGTCCATGTGGTACCAGTGGTTCAGCGCGGCGCCCACGATGACCATGCTCTTACCGCGGGTCTGGTCGGCGTTCTGCGCGAACTGGCGGGCCACGGTGATCACGTCGGCCGCCTTCACGCCGGTGTGCTTGACCTGCCATTCAGGGGTGTAAGGCACGTCGTCGGCGTAGCTGGTGGCGACATTGCCGCCGCCCAGGCCACGGTCGATGCCGTAGTTGGCCATGGTCAAGTCGAACACGGTGGCGACCAGCGCGGTGCTGCCGTCGGCCAGCGTGATGCGCTTGACGGGCACGTTGCGCATCAGCAGATCGCTGGCGTCCTTGCCGCCGAAGTAGGCGAAGCCCACGGACACCACTTCATCAGCGCAGCCGATCAGCGACAGGCGCGGATCGACCGGCTTGTTGTTGCCGCCCTGCTTCATCTCCAGGTTCCACTTGCCGTCCTCGCCCCAACGGAAGCCGATCGAGCCGGCCGGCGCAACGATCTCGCCGCTGGCGTCGTCGATGAGCAGCGTTTTCCATTCTGGATTGTTGGTTTCGTCCAGGTTGTTGGCCAGGTGCGAGGCGCGCAGGAAGTACTCGGGCGCCAGCGTGCCGTTCTGCTCCTTGAGCAGCACCAGCATCGGGAAGTCGGTGTATTGCTTGGCGTAGTCCTTGAAGTACTGGGACTGGCCTTCGGTGTGGAATTCCTTCAGGATCACGTGGCCCATGGCCATCGCCAGCGCGGCGTCGGTGCCCTGCTTCGGCGCCAGCCAGATGTCGCCGAACTTGGCCATTTCGCCGAAGTCGGACGACACGGCCACCGTCTTGGTGCCCTTGTAGCGCACTTCCGTGTAGAAGTGGGCGTCGGGGGTGCGGGTCATCGGCACGTTCGAGCCCCACACCATCAGGAAGGTGGAGTTGTACCAGTCGGCCGATTCGGGCACGTCGGTCTGCTCGCCCCACACTTGCGGGCTGCTTGGCGGCAGGTCGCAGTACCAGTCGTAGAAGCTCAGGGCCACGCCGCCGATCAGCGACAGGTAGCGGGTACCGGCCGCGTAGCTGACCATGGACATGGCGGGGATCGGCGAGAAGCCGACGATGCGGTCAGGGCCGTATTTCTTGATCGTCAACGCGTTGGCGGCAGCGATCATCTCGTTGCAGGTGTCCCAGTCGGCGCGCACGAAGCCGCCCAGGCCGCGCACGGACTTGTACTGGTTGGCGCGCTCGGGGTTCTGGCTGATGTAGTCCCAGGCCGTGACCGGGTCCATGGTCTTGCGCGCTTCGCGCCACATGTCCATCAGGCGGCCGCGCACCATCGGGTACTTGACGCGCTGGGCCGAATACACGTACCAGGAATAGCTGGCGCCGCGCGGGCAGCCACGCGGCTCGTGGTTGGGCAGATCGGGCCGCGTGCGCGGATAATCGGTCTGCTGGGTTTCCCACGTGATCAACCCGTTCTTCACATACACCTTCCAGCTGCAGGAGCCGGTGCAGTTCACGCCGTGCGTGGAACGCACGATCTTGTCATGCTGCCAGCGTTGGCGGTAGGCGTTCTCCCAGGTCCGGTCCTCGTGGACAACTGCCCCGTGGCCGTCGGAAAACGTCGATTTTGTTTTACTGAAGAATTTCAGGCGATCCAGAAAATGACTCATGCTGCCTCCTCACTTGCACCCTGTGCGGTACCAGGAACTAAACACCTCCTCACGCAACATGCGTGAGGCCGTCGATACCATGCAGTCTACGCAGGGGGCTGTTTAGTGTGAATCGGCAAGAAGTCTTGCGGGCGGGGCGAGAAGGACTAGGCCGCTTAGGCCTTTGTGACTAGGCCGGCGATGGATTCCGTGACAGCGATGTTGCTGGCCGCCGACAGCAATTGTTGGTAGGACAGCAGCCGGCCGCCGCCGGCGCGCGCGTAGGCCCGGGCGTGGCCGGGCGAGGCGAAGGCGGCCACGCTGCCCTGCCCCTGGCCCGCCAGGCTGCGCAGCACGTAGGTGGCCCTGGGCGCCGCGACCCAGCCCGCCGTGCCGACCTGCGGCGCGCCCGCGTCCTGGACAAAGCTGGCCCGCACGAAGCCCGGTTGCTCCACCGACGCCAGCATCGCGAACATGGCCGACAGCGAGCAGTAGAACACCGGGCGGCCCTGGTCGTACTGGATCTGGCCGGCCGGCGCCGTGGCGCACGCGGCGGCCCCGGCGGACGGCGGCGGCGCCGGCTGCGCGTCCGCATCGGCCGGCTGCAGCGACGGCGCCAGCAACAGCACCCGCAGCAGACCCGCCAGCGCCACCGCCTGGGTGGCCACGCTCAGATAATGGCGCTTACTCGACAACATGGTGTAACCTCTCCTTGCACACGGCGGCTCGCACTGGTCCGTACCAGCCACCATTGTCCGGATCGGCACGCGCAAACAATATGATGTGCCTCAAGGATTTCCGTGACGGCCCTCGGCCAAAAGGACTAGGCCCGCTAGCCACTCGCGCCGATGGCCACGCCGGCCGCGCCGGGTTATACATACGGCTGGCGCGCACGCACGATCCCCGTGTCGGATCATTTTGTCGCGGCGCGCCAGTACAACGAAAGGGAACACCCGTGAATATCGCCAGTTTTACCGACCTGCTATCGGCCGCCGCGCTGCAAGCGGAACCCCAGCGCCTGCTGTTTACCTTCACCCGCGCCGAATACGAGGCCATCGACCCGGCCAACGTCGACGCGCCACGGCGCGGCACGCTCACCCCGGTGATGTGCGTGGACAAGCAGGTGGGGGAACTCGACACCTTCGCCAACCTCGCGGCCGAGTCGCGCGCCATGGGGGCGCCGTGGGACGTGGTGCTTGTCACCAGCCTGTCGGGCAGCGCCGGCCAGTTGCCGGATGCGCGCCAAACCGAGGGCGCGCTGAAGGACATGGTGCAGGCGATCCAGCAAGGCCGCATGGAGCGCTTCCTCGCGTTCGATCCGGACGGCGAACTGCTGCAGTTCTCCTGAACGCGGCCCCCACGGCGGCGGCGCCGCCGTCAATGCCGGGCGCGGCGCAGGCTGGCCTCCAGATCCGGCGCCGCCATGGGGCGCGCGAACAGATAGCCTTGCCCGCAGTCGCAACCGGCCGCCGCCAGCAACGCGCGCTGGCGCTGCGTCTCCACGCCCTCGGCCACGACCGTCAACCCCAGCTTATGCGCCATGGCCACGATGGCTTCGCACAGGGCCAGGTCGGCAGCATGGCTGTCTATCCGTTGCACGAAGGCGCGGTCTATCTTCAGCACGTCGAGGTGGAAACGGGTCAGGTAGGCGAGCGATGAATAGCCGGTGCCGAAATCGTCGAGCGAAATCTGGAGGCCGGCCGCGCTGAAGCGGCGCAAGGTCTCCCTCAACTCCGCGCTCACGTCGAGCAGCAAACCCTCGGTGATCTCCATGCCCACGCACCCGGTCGGCAAGTCCAGCGCCGCCAGGTGGGCCAGCCAGCGCTGGCACAAGCCGGCGTCGTTGCGGAACTGCAGCGGCGACACGTTGACGCAGATCTGGAACGCCGGCAGACCAAGCGCCATCACGCGCCGCACCTGATCGGCCGCGCGCCGGAACACCCAGTCGCCGATGTCGACGATCAAGCCATTGGCCTCGGCCAGCGGCACGAAATCGGACGGCGGCACCATGCCCCGGCGCGGATGGCGCCAGCGCAGCAGGGCCTCGGCCTTGCAGACCCGACCCGTGGCCAGTTCGACGATGGGCTGGTAGTGCACCTCCAGTTGTCCTTCCCGCAGCGCGTCGCGCAGATCGTTGCTCAGGCCGATGCGCTGCTGCAGCGCGTCCTGCAGGGCGACGCTGAAGCGGCTGAAGCGGTTGCGGCCCGCGCCCTTGGCCGCGTACATGGCCTGGTCGGCGTGGCGCAGCAGCGTGGCCATGCTGTCGCCGTCAGCCGGATACTGCGCGATGCCGATGCTGGCCGAGACGAAGGCGCGCTCCGTACCCAGCTGGTAGGGCGCGGCCACGCTGGCCACCAGCTGCCCGGCCAGCGCGTCGAGCCGGGCCAGTTGTTCGCGCTCGGCCACCACCACGGCGAATTCATCGCCGCCCAGCCGGGCCGCCATGCCGGGCGCGCCCAGGCAGGCGTCGATCCGGCGCACGGCCTCGATCAGCAGCTCGTCGCCCTTGTCGTGGCCCAGCGTGTCATTGACCTCCTTGAAATGGTCGAGGTCCAGCAGCAGCAGCGCAAACGGCGCCGGCGGCACCTGGTCGAGCCGCCGCTGCAGCCGCTCCTTGAACAGGTAGCGGTTGGGGGCGCCCGTCAAGCCGTCGATATTGGCCTGGTGCCAGATCAGCTGTTCGGCCCGTTTTCGCTCCGTGACCTCGACCAGCGAAAACACCAGGTACTCGACCTCGCCGGCCGCGTCCAGCACGGGCACCAGGGTCCAGTCCCAGTAGGTGACGCCGCGTTCCGGCTGGTCGGCGAACTCGAAGGCGCGGGTGAAGGTGACGTAGTCCCGCTTGGAGCGCACCACGTCCTCGAAGATCAGGCGCGCGTCCGACGGGAACAGGTCGAAATGGTTATGGCCGGCGAAATCGTTGATGTCGCGCCGGCAGGCGTCGGCGTAGGTCTGGTTGACCCGCACGAAATTAAAATGCCGGTCGAGGATCACGAGGCTGGCGACGCTGTGCTTGAAATACGTGTCGGCCAGCCTGAGCTGCCTGAGCACCTCGCTGTCCTGGACCGATAGTGCCCAAGCTTTCGATTCAGTCATGGCGATACCATCCCGCAGCGTGGCGACTATTGGTCGACAACCCAGCGTTCAGGCTAGCCAACTTGTTTCAAATCGTCAAGTTCCGCCGCCGCCCGGTCGGCACTGCATACCATGATTGCAACACCGCATTAATTGCAACACCGCATTACATTATGCAAACATCGGCTGCGGCGTCGGTGTCTATCTGATAATATTGAATCCATTCAACAATTAGGGAGTCATACCATGCAGGCAATCGTGACCGGCGGCACACGCGGCATCGGACTGGAAATCACCCAACAGTTGTTGGCGCGCGGCTATGCGGTCCATATCCTGTCGCGCACCGCACCGGCCGCGCCGTTGGCGGGCGCCACTTGGTGGCGCGCGGACATGGCCGACTACGCGGCGCTGTGTGACACGGTCGAGGCCATCGGCACCCCCGACGTATTGATTAACAACGCCGGCCAGATGAACCCCATGACGGCCCGCGATTACGATGAAGCGGCCATCGCGCACATGCTGCAGGTGAACCTAATCTCGGCCGTGCGCCTGAGCGTGGCGGTGGCCGAACGCATGGCGGCCAAGGGCGGCGGCCGCATCGTCAGTCTGGGCTCCATCGCCGGCGAGATTGGCCATCCCGACATCTGGTACGGCATCTCCAAGGCGGGATTGGCCAACGCCATGCGCTCGCTGGCCCGCAGCCACGGCCCGCGCGGCGTGGTGGCCAATTCCGTGGCGCCGGGGCCGGTCGAAACGGACCTGATGCGCGCCGTTCCGGAGGAACGCAAGCAGCGGCTGCGGGCAGGCACCATCAACCAGCGCTTTTGCACCGCGCAGGAAGTGGCGTCCACCGTGTGCTGGCTGGCCACGGACTCCCCCGCGTGCATCAACGGCGAAGTGTTCGACGTGAACAACGGCGTCAACTACCGCTAATCAGCGAAGTACCAGTAACCGGCGTTCACCCAGCGCGTGAGCGCGGCCAGGATGGCGGGCTGGGACAGCCACGGCGCCAGCTGCGCGCCGTCCAGCCGTTCCTGGTCGCACAGCACGGGCACGAAGCCGGCGCCATCGGGGCCGAAGTCCAGCCGCTCGCCATCGACGTAGCACACGCCCTGCCCCAGCGTGGCATCCACGTAGAAGCAGCGCAGGCCGCCCGTGCGCACCAGCGCGCCGGTGGCGAGCGCCGCCGCCAGTTCCGGTTCGTCGTACGGCGACGCCAGCGCCTGCAGGTCGAGCTGGCACTTGTTGCGCGACAGGTAGCCGCCGGCCATGTCGGCCAGCAGCGTCTCGTCGTCGAGCACGGCCTGCAGCTGGGCGCGGATGCGGGCGAAGTCGGCGCCGTCGATGCGGCCCTGCTGGGTGTGCAGCGGGCGGCCCGGATCGGCCAGCAGTTCGTTGCCCAGTTCCTTGTCGATCAGGTGGTCGGCCAGGGCGCTGAACATGTCGCACGCCGACTTGGCGCGGAAGCCCACGGAGAAGCTCATCGCGTGCTCCAGCGTCACGCCGTCGTGCGGGAAGCCGGGCGGGATGTAGAGGATGTCGCCGGCCTCCAGCACCTCGTCGATGATGGGCTCGAACGGGTCCGTGTGCAGCAGGGCCTCGTGGGCCGCGAACTCGCGGTGCGGGCCGCGCGCGCCCACGCGCCAGCGGCGCTTGCCCGAACCCTGGCAGATGAACACGTCGTAGCGGTCGATGTGGGGGCCGACGCCGCCGTCCGGCGTGGAATAGCTGATCATCACGTCGTCCAGCCGCCACTTGGGCAGGAAGGCGAACGGTTCGACCAACGCCTGCACCTCGGGCGACCAGTGGTTGGCGGCCTGCACGATCAGGCACCACTGGCGCTCGCCGAGGTGCTCGTAGCTGTCGAACGGCCCCGTCTCGGCCTGCCAGCGGCCGTCGCGGCGGTACACGAGGCGCGATTCGACCTGCTCCTCGCACGCCAGGCCGGCCAGTTCGTCGGGGCTGATCGGATCCTCGAAGTGGCGGAAGCCCTGGCGGATCAGCAGCGGTTGCCGCTGCCAGTAATGCTGGAGGAAATGTTCAAGGGTGAAATCGGGCAGGTGTAAGGTGTGCATGCGTGACCAATGTGGAGAGAATAAGCGGGCCCGCCGTTGTATCACCGGCGGCTGCCGGGCGATAGCAACGGGATCAAGGCCGCGCCAGGTAATGTGCTACGTCCCCGATGATGCGGGATGCCGGGTTCGCAATCGCGTTACGTCCGGCTTTTCTCGGGCGGCGCGTCGGCCGAGGGGTCGACCACTTCATGCGGCGTGTCGTCCTCCCCGGTCTTGGCGTTCAGGCCGAACTTCTCCCAGCCCTCGCCCCACAATTCGATCGGGTGCTGGGTGCGATCGGACCCGTTGCCGCAGGCGAGGGAATCGACCGGGCAGTATTTGTCGCAGCCCCAGCAGATGCGCTCGGGGTGCTTGGGGTTGATGGGGAATATCTTGGCCATGCCCTACTCCTTGTGCTTAACTATCCGCGCCGCTCCAGCGGGCAGACCAGCGGCAGGAATTGCTGCTGACGGGCCGAATAGGCCATCAGCGCGCCGCTTTCAATATCAAAATACCAGCCGTGCAGCTTGACCAGCCCCTGCTCGACCCGTTCCCTCAGCCACGGGTAGGTCAGCAGGTTGTCGAGCGAATGCAGGATGCTGGCCAGTTCGCACGCCTTGTGCTGGTGTTCCTCGCTGCGGTGGGCCAGGTCGCGCTTGACCTGGTTGGCCACCGGCTCGGCGATCTTCATCCAGCGGCCCACGAAATCGGTGTCGGCCAGCTTCTGGCGCGGTCCCATCAGCGCGCGGATGCCGCCGCAGCGGGCGTGGCCCAGCACGATCACGCGCGCCACCTCGAGGTTGCAGATGGCGAATTCGATGGCCGAGCTGACGCCCGGCGGCGCGTCCGGCGTGCACGGCGGCACCAGGTTGGCGATGTTGCGCACCACGAACAGGTCGCCCGGCTCGCTGCCCGTCAGCAGCATGGGGTCGACGCGCGAATCGCAGCAGCCGATCAGCAGCGTGGCCGGCCGCTGGCCCGCCCGCAGGCTGTCGTACAAGGTCTGCGAATCGCTGAAGTACTGTTGCTGGAACCGGCTGAAACCGCGCAGGAATTTTTCGATGGCTTCCATCCGTCCTCCCCGCTCAGACCGGCCGGCCCTGCGGCTTGCGCAGGTTGGCTACGGCGGGCCGCGCGGCCGGCGCCTTGCGGGCCGGACGCTCGAACGGCAGCACGGTGGCGCGCGGCGCGGGCGCGGATGCGCCGTCGACCTTGAACACGGCCACCAGGTCGGACAGGCCGTCGGCCTGCTGCTGCAGGGCCTGGGCGGCGGCGGCCACCTGCTCCACCCGCACCGCGTTGCTGCGGGTGCCCTCGTCCATCTGGCTGACGGCCTGGTTGATCTGCTCGATGCCGGCGCTCTGCTCGGCGCCGGCGCGGCTGATGTCGGCGATGATGGCCGTCACCTGGCCGATGCTGGCCAGGATCGCGTGCATGGTGGCGCCGGCCTGGTCGACCAGTTCCGCCCCTTCGGCCACCTGTTCCTGCGAATCGCGCACCAGTTGCTTGATCTGGCGCGCGGCGGCGGCCGATTGCTGCGCCAGCTGGTGCACCTCGTTGGCCACCACGGCGAAGCCCTTGCCGTGGTCGCCGGCGCGGGCCGCCTCCACGGCCGCGTTCAGCGCCAGCAGATTGGTCTGGAACGCGAGGCGGTCGATCACGCCGATGATGTCGCCGATGCGCGTGGCCGAGCTATTGATGGCGCCCATGGTGCTGACCACCTTGGCCACCACGGCCTCGCCCTGGTTGGCCACCTGGGCCGCCGATTGCGCCAGCTGGTTGGCCTGCTGGGCGCTGGCGCCGTTCTCGCGCACGGCCACCGTCAGCTGCTCCATCGAGGCGGCCGTCTGCTGCAGGGCGCTGGCCTGCTGCTCGGTGCGCTCGGCCAGTTCCACGTTGCCGGCCGCGATGCTGTGGGCCGCGCCGTTGATGGCGGCCGTGCCGCCCCGCACGTCGCCCACGATCCGGGTCAGGCTGGTGTTCATGTCGGCCAGCGACTGCAGCAGCTGGCCCGTCTCATCATTGGCTTCGACGGCGATGCGCTGGGTCAGGTCGCCGGCGGCCACGCTGCCGGCCACGCGCACGGCCTGCTCCAGCGGCCGCACGATGGCCCGCTGCAGCAGCACGCCGATCACGGCCGACAGCACCAGGCCGAAGGCGATGCCCGTCAGGCAGGCCAGGCGCACGCGCTGGTAGGTCAGCTGGCTATGCTCGAATTCGGCGTGGGCGCTGCTCAGGTGCAGCGCCATCAGCGCGTCGATGTTCTTGCGCACGGGGATGAACAGGCGCGCCATGTCGCCGCGCATCAGGGTGCGGGCCGCGCCGTGGTTCTCGCGCCGCAGCGCCTCGATGGCCGGACGCAAGCCCTGCGCCGCGAACTGCTGGCGCGCTTCCGCGTAGTCGTGCGCCAGCGCCCGCTCCTCGGGACGCAGGCCGTTCTGCACGTAGGCGTCCCACATGCGGCCGATCTGCGCCATGCGCTGCTCGACCTGCGCCATCTCGGGCTGCACCACGTCCGGCGCCTCGTTGAGGGCCTGGGCCACGGCCAGCTGGTTGGCGTCGATCAGGCGCACGATCTGGTCCAGCTGCGACATGGGCAGCATGCGCTGCTCGTAGTTGTTGCGCAGGGTGTCGTTGGCGCCGGCCAGGCTGACCAGGCCGATCACGCCGCCCAGCACCAGCAGGACGGACAAAAACCCGATCACGAACACGAGTCGCAACCGGATGGTGAGGTTCTTGAACATGGGGGACTCCAGGCGCGTGCGCCGCGCCGGTTCAACCGGCGCAGGCACGCAGTTTTTCTTCGTCGAGGATGGTGACCTTGCGGCCCTTGAATGCGATCAGTTGTTGCGTGCTCAGATCGGCCATGATGCGCGAGAAGTGCTCGGGCGTGAGGTTCAGGCGCGACGCCAGCACGGCCTTGGCCACCGGCAGCGTCAGTTCGGCGCCGGTGTCGCCGTCGCGGTCCTTGAGCAGGTAGGACACCACGCGCTGGGTGCCCGAGCGCAGCGAGTACGACTCCATGTCGGACATCAGGCTGTGCATGCGCTGGCTCAGGCCGGCGAGCATCTTGACCGCGAACGCGGAATCGTTCTCGATCTCGCGGAAGATGGCCTGCTTGGACACGTGCAGCAGCAGCGAGTCGGCCATGGCCTGCGACGACACGATGTAGGGGCTGCCCATGAACATCAGCGCCTCGCCGAAGCTCTGGCCGGGGCCGACCAGCTCGATCACCTTCTCGGCCCCCTGGGCCGAGGTGAACGACAGCTTGATCTGCCCGTACAGCACCACGTGGAAGCCGACGCACGGGTCGCCGCGCTGGAAGATGATCTCGCCGCGCTCGGCCCGCACCTCCGTGGTGCCGAGCGCGATGCGGTCCAGTTCCTCCTGGCGCATCGAATTGAACAGCGGTACGCGTGACAGGAAGGTTTGTACTTTGATCTTGGTCTTGTCCATCATGTCCTCAAATCGTCCTTGAATAGCGGATCGGGCTCGGGCCCTCCTCGCGCGGCGCGTGCAGGTAGCTGTCGAAGGCCATGCACACGTTGCGGATCAGCAGCCGGCCGCGCATCAGCACCTTGATGCCGTCGCCGTCCACGGTCAGCAGGCCCTGCTCCTCGAGCGGCTTGAGACGGGCCAGGTCGGCCGCGAAGTAGTCGGCCGGGTCCCGGCCGCCGGGGATGGACAGGTCGGCGTAGCGCAGCTCGAAGTCGCACATCAGTTTGCCGATCACGCTGCGGCGCAGCAGGTCGTCGGCGGTCAGGTCGATGCCGCGCGCGATCGGCAGCTGGCCGGCGTCGAGCCGCTCGTAGTAGGCCGACAGCACCTTCTCGTTCTGGCTGTAGCTGCCGCCCACGTCGCTGATGGCCGACACGCCCAGCGCCACCATGTCGGCGTCGGCGTGGGTCGAATAGCCCTGGAAGTTGCGGTGCAGCTCGCCGTCCACCTGGCTGCGGGCCAGGTCGTCCTCGGGCAGCGCGAAGTGGTCCATGCCGATGTAGACGTAGCCGGCCGCCGTCAGGCGCGCGATGCACAGGCCCAGCATCTCGAGCTTGGTCTCGCCGTCGGGCAGCAGGTCGGCGTCGATCAGGCGCTGGGCCTTGAACAGGTGCGGCATGTGGGCGTAGTTGTAGATGGCGATGCGGTCGGGGCGGGCCGCGATCACCTTGTCGAGCGTGGGGCCCATGCTGGCCACGGTCTGCTTGGGCAGGCCGTAGATCAGGTCCACGCTGATCGAGCGGAAGCCGGCCGCGCGCGCCGCCTCCAGCACGGCGATGGTCTGCTCGTAGGGCTGGATGCGGTTGACGGCCTGCTGCACCTCGGGGTCGAAGTCCTGGATGCCGAGGCTGATGCGGTTGAAGCCCTGGCGGCGCAGCGTGTGGATGCGCTGCGGGGTGACGGTGCGCGGGTCCACCTCGACCGAGAATTCGCCCTCGTCGTCGGAGACGAAGTCGAAGTGCTGGCGCAGGTAGGCCAGCAGGCCGTCCATCTGCTGGTCGGTCAGGTAGGTCGGGGTGCCGCCGCCGAAGTGCAGCTGGTCGACCTGGTTGATGCCGTCGAACAGTCTGGCCTGCATGGCGATCTCGCGCCGCAGGTAGTCGAGGTAGGTGACGGCCTTGCTGTGGTCCTGCGTGATGATCTTGTTGCAGGCGCAGTAGTAGCACAGCGATTCGCAGAACGGGATGTGGATGTACAGCGACAGCCCGCTCGGGGTCCCCCGGGCCCGCACCCGGTTCACGGCCTCCTCGTATTGTTGCTGAGCATAGCCTTTGACGAAGCGGTCCGCCGTCGGATAGGACGTGTAGCGCGGTCCCATCTGGTTGAGCTTGCGCACGAGCGCAGCATCGAACTCCACCGACGGCGTGAGCGGGATGACTTTGGGGGTAGACATATTGTAACTCCAGGTTAGGCGTTGACCGCCAGGTGGACTGCAGCGCAAAGACCGCGACGCTGTCGCGGTCTTTGCGGGGCCATCGGTTAGCAAGGCATGGCGGCACCTTTACGAGAATAGCACCACCAGGTGATGGCGATACAGCTCAAATAGAAACCGATGAAGCACCACAGCGCCGTGTCGGGGCTGCCCGTCAGGGCGATCGAGGTGCCGTAGCTCTTGGGAATGAAGAACGCGCCGTAGGCGGCCATGGCCGAGGTGAAGCCCAGCACGGCGGCGCCTTCCTTGTTGGCGTCGACGATGGCCTGTTCCTGCGCGGCCTTCGGCTTGCCGGCGGCGGCGCGCTGGTGCTCGGTCAGGAAGATCACCGGGATCATGCGGAAGGTCGAGGCGTTGCCGACGCCGGTGCCGGCGAACAGGGCCATGAACATCCAGAAGAAGCCGGTGAAGTTGCCGGCCACGCCGTCATGCGGGGCGAAGTGCAGCACGCCCAGCACGGCGGCGATCATGAAGATGAAGGTCCAGAACGTGACGCGGGCGCCGCCGAGCTTGTCGGAGATGATGCCGCCCACCACGCGCGCCAGCGCGCCCACCAGGGGGCCGAGGAAGGCGTACTGCAGCGGGTTCACATCGGGGAACTGGGTCTTCATCAGCAGCGGGAAGGCGGCCGAGTAACCGATGAACGAGCCGAAGGTGCCCGTGTACAGCCAGCACATGAGCCAGTTGTGCTTGCGCTTGAAGATCACGGCCTGCTCGGCGAACGAGGCCTTGGCCGAGGCCAGGTCGTTCATGCCGAACCACGCCATCAGGCTGCTGACGACGATGAACGGCACCCAGATGAAGCCGGCGTTCTGCAGCCACAGGTTGCTGGTCTGGCCCAGTTTGCCCACGGTCTGGGCCTCGCCGCCGAGGCCGCCGAAGATGCCCATGGTGATCACCAGCGGCACCACGAACTGCACGGCCGACACGCCCAGGTTGCCCAGGCCGGCGTTCATGCCCAGCGCGTAGCCCTTCTGGGCCTTCGGATAGAAGAAGCTGATGTTGGCCATCGACGAGGCGAAGTTGCCGCCGCCGAAGCCGCACAGCAGGGCCAGGATCAGCATGGTCGGGTAGCCGGTGCTGGTGTCCTGCACGGCGAAGCCGATGCCGATGGCCGGGATCAGCAGCGAGGCGGTCGAGATGGTGGTCCACTTGCGCCCGCCGAAGATGGGCACCATGAACGAGTAGAAGATGCGCAGCGTGGCGCCCGACAGCCCGGGCAGCGCCGTCAGCCAGAACAGCTGGTTGGTGCTGTACTTGAAGCCGATGGCGGGCAGCTTGACCACCACCACGCTCCACACCATCCACACGGCGAAGGCCAGCGCCAGCGCGGGGATGGAGATCCACAGGTTGCGGTTGGCGGTACTTCGCCCCGTCGCTTGCCAGAAGGCCGGGGTTTCCGGCTCCCAGGTGTTGATCATGTATTTGCTCATACTATTCTCCTGATTTCACTATGTATTCTTGGGATCGGGCCGCGTCACGCGGCCGCCGCCTGGCGCACGCCGCCGGCCGCCGCCGCCTTGGCGGCCGGGCGGAACGAGAAGTGCATCCACACCAGCGAGACGCAGACGGTGCCGTACAACAGCATGAAGGCGCTCGAACGCACACCGGTCAGGTCGACCAGCGCGCCGAACATGATGGGCAGGATGAAGCCGCCCAGGCCGCCGGCCAGGCCCACCACGCCGGACACGGCGCCGATGTTGTCGCTGAAGTCGTCGGCGATGAATTTGAAGACCGACGCCTTGCCCACCGCCATGGCCGTGCCGACGATGAACAGCAGGGCCGTGAACATCCAGGGCTTGACGGCCAGGTGCAGCACCATGTCGCCGTTGACGGTCTTGACCACCATGTCGGTCGGCGGGTACGACAGCAGGAAGAAGCAGACCCAGCACACCCACATCACGGCCCAGGTGACCTTGTGGGCGCCGTAGCGGTCCGCGATCCAGCCGCCCACGGCGCGCAGCACGCCGCCCGGCAGCGAGAAGCAGGCGGCCAGCAAGGCGGCCAGGTGCAGGTCGAAGCCGTATTCGGCCACGTAATACTTGGTCATCCACAGGGCCAGGCCCACGTAGCCGCCGAACACGACCGAGTAGTACTGGCAGTAGCGCCAGACGCGGCGGTCCTTGAGCACCGCCAGCTGCTGGGTGAACGTGACGCTGTTGGCCACCAGGTGCGACGGGTCGCTGTAGGTGAAGGCCCAGAACGCCAGCGCCGTCACCAGCATGGTGATGGCGTAGACGGTCGGCAGCATCTGCCAGCCGTACGCCAGGATGATGCCGGGGGCGACGAACTTGGTCAGCGCCGCGCCGGAGTTGCCGGCGCCGAAGATGCCCATGGCCAGGCCGCGGCGCTCCTTGGGGAACCAGCGCGCCACGTAGGGCGTGCCGACCGAGAACGAACCGCCGGCCAGGCCGACGAACAGGCCCAGGGTGAGGAACTGCCAGTATTCGGTGGCGCGGCCGATCAGGTAGATGGGGATGACGGAGGCCATCATCACGGCGAAGAATACGATGCGGCCGCCGAAGCGGTCGCACCAGATGCCCAGCGGGACGCGCACCAGCGAGCCACTCAGCACGGGCATGGCGGCCAGCAGGCCGAATTCCGTTTCATTCAGCCCCAGCGACTTCTTGATGGGGATACCGAGCACGGCGAACATCATCCAGATCGCGAAACAGATGGTGAAGGCCGTGGTGCTACTGACCAGCACCTGTATCGCCTTTCTCTTATTTTCCACTTGGCTTCTCCTGACACACTATGGGATGACGTCAGGTTACGCGTCCGCAACCAGAGACACTATCAGCCGTAGGGCTAATTCGACACGGCAATCAGGCTAGCCCCATCAGCCGAAAGAACTAGTTGTAACATCCAGTCGTTGTAACAATTGCATGGAACTGATGCCGCCCTGCCCCGGGCCCGGTCCGCAACCGCCGCCGCCGCCGCCGGGAAGGGCCACCAGGTCGGCCAGCGTGGCCCGGTCCAGCACCCCCAGGTAGGCGGCCGTGGCCTGGCCCAGCAGGCCCTTCAGGCCGCAACAGCTGGCGTACGGGCACACGTCGCGCGCCGCGTCGAAGCAGGCCGCCATATAGAAGTCGTTCTCCGTGTGGCGCACCACGGCGCCCACGCTGATGTCCTCGGGCGCCTTGGCCAGCCGCAGGCCGCCGTTGCGGCCGCGCACGGTCTGGACCAGGCCCGTCAGGCCCAATTGATACACCACCTTCATCAGGTGGTTCTTCGAAATGCCGTGCTGGCTGGCGATGTCCTGGATGGTCACCAGCTTGCCGGCCTGGCCCGCCAGGTGGATCAGCGTGCGCAGCGTGTAGTCGGTATATGCGGTCAGCCTCATGGCTCCCCCCGTTGTCGGTCTGGAAATTCTGAACGTGAAAACGCCCCTCATGAAGGCGTTGTTGGATTATTGATGCATCCAAAATATTTGTTCATAACTTGGATCAAGAAAAACATACATTTGTTATGCTTCTTTAAGCCGGCGGCCTATGATGCGTATCAGACGAGCACAAACACAGCAGCTCGCCCCGATTTACCACACCAACCATGAGGATCTTAGCCATGCACGCTACGCGCAAACTCTGGACCTGGCTGGCCGTCATCTGTGTTCTATCCTTCACCGTACTCGGGTGGGTAGGCGCGGAGATTTACCTGACAGCCCCGCCTATCCCTAAACACATCGCCACCACCGATGGCCAACAGCTCTTCTCGGGCGAACAGGTCCAGCGCGGCCAGGAAGCCTGGCTGTCGGCCGGCGGCCAGCAACTGGGCACCGTCTGGGGCCACGGCAGCTACGTGGCACCCGACTGGTCGGCCGACTGGCTGCACCGCGAGGCGCTGGCCCTGCGCGAGATCTGGGCCCAGAACGAGTACAAGGTGCCGTTCGAGCAGCTCAACAAGGCCACCCAGGGCGCGCTCAACGCCCGCCTGCAGGAGGAGATGCGCCGCAACACCTACGACAAGGCCAGCGACACCATCACGCTGTCGGCCGACCGTGCCGCCGCCGTGCGCGTCGTGGCCGAGCACTACATGGGCCTGTTCGGCACCGATCCGAAACTGGAGCCGCTGCGCATCCAGTACGCGATGAACGCCAACTCGCTGCCCGACCATGACGACCTGCAGGCGCTGCCCGCGTTCATCTTCTGGTCCTCGTGGGCGGCCGCCACCGACCGTCCGGGCGCCACCCTGCTAAGCTACACCAGCAACTGGCCGAGCGAACCGCTGATCAACAACCGTCCGACGGCCACCGCCGGCATCTGGTCGGTCGCCTCCATCGTCCTGATGATCGGCGCCATCGCCGCCATGATCATGTACCACTCGACCGCCAAGGAAGAGGAAGATCCGGTCCCACCGAAGAACGATCCGCTGTTCAGCCTGAAGGCCACGCCTTCCATGCTGGCCACCAAGAAGTACTTCTTCGTCGTCATCGGCCTGATCCTGGCCCAGGTCGGCATGGGCGCCATCACGGCCCACTACGCCGTCGAAGGCCATAGCTTCTTCGGCTTCCCGCTGGCCGACATCCTGCCGTTCACCGTCAGCCGCACCATCCACACCCAGTTCGCCGTGCTGTGGATCGCCACCGCCTGGCTGGCCACCGGCCTGTACATCGCCCCCGCCATCTCGGGCCACGAGCCGAAGTTCCAGAAGCTGGGCGTGAACGTGCTGTTCTACGCGCTGCTGTTCATCGTCGTCGGCTCCACCGCCATGGGCTGGATCGGCTCGGTCGCCCACAAGGGCAGCGCCTTCTCGTTCTGGCTCGGTAACCAGGGCCTGGAATTCACCAGCATGGGCCGTATCTGGCAGATCCTGCTGTTCGTCGGCCTGCTGTTCTGGGTCCTGCTGCTCGGCCGCGGCCTGTGGCCGGCGCTGAAGAAGCCATCGGAGAGCCGCGGCCTGATCGCCATGGTGTTCCTGTCGGCCCTGTGCATCGGCGGCTTCTACGCCACCTCGCTGACCTGGGGTCGCACCACCCACTACTCGATGATCGAATACTGGCGCTGGTGGCTGGTCCACCTGTGGGTCGAGGGCTTCTTCGAAGTGTTCGCCACGGCCGTCATCGCCCTGCTGTTCTCGCGCCTCGGCCTGATCCGCACCGCCACCGCCAACAGCGCCATCGTGCTCGAGACCATCGTGTTCCTGTTCGGCGGCATCCTGGGCACGCTGCACCACCTGTACTTCACCGGCACGCCGACCTTCGTGATCGCCATCGGCGCCATGTTCTCGGCCCTGGAAGTGGTGCCGCTGTCGATGATCGGCGTGGAAGCGTACCGCAACTACCAGCGCTCGAAGGCCGCACCATGGGTCCAGAGCTACAAGTGGTCGATCCTGTGCTTCATCGCCGTCGGCTTCTGGAACACGGTGGGCGCCGGCCTGCTGGGCTTCTCGATCAACACCCCGATCGCGCTGTACTACATGCAGGGCCTGAACCTGACGGCCGCCCACGGCCACGCCGCCCTGTTCGGCGTGTACGGCATGCTCGGCATCGGCCTGATGCTGTTCTGCCTGCGCGGCCTGTCGGCCCGCACGGCCTGGGCCGACAGCCTGCTCAAGCCCATGTTCTGGCTGCTCAACATCGGCCTGGCCATGATGGTGTTCATCTCGCTGGTGCCAGCCGGCATCTACCAGGCCTGGGCCAGCATCACCGAAGGCATGTGGTTCGCCCGCTCGCCTGAAGTGGTGCACTCGAAAGTGATGGAGACGCTGGTGTGGCTGCGCGTTCCCGGCGACATCGTGTTCGCCCTGGGCACGCTGTTCCTGGCCCTGTTCGCATGGCGCCTGATGACCGGCGGCAGCAAGGCCACCGCGTCGCAGGCGGCCGTGACCGGCGCCGACCGCGCCTGATCGGAGCAGTAGCTGATCCGGGCCGCGCAGGCGGCCCATCCCCCGGGGAGGCGCGCGCCGCCTCCCCACTTTGATTAAATTGAACTGGAGTGTTAACATGTCCCACGATTGCTCGCAACCGACCGGCCCCGATGGCATCTATCCCTTCGACGCGCGCGGCGTTGCCAAACGCTTCCGCCACGCCGCCATCTTCGGCGCGCTGGATTCCCTGAACCCCGGAGAAGTCATGCGCTTTTGTAACGACCACGACCCGCTGCCGCTGCTGAACCAGATCGCCAACTTCTTCGGCCCGCGCGTGAAGGTCGCCTACGTGTCGCGCCAGCCCGGCCAGGTCATCATCGACTTCCTGGTCGCGGCCTGACCGCCGGCATGGACTACTACGCCATCAAGCACTTCCACATGGGCTGCGCCGCCATGAGCGGCAGCCTGTTCCTGCTGCGCGGTTACTGGATGCTGCGCCATCCGGCCCGCCTGCAGCAGCGCTGGGTGCGCACGGCGCCGCACGTGATCGACACGGCGCTGCTGGCCAGCGCCCTGACCATGGTAGTCCTGTCCCACCAATATCCGTTCGTGCAAGGCTGGCTCACCGCCAAGGTGCTGGCCCTGCTGCTGTACATCGTGCTGGGCACCATCGCCCTCAAGCGCGGCAAGACCCGCGCCGTGCGCGGCACCGCGTTCGCGGCCGCCGTCGCCTCCTTCCTCTACATCGGCAGCGTCGCCTTCACCAAGCAAGTCTGGCCGTTCTGAGCGCGCCGCCGCGCGCGCCTCGCGTTTGGATAATCTGGATCAAGGATTGCCGCGCATCGACCGAGATTCGGTAACTTACATCAAGGAAAGTCTTCCACCCGGACCGTAGCATGGAACCGTCATCCACTTAAGAGATGACGCCATCAACCAACAAGGTGAAGAAGATGCAGAAAAAATACAAACTTGCCGCGACCTGGCTGGCCAGCGTCACCGCCGCTCTCAGCATGGTTCCCGTCAACGCTGCCGCCCCTGCGGCCCCGGCTGCCGAAGCCGCCCTGCCCGTTGTCGTGCAGGAACTGGTGGCGCCGCCCGCGCTGCCCGCGCGCATCACGCGCACCACGCCCGCGCGCGTGGTCGTCAACCTGACGGTGGAGGAAGTGGAACGCGAGATCGCCCCCGGCACGCGCTACACCTTCTGGACCTTCGGCGGCACCGTGCCGGGCAAGATGATCCGCGTGCGCGAAGGCGACACGGTCGAACTGCACCTGAAGAACCTGCCCGGCAACAAGCTGCCCCACAACATCGACCTGCACGCCGTGACCGGCCCTGGCGGCGGCGCCGCGCAGACCCTGATCGCACCGGGCAACGAGGCCACGTTCACCTTCAAGACCCTCAACCCCGGCCTGTTCGTGTACCACTGCGCCACGGCGCCGGTCGATATGCACATCGGCAACGGCATGTACGGCATGATCCTGGTCGAACCGAAGGAAGGCCTGCCGCCGGTCGACAAGGAATTCTACGTGATGCAGGGCGAGTTCTACACCTCCGGCGCCTACCGCGCCCCCGGCCTGCAGGCGTTCGACATGCAAAAGACCATCGACGAGAAGCCGACCTACGTGCTGTTCAACGGCGCCGACGGCGCGCTGACCGGCGCCAAGTCGCTCAAGGCCAACGCCAACGAGAAGGTGCGCATGTACTTCGGCGTGGGCGGCCCCAACATCACCTCCAGCTTCCACATCATCGGCACCATCTTCGACAAGGTGTACACGGAGGGCGGCAAGCACTACCAGGAGAACGTGCAGACCACCATGGTGCCGGCCGGCGGCTCGACCATCG
This sequence comes from Rugamonas sp. GW822-FHT03B10, assembly GCF_058801745.1. NCBI lineage: Bacteria > Pseudomonadati > Pseudomonadota > Betaproteobacteria > Burkholderiales > Oxalobacteraceae > Rugamonas > Rugamonas sp. GW822-FHT03B10. The sequence continues at coordinate 108,487 of NZ_JBXANP010000013.1, read as the reverse complement.
TCGAATTCGTGCCGCGCGTGCCGGGCAACCTGACGCTGGTCGACCACTCGCTGTCGCGCGCGTTCAACAAGGGCGCCATCGGCCTGCTGAACATCAGCGGCCCGGATCGTCCGGACATCTACAGCAAGGGCATCAAGACGCCATTGCCCGGCGTGGTGGCCAAGGCCGCGCCGGCGGCGCCCGCCGCGCCGGTGGTGGCCGGCTCCGCCCACGCGGCCCAGCAGGTGCGCGGCAAGCAAGTGTTCGAGAGCACCTGCGCGGCCTGCCACCAGGCCGACGGCAAGGGCGTGGCCGGCGTGTTCCCGCCACTGGCCAACTCGGACTTCTTCCAGCAACGTCCGTATGAGATGGCGCACATCGTCATCAACGGCCGCAGCGGCGAGCTGGTGGTCAACGGCGACCACTACAACGGCGTGATGCCGGCCCAGAGCCTGGACGACGACGACGTGGCGGCCGTGATCAACTACGTCAACGTGGAGCTCAACAAGGGCAAGCCGGTGATCAGCCCGGCGCAGGTGCGCGACATGCGCAAGGCCAAGTAATCATGGCCACCGCGCCACGCCATCTGCTGGCCGGGTGCCTGGCGGCGCTGCTGTGCGCCGCCGGCGCCAGCGGCGGCGAATACCGCCCGCTGCCCGGCGGCCGGCTGCGCAGCGTGCTGCCGGCCGATGGCGTGGCGTCCGACGCCACCGTGGCCCCGTTCCGGATGCGCACCCGCCCCGTCACCAACGGCGAGTTCCGCGCCTTCGTGCGCGCGCATCCGGAATGGGAACGCGGCCAGGCGCCGGCCCTGTTCGCCTCACCCACCTACCTGCAAACGTGGGGCAGCGCGGACGACCCCGCGCCGCTGGCGGACGACGCGCCCGTGACCCGCGTGAGCTGGTACGCGGCCTCCGCTTTTTGCGCCAGCGAGCAGGCCCGCCTGCCGCGCTGGTATGAATGGGAATTCGCGGCCGCCGCCGACGAGCGCCGGCCCGACGCCCGCGACGACCCGGCCTGGCTGGCCCGCATCCTCGACTGGTACGCCTCGCCCGGCACCCAGCCGCCCCGCTCCGTGGCCGCCAACGCGCCCAACTACTACGGCCTGTACGACATGCACGGCCTGATCTGGGAATGGGTGGACGACTACAGCGGCCTGTTCGTGAACGCCGACAGCCGCGCGCGCGGCGAACAGAAATCGCTCGACTACTGCGGCGGCGCCGCCGTGTCGCTGGCCGACCGCCGCAACTACGCGGTGCTGATGCGCCTGGCCCTGCTGGCGGCCATGGAAAGCCAGCAGGACGGCGCCAACCTCGGCTTCCGCTGCGCCCGCGACCCCGCCCCCTGACGCCTCTCCCTGAACTCTAGGACTTCATCATGACCATCCGTTCAACCCTCGTACGCGGCGCGCTGGCCGGCGCGCTGCTGGCCGCCTGCGCCCTGCCCGCCACGGCGCCGCTGGCCGCCGCCGCCACGCCCGTGGCCCGGCCGACCTACGCCGGCGCCTCGCTGTACCAGCTCGACACCGCCCTCACCGACAGCACCGGCCAGCGCGGCAGCCTGCGCGACATGGCCGGCCAGGTGGCCATCGTCACCATGTTCTACGGCGACTGCAACGCCGCCTGCCCGGTGGTGATCGAGACGCTCAAGCGCACGGTGGCGGCGCTGGGCCCGCAGGGCCGCAAGCTCAAGGTGCTGATGGTGAGCCTGGACCCGTTCCACGATTCGCCGGTGTCGCTGGCGCAGCTGGCCAAGGTCCACCAACTCGACACCAGCCAGTTCAAACTGGCCGTGGCCAGGGACGAGGCGCAGACCCGCACGCTGGCGGCCGCCCTCAACATCAAGTTCCGCGTGATGGGCAGCGGCGAGATCAACCACACCACGCGCATCGTGCTGCTCGACGGCGGCGGCAACGTGCTGGGCGCCAGCAGCAAGCTCGACACCACGCCCGAACCGGAGTTCGTCAAGCAGATCGCGGCCGCGCTGAAGGCCGGCTGAAACGCGCCCGACAGCGCCGGTTCCATTTTTTTTAACCTGAATCAAGAATTAAGAAAGATGTTGCGGGAGTCGTTGACCACACCATATCTAGTGGTTAATCTGTAGATCCAAACTACAGATAGTATCCGGAGGGATTGTGGGCGAAGCCATACAACAAACATACATCATCAAGCGCGACGGCTCGCGCCAGCATTTCGACGCCGCCAAGATCGTCGCCGCCCTGCAAGGCGCCGGCCTGGCCACCGGCGAATTCGACGCAGACGGCGCCAGCCGCCTGGCCCAGGTGACCGTGCTGCGCCTGAGCGACATGACGGACCTGGCGCAACTGACCGTCGAGCGCGTGCAGGACACCGTGGAAGCCGTGCTGTACGACGCCGGCCACCGCAAGACCCTGCGCGCCTACGTGGTCTACCGCGAACAGCACCGCAGCCTGCGCCAGGACCGCAAATCGCTGGTGGACGTGGAATCGTCGATCAACGAATATTTGAACCAGCAGGACTGGCGCGTGAACGCCAACGCCAACCAGGGCTACTCGCTCGGCGGCCTGATCCTCAACGTATCGGGCAAGGTGATCGCCAACTACTGGCTCAACCACGTGTACCCGCCCGAAGTGGGCCAGGCCCACCGCGATGCCGACATCCACATCCACGACCTCGACATGCTGGCCGGCTACTGCGCCGGCTGGTCGCTGCGCACCCTGCTCAACGAAGGCCTGAACGGCGTGCCGGGCAAGGTCGAATCGAGCCCGCCCAAGCACATGTCGAGCGCCATCGGCCAGATCGTCAACTTCCTCGGCACGCTGCAGAACGAATGGGCCGGCGCGCAGGCGTTCAGTTCCTTCGACACCTACATGGCGCCCTACATCCGCAAGGACAGCCTGAGCTACGAGGAGGTCAAGCAGTACGTGCAGGAGCTGATCTACAACCTCAACGTGCCGTCGCGCTGGGGCACTCAGACCCCGTTCACCAACCTCACGTTCGACTGGGTGTGCCCGGAAGACCTGCGCGAACAGGTGCCCGTGATCGCCGGCCAGGAAATGCCGTTCACCTACGGCGACCTGCAGGACGAGATGGACATGATCAACCGCGCCTACATCGAGATCATGATGACGGGCGACGCCAAGGGGCGCGCGTTCACCTTCCCGATCCCGACCTACAACATCACCGAGGACTTCGCGTGGGAGAGCCCGAACGCGGAACTGCTGTTCGAGATGACGGCGCGCTACGGCCTGCCCTACTTCCAGAACTTCATCAACTCGGAGCTGAAGCCGAACATGATCCGCTCCATGTGCTGCCGCCTGCAGCTGGACCTGCGCGAATTGCTCAAGCGCGGCAACGGCCTGTTCGGCTCGGCCGAGCAGACCGGCTCGCTGGGCGTGGTGACGGTCAACTGCGCGCGCCTGGGCCACCTGCACCGCGGCGACGAGGCCGGCCTGCTGGCCGCGCTGGACCGCCTGCTCCAGCTGGGCAAGCACAGCCTGGAGATCAAGCGCAAGGTGATCCAGCGCCACATGGACAACGGCCTGTTCCCGTACACCAAACGCTACCTGGGCACGCTGCGCAACCACTTCTCCACGCTGGGCGTGAACGGCATCAACGAGATGATCCGCAACTTCAGCGGCGACGCCGACGACATCACCACGCCGATGGGCCGCGACTTCGCGCTGCGCCTGCTGGACCACGTGCGCGCGCGCATGCTGGAGTTCCAGGACGAGACGGGCCACATGTACAACCTGGAGGCCACCCCGGCCGAGGGCACGACCTACCGCTTCGCCAAGGAAGACCGCAAGCGCTACCCCGACATCCTGCAGGCCGGCACCAAGGACATGCCCTACTACACCAACTCCTCGCAACTGCCGGTCGGCTACACCGACGACCCGTTCGAGGCGCTGGAACAGCAGGACGCGCTGCAGCGCAAATACACGGGCGGCACCGTGCTGCACCTGTACATGACGGAGGCGCTGTCCAGTCCCGCCGCCTGCCGCACGCTGGTGCGCCGCGCGCTGGGCCGCTTCGGCCTGCCGTACATCACGATCACGCCGACGTTCTCGATCTGCCCCAAGCACGGCTATCTGAGCGGCAGCCACAAGTTCTGTCCCAAATGCGATGCAGACCTGATCGCACGCCAGCAACGCGACGTTGCGACCATCTAAACGAAAGGAACCACCATGAACGATATGAGCCACAATATGAGCCACACCGTGCAAGCCATGCCACGCACCGTGGTGCTGAACGACGCCGACCGCCAGCCGTGCGAGATCTGGACCCGCGTGATGGGCTACCACCGTCCCGTGTCGTCCTTCAACACGGGCAAGAAGGGCGAGTTCTACGAGCGCAAATACTTCCAGGAGCCGCAACCCACCGCGGCCTGCTGATCATGGAGGCCGGCCAGCTCAAGGTGGGCGGCTTCACGCCGTTCACCGCCACCGACTACCCCGGCCATCTGGCCGCGGTGGTCTTCGTGCAGGGATGCGCGTGGCGCTGCGGCTACTGCCACAACCCGCACCTGCAATCGCGTCCCAAGCGCAGCCCGCTGGCCTGGTCCAGCGTGCTGAAGGTGCTGCAGAAGCGGGCCGGCCTGATCGACGGCGTGGTCTTCAGCGGCGGCGAACCCACCACCGATCCGGCGTTGCCGGCGGCCGTGGACGAAGTGCGCGCGCTGGGATTCAAAGTGGGCCTGCACACGGCCTGCATCTACCCGGACCGGCTGCGCGAACTGCTGCCCAAGCTGGACTGGGTCGGATTCGACGTCAAGGCGCCGTTCGCCGACTACGCGGCCGTGACGGGCGCGCCCGGCAGCGGCGTGGACGCGGAAGCGTGCGCGCGCGCCATCCTGGAGAGCGGCATCCCCTACGAATGCCGCACCACCGTGCATCCCACCCTGCTCAAACCGGACGGCATCATCTCCCTGGCCTCCACGCTCGCCGGCATGGGGGTGAAGAACTACGTGCTGCAGGAATTCCGCTCGCAGGGCTGCGGCGACGCGGCACTGAACACCGGCGCGGTGGCGGGGTACCCCGGCCCGGCCATCGTCAGCGCCGTGTCCGACATGTTCCCCCACTTCACCATGCGGCGCAGCCACTAAAACAAACCGGGGTCAGGTCATGCCATTACGCAACTTGCGCGCAAGTTGCGTAATGGCATGACCTGACCCCGGTTTTCTGGGACTGGCCGCTTACTGGCTCTGCAGGCGTCGCACGCCATCCACGAACCGCGCCAGCGTGGCCGACAGGGCGCCGCGCGGCAGCATCGCTTCAATCAGCTGGAACTTGCCGCGCGTGGCCTTGGCCTTCTGCAACGCCTGCTGCAATTGTTCGCGCGTCTCGGCGCGATAGCCATCGCCGCCCAGCGCCGGCGCGGCGTCCGCGAAGTGCCAGTCGCTCAGGTCGTTGTAGCGGGCCGTGGGCTGGAACGTGCGCAGCATCTCCCAGCCGCAGTTGTTGAACACGATGACGATGGGGTCCCAGCCATAACGCTGGCAGTTGCCAAGCTCCCAGCCCGTCATCTGGAACGCGCCGTCGCCCACCAGGATGATGGGGCGCTCGCCGCTCGATGCCTGCAAGCCCAGCCCCGCCGGCACGCCGTAGCCCATGGTGGCGTAGTAGCCGGGCGCCAGCAGCGCCGTGTTCTCGATGTCGAGCGCCGTGAAGAAGCAGTCGCCGATGTCGGACACGATCGGCATGCGGCCATGGCCGGCCATCAGGTCGTTGACGGCGCGGGCGATGTCCATCGGCTCGATGCGCGCGCCGTCGGCCCGCAGTTCGTGCGGGTAGCGGGCCGTCTTGTGCTCGGGCGCCTGCGGCGCCAGCGATTGGGCGCTCTCCAGCAGGCCGTCCAGCAACGCCTCCAGCGGAATGTCGGGGTAGACGTGGTAGCCCATCGTGACCTGGCCGTCGAGCGCCAGGATGGCGCGCCGCATGTCGATCTTGCGCTCGGAGACGCCGAAATTGGTGTCGGAGATGAGTGCGCCCAGCATCAGCAGCGCGTCCGATTGCTCCACCGCCTGGGTGATGGCCGGATCGCCGGCCACGCCGAGGTAGGTGCCCAGCAGCGGCGCGTCCGTCTCGGCCAGCAGGCCGCGCCCCATGATGGTGGTGGCCACCGGCACGCGCAGCAGCTTGGCCAGCCGCGCGACCTTGTCCTCGACGCCGAAGCGGCGGATCTCGATGCCGACCAAGAGCACGGGGTTGCGCGCGCGCGCCAGGCGCGCCAGCAGCTCCTGCACGCACGCCTGCAGCGCTTCCGCGTCATGCGCGGGCGCGGGCAGGCGCGGCACGGGTTCGCACGGCACGGCCACCATGTCGCGCGGCAGTTCGATGTAGACGGGACGCGACTGGCTCTGGCAGTTGCGCAGCGCGCGGGCGATCTGCGCCGGCGCCGTCTCGGCGTTGTCCAGCACCACCTGGTCGCAGGTGATCTCGCGGAAGATGGCCAGCTGCGAATCGAGCGTGCGGGTCTGGTGGTGCAGCAGGAAGCCGTTGCGGCGCTCGTGCGCGGCCGGCGCGCCGGAGATGACCACCATCGGCACCTTCTCCGCGTACGACGAGGCGACGGCGTTGACCATGTTGAGCGCGCCGGCGCCGTATGTGACCACGGCCACCCCGAGCCCGCCGCCCTGGAAGCGGGCCGCCGCGTCGGCCGCGAAGCCCACGCCCGGCTCGTGGCTCAGCGTGTACAGCGGCAGCACCTGCGATTGTTCGACCTGCTGGAAGAACGGCAGCACGAAGTCGCCGGGCAGGCCGAACAGTTCGCGCGCGCCGTGCGCCTTGAGCGCGTGCAGCAGGGATAGGGATAGGTTCATGGTGTTGTCTCCTCGGGTAGATTTGATGGGGGCGCTGGAGGGGCCGATCGGGCGCCCTCCAGCATGGCCACGACCTCCGCGACGGCCTGGTCGGCCTGGGCGGGGTCGAAATCGGTATGGAACCGCTTCTTGATGCCCATGTGCTGCAGCAGCACATGGTGGGTGGGGACGACGGCGTGCCGTTCCAGGCAGTTGCGCGTGCATTCGAGCGCGCAGCCGTCGATGGCGACGACGACGCGGCCGGACTTGGCCAGCTTGACCAGCGGCGGCACGTCGCCGCCGACGCCGGCGATGCACGACATTTCAGCCACGCCGCGCCGGTCCAGTTGCAGCGCCACCTGGTTGGCGGTCTGCGCGGCGCTGGAACAGCCGGAACACGCGTAGACCAGCGGCAGATCCTTGTGTTTTCCAGCCATCGCGTGCTCCTCCGTTCAGTGATGCATCAGCCGCGCTTGGCGACGCCGGGTCTTAAGCCTTGCAGCCAACGTTGCAGCGCCTGGCGCGCCAGGTCCAGCATGGGCGCTTCGATCGCGTCCAGCGTGTTCTTGACCAGCAGGCCCAGTTCCGTGTCGCCCTCCATCGAGAGACGGCGGCAGAAGAACAGCGTGTCCGGATCCTCCTCGCGGCGCGCCAGGGCCAGGAAGTCGCGCGCGCTGGCGGCGATCTCCAGGTCCACCTGCGGCGCGCGGGGGCGCGCGGCGAAGCGCTCGCCCTGCCATTCGAAGTCGAACGACACGGACGCGTCGCGCACGGTGATGCGCAGGCTGCGCCCTTGCAGGCTGGCGCGCACGTCGGCCGGCAGGTGCTGGCGCAAGGTCAGGTTCAGGCCCGTGACGAACAGCAGCGAGCCGGGGAACGGCGGCAGGCGGCCGAAGAAGGCGGCCACGGGCGCCGGCAGCGTCTGGCCGCCGCGTTTGATGGTTGGATTCGCGCTTTGCATCATGCCGCCCTCCCCGCTTGTTGTTCCAGTCCCGGCTTGCCGTACCAGTAGCCGTTGCAGGCCTCGGCCGGCATCCAGTCGGCCAGCATGGCGTTGGCCGCCGCGCCGGACATGTCGCCACGGCGCACGGCGTCGTAGCTTTCGATCACGCGCGCCGTGTGCTGCGATTGCGGGCTCAGCCGCACCACGTCCACGCCCAGTTTGCTCATCTGGTCCAGTTCCTCGATCAGGTTGTACACCAGCGCGGACTGGGTCTGGGTGCCGTTCAGCACGAGGAACGGGGCGTCCTCGCGGGTCTGCATCAGCAGGCCGTCCGGGTAGTCCAGGCAGCTGAAGCGGCAGTCGTCCTTGGGCAGGTTGCGGTTGCGGGCCGTGAAGCAGCGCGCCGAGAACGCCAGCGGCATGCGGCCGTAGGCGAAGATCTCCGTCTCCATGCCTTGCGGACGGCCGTCCTGCATATGTTCCAGGCCATCGCGGCTCATCTCCAGCGGCATCACCCAGCGGCGCGCGCCCAGTTGGCCCATCAGCTGTAGCGTGGGCGGGTTGTAGACGTTCACGTGCGGGCCGGCCACGAACGGTATGCCGCCGGCCAGCAGGTGCACGGCGCCCATGTCGTTGGCCTCCACGGCGTAGCTGCCATTGCCGGTCAGGCGGCGCAGCGTCGTCACGTCCGAACCCGATTCCAGCAGGGCCAGGGTGGACAGCACCACTTCCTTGCCGGCCGCCTCCAGCTTGGCGGCGATCTCCAGCCAGTCGGCCAGGCGCAGCTCATGGCGGCGCGAGCAGACGGCTTCCCCAAGGTAGACGATATCGACCGGCGTGGTCGCGATCTCCTCGTAGAACTTCATTACGGTGTCGCGGGGCCAGTAGTACAAAATGGGCCCCAGGGCGAGTTTCAACATGCTTGCTCCCTAAGAGATTATTTCCAGGACCGGTGGTAGGCGCCCAGCGTGTGCTGCTGGCCTTCGGCCACCCGGTTCAATTCCGTCATCCAGTCCGGCTTGACGGAGTAACGCGCGGCGTTGTTCTTGGCCTGGTCGATGGCGTCGCGCCACACGCGCGTGACCTGCGCCACGTAGGCCGGGCTGCGCTGGCGGCCCTCGATCTTCACGGCGCGCACGCCCATGCTGATCAGCTGCGGCAGCAGTTCCAGCGTGTTCAGGCTGGTCGGCTCCTCGACGGCGTAGTAGGTCTCGCCCTCCACATTGAAGCGGCCCTTGCACAGCGTGGGGTAGCTGGCGTTCTCCTGTTCCTCGTAACGGTCGATCAGCACTCCGTTGAGGCGCGATTCCAGCCCCTTCGGGCCCTGCTGCCAGCGCACCGCCTTGGCCGGCGAGCACACGCCGTGGGTGTTGGGCGATTCGCCCGTGGCGTAGGACGACAGCGCGCAGCGCCCTTCCACCATCACGCACAGGCTGCCGAAGCCGAACACCTCGATCTCCACCGTCGTGTTGGCGGCCACCGACTCCACCTGCGCCAGCGACAGCACGCGCGGCAGCACGGCGCGCTGCACGTTGAAGTGCTTCTGGTAGAAGTTGATGGCCTCGTAGTTGGTGGCCGAGCCCTGCACCGACAGATGCAGCCGCAGGTCGGGGTGGTGCTCGGCCGCGTACTGCATCAGGCCCGGGTCGGCCAGGATCACGGCGTCCACCCCGGCGCCGGACGCGCGGTCGATGGCGGTGCGCCACAGGCCGCTGGCGGCCGGCTGCGGATAGGTGTTCAGGGCCAGCAGCACCTTGCGCCCGCGGCTATGGGCGTACTCGATGCCCTGGGCGATGGCCGCGTCGTCGAAATTGAGGCCGGCGAAGTTGCGGGCGTTGGTGGCGTCGCGGAAGCCCAGATAGACGCAATCGGCGCCGTTGTCGATGGCGGACTTGAGCGCCGGCAGGCTGCCGGCGGGGCAAACCAGTTCGATGCCGGCTGGGCTTGCGGCCGGACTGGATGTTTCGGATAAATTGCTCATGTGTGCGAGATCAATGCTAGGGTGAACCGGCCGCACCCGCTGCGGCCGGTGAAAAAAATGGCGGCGTCGGGGCCGCTCAGGCGGCCAGTGGCGGCGGCTGGGTGCCGTTCAGCATGTAGTCGATCAGTTCGCGCACGGGGCGCATGGCGGCGCCGAACGGCAAGGCCTCGCTGCCGCGGAAGAACAGGCCGCGCTTGCGGTCCCCCTCCAGCGCGAAGGCCAGTTGGGTGTCGATGCAGAACTGGCCGGCCCTGGCGTCTCCGTCGCGCCAGCCGCACTGCTGCAGGCATTCGATGCCCACCGTGCACGGCTTGGGACGGGCCTTCGATTGCAGCTTGCCTTCCTTGTCCAGGTAGCGCATCAGCCATGGCGTGCGCACGGCGCGCGCCGGCAGGCCGGCCGCGCTCATGAAGGTGACGGTGTCCTGCTCGCCCGCCTCCAGCAGCACGTCCTTGAACGTCTGGTGCGCGTCGCCCTCGGTGCTGACGGCGAACGGCGTGCCCAGTTGCACCGCGCTGGCGCCCATGCCGATCAAGTCCCTGACCTGCTGGTGCGAATGCACGCCGCCGGCCGCGATCAGGGGGATGCGTTCGCGTTCCAGGCCCAGTTCGCGCAGCAGCGCGTGGGCGCCTTCGAGCACGGTGGCGAAGCCGAAGCGCGGATCCTTGACGGCCTCGGTGCTGGGCGCGCCCAGGTGGCCGGCCGCGAAGCGGGGATTCTCGATGACGATGGCGTCCGGCAGGCGGTTGCGGCGCATCCATTTCTTGATCAGCAGGCCGATGCCGCGCGCGTCCGACAGCACGGGGATCAGCGCCACGTTCGGATGTTCAGCCGTCAGCTCGGGCAGGTCCAGCGGCAGCCCGGCGCCGACCACCAACGCATCGGCGCCGCTGGCGCAGGACTGGCGTATCAGGTCCGCGTACTGGCTCACCGCGCGCATCACGTTCACGGCGATCATGCCCTTGCCGGCGGCGATGCCGCGCGCCAGGCCGATCTCGCGGTCCAGCGCCGTCAGGTTGGCCGCCTCGATCAGGCCCTGGTCCTTGCTGCGTCCGGTCCGTTCCATCAGGTCCGGATGGTGGCGCCGCAGGTCCACGCTGGCGATGGTGCCCATCGCGCCCTCGCGCGCGACGCTGCCGGCCAGCCGGTGCGCGGACACACCCACCCCCATGCCGCCCTGCACGATGGGGAGCAGCAGCTTGTCCCGGATGTGGAACCTATTCAAAACAGTCAACAGCATAAAAGGCCTTCCTGATTGCAAGCCCGAACTGTAACGCTCATGCATCGTTGGAATCCTTGATGTGTATCAAAGATTTTCGGCTTGCCAGAATGTGACAATGCAACTCAATACTTCGCCAAGGAATAATCATGAGCAGCATCGGCACATTTTTAGGACGCGACCACCAGCAATGCGACGACCAGTACGCCCTGGCCGAGGCCCGCGTGGTGGGCAAACAATGGGAACTGGCCAGCGGCGACTTCGCCGCCTTCCGCGCCATGCTGGAGCACCACCTGGGCATGGAGGAACAGCTGATGTTCCCGGCGCTGGAGCAGGCCATGGGCCACAGCGGCGGCCCCACGGCCGTCATGCGCGGCGAGCATGGTCACATGCGCGAACTGGTGCAGGGGATGGTCGACGCCATCGCTGTCCAGGACGGCGACGAATTCTTCAACCATGCCGACACGCTGCGCATGCTGATGCGCCAGCACAATCTCAAAGAGGAGGGCATCCTCTACCCCATGGCCGACCGCTTCCTGGGCGGGCAGCTGCCCCAGTTGCTGGACCAGATGCGCGCCTTCGAGGCGGCGGCCGCACAAGGAGCACTGTCATGAGCGACGCCAACGCGCAATGGGTGGACCAGGATCTGGACGTGGGCGGGCTGGAACCGCCGGAACCGATGGTCCTGATTCTGGAGGCACTGGACCGGCTGGAGGGGCGCCAGCGCCTGCGCGTGCTGATCGACCGCGAGCCGCACCCGCTGTACCGGGTGCTGGAGCGTAACGGCTACGCCCACAGCATCTCGACCCTTCCCGACTACCGTTTCGAACTGCTGATCTGGGATCCGCAGCAGGCCGGCTGAACCGACTGACCCTCCGCTACCGCGCCCCACCCACACCATGCAACGCGCCCTGTCGTTCGATCAAAATCCGCCGTTGGCGCTTCCCATGCGCTATTTCCTCAGCGCGCCGCTGTTCGCCGCGCTGGCCGCCGCCCTGCTGCTGTGGCAGGGCGACGCCGCGCTGGCCTCGCGCTGGACGCCGGCCACGCTGGCCCTCACCCACCTGCTCACCCTCGGTTGCCTCAGCATGACCATGGTGGGCGCGCTGCTGCAGATGCTGCCCGTGGTGGCGGGCATCGGCCTGCCGCACGCGCGGCCCGTGGCCGTCGTCGTCCACATCGCCCTGTGCGCCGGCACCCTGCTGCTGGCCAGCGCCTTCTGGCTGGAGACACCGACCTTGTTCCAGCTGGCCCTGGCGGCGCTGCTGACGGCGCTCTGCCTGCTGCTGGTGGCCTGCACGGTCGGCCTGTGGCAGCAGCATGCGAGCGGCGCCACCGCCACCGTGGCCGCGATCCGCCTGTCGCTGGCGGCGCTGGCCATCACCATCGTGCTGGGCGGCCTGCTGGCCGGCGCGCTCGCCTGGCCGGAGCTGCTGTCGCTGCCGCTACCCGCGCTCACCGACGTCCACGCCATGTGGGGCCTGTTCGGCTGGGTGGGGCTGCTGGTGGTGGGCGTGGCGTTCCAGGTGGTGCCCATGTTCCAGGTGACGGAACCGTATCCGCAATGGCTCACGCGCTCCTTCACCACCGTCCTGTTCCTGTTGCTGCTGGCCTGCTCCATCGCCGCCACCATGGACCAGCCGCAAGAGCGCTGGTTCCACACGGCCGTCCAATCGGCCATCGTCGGCGGCTACGGCCTGTTCGCCGCCATCACGCTGGCGCTGCTGGCGCGGCGCAAGCGGCCCAAGGCCGATCCCACCACCCTGTTCTGGCGCACCGCCATGGCCAGCCTGCTGGCGGCGCTGGTGCTGTGGCTGCTGCCCGTGGCCGCCGGCGACGCCGCCCACCCGCTGGCGCTGGGCGTGCTGTTCATCGCCGGCTTCGCGCTCACCACCATCAACGGCATGCTGTACAAGATCGTGCCCTTCCTCACCTGGTACCACCTGCAGGAAGCGATCGGTCGCGGCGCGCCCAACGTCAACAAGATCATCCCCGAACGCCATGCGCGCGCGCAGTTCGCGCTGCACCTGACGGCGCTGCTGCTGCTGGTGGCAGCCTGCTACCTGCCGCAGCAACTGGCGCGGCCGGCCGGCGCCGCCATGTGCGCGTCGTGCCTGATGTTGTGGTTTAACCTGCTGCGGGTCATGCGCATGTACCGCCGCCTGCAGCGCCAAGCACAAACCGGCAAGCAACTGGCGCCGGCCTGAACGTCCTGTCCCCGAACGAGAACATCATGACCTTAGAACACTGGATACGCGTGAACACGCGGCAGATGGCGCCCCGCTCGACGGCGCTGCTCAAACTGATCTTCAGCGACCCCGATCTGGCCGGCGACGAGCCGGTCTGGCTGCACGAACTGATACGGCTGATGGCCCCCTTCGGCCTCGATGAACGCGCCACCCGCACCAGCGTGTTCCGCCTGACCGAACAAGGCTGCCTGCAATCGCGCCGCCATGGCCGCCGCGCCAGCTACGAGGTGGCGCCGTCCGCCGCCGAAGGCCTGCGCGCCGCGTGGCGCCGCCTGAACGCCGCCCCCGAGCGGCACTGGGATGGCGACTGGACGCTGCTGATCAACGCTGGCGGGCGCATCGGCGCGGCCACCTACACGACCTTGCGCAAAGCCCTGGCCAACCACGGTTACTGCGCGCTGGCGCCCAACGTGCTGGCCCGCCCCACCGACCACGAAACGCGCGGCCAGGACGATCTGGCCGAGTTGGGCGAGGAACCGCATCTCGAAATCTTCAAGGTCAGCGGACGCCAGGTGACGGGCGGCCGCGACCCGGCCGAATTCGGACGCGAAGCTTGGGACTTGAGCGCCGCCCGCGCCGACTACGAGCGCTTCATTCAGCAATGCGCCTCGCTGCGCGAAGCGCTCCACAGCGGCCAGGCGCCGACGCCGGAGCAGGCGTTCGTCATCCGTGTGCTGGTGGGGCTGGCCTGGCACCAGTGCCGCCACAACGACCCCATGCTGCCGCAGGAATTCCTGCCTGCGGACTGGCCGGCCCGTACCGCGTTCGATATGTACCGTGAATTGCGGCGCTACACGCAGGTAGGCGCGCAGCGCCACGTGCACAGCGCGCCCGTCGTGCTACCGGTCATGCTGACAAGGCCGATGCCGGAGCTGTGCGCACAGGCGGCCTGACGCCTGCCGCAACCGGGCCGGCCCCGCTGGCGCGGGGAACCGGCCCATTTTTTTTGACCAAACCGAAGTACAGGGAGACGGCATGAGGCCCTTCAAAAATTCGGGCTTGGTCTAAACCATTCTAATCCGGCAGGAACCGCTCTAATTCGCGCTAAAACCATAGAGTCGAGGTCTAAAACGGTCTAAAAAATCGGGGGCGAAGACTAATTCCGTCTATTTTTTGAGGGCGAAAGTCTAAAACGGTCTAAGAATCCGTTCCCTGCCACAACTTTTAGACTGATTTTGATTGCCGCGATACCGGTCTAAAACTTGGCGATCCACATGAAAATTTAGTCCGTTTTAGACTGTTTGCCCGAAAAATTAGACCGAATTAGAGTTTTGGCCCGACTTTTTAGACCGTTTTAGAATTGCGCTCCTGCGTTTTAGAGTGATTTAGAGCTGACCAGAGCAAATTAGACAGTTTTAGGCGAATGCGGGATTTTTGAAGGCACAGACCCTCTCTACCAGATCAGTCCTACATTGCCGCGACAATTCCCAAGGCGCTGTATCCGACAGGCTGACGCGTGGGCATCATGCATGGCACACTAGCGCTTTTCCCGCCGCGCCACGCGGCCCAGCAGAGGAATCGCCATGAACCAGCCCCGCCAACTGTTACGCCGCATGTTCGACGCGGCCGTCGCCGCCGCCCAGCCGGCGCTATGCCTGCCTCCCCACCTGCCGCAGCCGCCCAAAGGCCGCACGCTGGTAATCGGCGCCGGCAAAGCCTCCGCCGAAATGGCACGCGCGCTGGAACGGCACTGGCCCGGGCCATTGCAAGGACTGGTGGTGACGCGCTACGGCTACAGCGTGCCATGCCAGCGCATCGAGATCGCGGAGGCGGCGCATCCGGTGCCGGACGAAGCGGGATTGCAAGCGGCGCGCCGCATCCGCGCCATGGTCGATGGACTGACGGCGGACGACCTCGTGATCTGCCTGATTTCCGGCGGCGGCTCATCGCTGCTGGTACTGCCCGACGATGCCCTCACGCTGGCCGACAAGCAAGCCATCAACACCGCCCTGCTCAAGAGCGGCGCGACGATCGGTGAAATGAACTGTGTGCGCCGTCACCTGTCTGCCATCAAAGGCGGACGGCTGGGGGCGGCCTGCCATCCGGCGCGGGTGGTCACACTGCTGATCTCGGACGTGCCGGGCGATGACCCGGCCGACATCGCCAGCGGCCCCACCTGCGCCGACGCCAGCACTTGCGCCGACGCGTTGGCGATCGTGCGCCGCTATGGCATCGACGCGGCGCCGCATATCATCGCCCTGCTGGAAAGCGGCGCTGCGGAAACCATCAAGCCGGGCGACCCGCGCCTGGCCGGCAGCGAGATCCGCATGATCGCCACACCGCAAATGGCGCTCGAAGCGGCGGCCGCCGTGGCCCGCGCGGCCGGCGTCACGCCCTATATTCTGGGCGACAGCATCGAGGGCGAAGCGCGCGACGTGGGCATCGTCATGGCCGGCATAGCGCGGCAAGCGGCGACGCGAGGACAGCCATTCGCACCGCCATGCGTGCTGCTATCAGGCGGCGAAACGACCGTCACCGTGCGTGGCAATGGACGCGGCGGACGCAATGTCGAGTTCCTGCTATCGCTGGGGATCGCGCTCAATGGCCACCCGGCCATCCATGCCATCGCCTGCGACACGGACGGCGTGGACGGACAAGAGGAAATCGCCGGCGCCCTGCTCGGGCCGGACACGCTGGAACGGGCCTGGACGCTGGGCATCAAGCCGCGCGACGCGCTGGCCGACAACGACGGCCACGGCTTCTTCCAGGCGCTCGGCGACTCGGTCATTTGCGGCCCCACGCTGACCAACGTCAACGACTTCCGCGCCATCCTGATCGACGCGCCATCGCCGCCGCCATCGGAGGTTTAAGGACGACGGTCAGCCCTGCTGCGCCGGCCGCCAGCGTTTGAGCCGCAACGCATTGCTCACCACGGACACGCTGGAAAATGCCATCGCCGCGCCCGCGATCATCGGGTTGAGCAGGCCGAAAGCGGCCAGCGGCACCCCCACCAGGTTGAAGATGAAGGCCCAGAACAGGTTCTGCCGGATATTGCTGTAGGTGCGGCGCGAGATATCAATGGCGTCCACCAGCAGGCGCGGATCGCCGCGCATCAGCGTCACGCCCGCCGTCTGCATGGCCACGTCCGTGCCGCTGCCCATGGCCACGCCCACGTCGGCCGACGCCAGCGCGGGCGCGTCGTTGATGCCGTCGCCCACCATCGCCACCCGTTTGCCGGCCTTGCGCAACTCGGCGATCACCGCGCCTTTGGCTTGCGGCAGCACCTGCGCATGCACTTCGTCGATGCCGAGCTCCCGGCCGATGTGATCGGCCGCGCCCTGGTTGTCGCCGGTGAGCATGACGGTCCGCACGCCCAGCGCGTGCAGGCGCTCCACGGCCTGACGGCTTTCCGGCTTGACGGCATCGCCAAACGCCAGCATGCCGATCAGGGCCGGCGACGGGCCGAGCCGCGCCAGCCACGAAACGGTGGCGCCGCCCTGCTCCTGCGCGCGCGCCTGCCCGCGTAGCGGCTCGACACTCAGGCCATGCTGGTCCAGCATGCGCTCATTACCAAGCGCCAGCGGCTGACCGTCCACCACCGCCGTCACCCCGTAACCGGGCACCGCCTTCATGTCCTGCGCGGCCAGCGGCGCGATCTTGTCGGCCTGCGCGGCGTCGCGCATGGCGCGTGCCAGCGGGTGTTCGCTACCTTGCTGCACGGCCGCCGCCAGCGCAAGCAACCGCTCATGATCGCCATCGACCGCGACATGGGCCATCAGTCGTGGCTGCCCTACCGTGAGCGTGCCGGTCTTATCGAACGCCACCACCTGCACGCCATGCAGCAGTTCCAGCGCTTCCGCGTCCTTGATCAGGATGCCGTGGCGGGCTGCGACGCCGGTGCCGGCCATGATGGCCGTCGGCGTGGCCAGTCCCAGCGCACACGGGCAGGCGATGACCAGCACGGCCACCGCATTGAGGATGGCTGTGCTCCAGCCGGCGCCCGCCAGCCACCAGCCCACGCAGGTGAGCGCCGCGATGGCCACGATGGCCGGCACGAACACGGCGCTGACCTGATCGACCAGGCGCTGGATCGGCGCCTTGGCCGCTTGCGCATCCTCCACCGCGCGGATGATCCGCGCCAGCGTCGACTCGGTGCCCACCGCGCTGGTGCGGGCCACGAACAAGCCTTCGCCGTTGACGGCGCCGCCGATCACCTTCTCGCCCGGCCCCTTGCTGACGGGCAGACTCTCGCCGGTCAGCATGGATTCGTCGACGTGGGTGCCGCCTTCCAGGATCACGCCATCCATCGGAATGCGCTCGCCGGGGCGCACCTGCACCTCGTCGCCCACCCTGAGCGCGGCGGCCGGCACCTCGCGCCATGCGGAGCCGCTGCGCACGCGCGCCGTCTCAGGACGCAGCGATTGCAGGGCGCGGATCGCCTCCGTGGTCTGGCGCTTGGCGCGCGCTTCCAGCCATTTGCCCAGCCGGACCAGCGTGATGACGACCGACGCCGCCTCGAAATACAGGTTCATCGTGCCGCCCGGCTGCGTCAACCACAGGTACAAGCTCAATCCATAGGCCGACGAGGTGCCCAGCGCGACCAGCAAGTCCATATTGCCGGTGCGCGCCAGCAGCGCCTTCCAGGCGGCGCGGTAGAAGCGCGCACCGATCCAGAACTGGACCGGCGTGGCCAGCGCCCATTGCAGCCAGGCCGGCAGCATCAGGTGGAAGCCGAACAACTCCGCCACCATGGGCGTCAGCAGCGGCAGCGTGAGGGCGGCCGAGATGGCGATCTGCCACGGTTCGGATATCCGGCGGGCGGCGGCCGGCGCGGCGACGTCCGCAGGCACGTCGGCGGGGCTGGCTTCATAACCAGCCTTCGTCACAGCCGTCGCCAGCCGCGCCATGTCCACCTCGTCCCCGGCCACCGTCACGCTGGCCCGCTCCGTGGCCAGGTTGACGCTGGCCGACAGCACGCCAGGCACCGCCGACAATGCCTTCTCCACGCGACCCGCGCAGGACGCGCAGGTCATGCCGCCGATGGCGAGCGTGTATTCATGGGTCGGCACATCGTAGCCGGCCTTGCGCACCACACCGGCCAACGTGGCGGCCGACAGTCCCGCGTCGCCCGTCACCCGGGCCACTTCGCTGGCCAGGTTGACGGACACGCTGCGCACGCCGGGGGCGGCGGCCAGCGCCTTTTCCACCCGCCCCGCGCACGAGGCGCACGTCATGCCCGAGATGGGCAGGTCCAATTCCTTGATGCTGACTGCGGTCATTCCTTACTCCGGTAGCGGTACACATGCAACAGTGTGTACCTTACCACCGTTGTAAGGTCAAGCGCATGGCGTGCGGATCAGTCGTCGTCGCGCTCATGGTGCCCGGCCTGACCGGCCGCATGCTCGCCCGCACCGCTCAGCGCCGGGATGCCGGCCGGCGCGTAATGCCATTGCAGCGCGCCGAAGCCCAGCACGGCGGCCAGCAATACCACGGCCAGCGGCCGCCATGCGCTGCGGATCGCATCAGCCGCCGCCCCGCGCTTGAGGCCCGTGACCATGGCCGCCGCCAGATTCTCGCCATGCAGGCGGCTGCTCACCACCACCGCCGCCACGTGCAGCGCCACCAATCCCAGCATCAGGTTGGCCAGCAGTTCGTGGGTTTCCTCCAGCACGTCGCCGCCCAGATCCTGGTACAGCGTCCAACCCGTGGCGCCGATGGCCAGCGCCAGGCCCAGCATGCCGACAATGGCCAGCGCGCCGGCCGGATTGTGCCCCACGTAATGCGCCGGCTTGCGCTGCGCCAGGCCGCGCAGGTAGGCGAGCGCCATGCCCGGTCCGCGCACGAAATCGGTGAAGCGCGCATGACGCGTGCCGACCACGCCCCACAACAGCCGGAACACCACCAGCCCCACCATGCTGTAGCCCAGCGTGACGTGCAGCAGCCGCAGGCCATCCTGCTCCGCCGTCAAATACGCGCCGGCGAAGCACAGCGCCATCAGCCAGTGGAACACGCGCACCGGCGCGTCCCATACCAGCACTTTGCCATCGGCGGTCGGTGCGGCCGCACCATTCGATACACTCATCTTGCTCTCCTTGATCAATTGCGATCGGCCGATGTCCGACCTCTCATGATGTGCATGATCGGACGTACACATTAAGTAAATCTTACGCATCCAACAGGCAGGCCCGCCGTGCTAGACTAAGCCTGCCCCAACCCGGCCATGCGGCCAGCCAGGAACATGCCAGAAGACTTGAAGCAGGATGATTTGAGCAGCACGGAAGCGGCGCGGCGTCTGGAACAGGACGGCCCGAACGCCTTGCCCGTGTCCCGCCCGCGCACCGCGCTGCACCTGCTGATCGGTGTCGTCTTTGAACCGATGTTCCTGCTGCTGGTGGCCTGCGGCGCCATCTACCTGCTGCTGGGCGACCAGAACGAAGCGCTCATGCTGCTGGGCTTCGTGTTCGTGGTGATGGCCATCTCCTTCGTCCAGCAGCGGCGCACCGAACGATCGCTCGAAGCGCTGCGCGTGCTGTCCAGTCCTGTGGCCATGGTCATGCGCGATGGCCAGGTCAGCAAAGTGCCGGCGGCCACCCTCGTGTGCGGCGACATCGTCCTCATCGCCGAGGGCGACCGCGTTCCGGCCGACCTGTCGCTGCTGACAGCCACCAATCTGACGGTGGACGAATCCATGCTGACCGGGGAATCGGTCCCCGTCACCAAGTACGCCGCCGCGCCGGATGCGCCGCCCGATGTGGCCGCGCCCGACACGCCGCAAGCCGTCTGCCAGGCCTATTCCGGCACGCTCGTCACGCAGGGCACCGCGCGCGGGCGCGTGATCGCGACCGGGCCGCGCAGCGCGCTGGGGCGCATCGGCCAGTCGCTGGCGGCCATCGGCGCGCAACCGACGCCGGTGCAGGCGGAAACGGCGCGCGTGGTCAAGCTGGTGGCCGCCGCCGGCCTGGCGCTGGCCGTGTGCCTGGCGCTGTTCTACTGGCTGCGTCTGGGCGACTGGCTGCATGGCCTGCTGGCCGGCCTCACGCTGGCCATGGCCATCCTGCCCGAGGAATTGCCGGTGGTGCTGACCATCTTCCTGGGCCTGGGCGCATGGCGGCTGGCGCGCGAGAAGGTGCTCGCGCGCAGCATCCCCGCCATCGAACTGCTGGGCGCCACCACCGTGCTGTGCGTCGACAAGACCGGCACCCTGACCATGAACCGCATGCAGTTGCGCGCCCTCTGGTGCGACGACGCCCGCTACGACACGGTGGCCAACGCCGCCATGCCGCTGCAGGAGGAGCTGCACGGCGTGCTCGAATACGCCGTGCTGGCCAGCCACCGGCGCGCGTTCGACCCGATGGAGACGGCCATCGCCTCGGCCGGCAAACACCTGCTGGCCAATACCGAACACCTGCACGACGACTGGACGCTGGTGGACGACTACCCGCTCTCGCCGGAGATGCTGGCCAAGTCGCGCGTCTGGCAGTCGCCCGACCACAGCGCGCTGCTGATCGCGGCCAAAGGCGCGCCCGAGGCGATCATGGACCTGTGCCACCTGCCGCCCGAGCGCTGCGCCGCCATCGCGGCCCAGGTGACGGCCATGGCCGGCGAGGGCTTGCGCGTGCTGGGCGTGGCGCGCGCGGAATTCAGCACCCCCGTCACCGCACCCGCGCCTGTCGCCGCGCCCGGCCTGCCGGACAAGCAGCACGATTTCGATTTCGAGTTCCTGGGCCTGGTGGCGCTGGAAGACCCGGTGCGCGCCGACGTGCCCGAGGCGATCGCGCAGTGCCGCCGCGCCGGCATGCAGGTGGTGATGATCACCGGCGACCATCCATCCACGGCCCGCTCCATCGCCCGCCAGGCCGGCTTGACCGCCGACGGCGAACCCATCACCGGCGCCGAGCTGGAGACGATGGACGACGCGGCGCTGGCCGCGCGCCTGTCCGGCACCCACATCTTCTGCCGCGTGCAGCCGGCGCAGAAGCTGCGGCTGGTGCAGGCCTTCCGCGCGCGCGGCGAGGTGGTGGCCATGACCGGCGACGGCGTGAACGACGCGCCGGCCCTGAAGGCGGCCGACATCGGCGTGGCCATGGGCGTGCGCGGCACGGACGTGGCGCGCGAGGCGGCCGCGCTGGTGCTGCTGAACGACGATTTCGCCTCGCTGGTGACGGCCGTGCGCCACGGACGGCGCGTGTTCGCCAACCTGCGCAAGGCCATCGCCTTCATCGTGGCGGTGCACGTGCCGATCGTCGGCCTGTCGTTCATCCCGGTGCTGTTCGGCTGGCCGGTGTTGCTGATGCCGGTCCATATCCTGTTCCTGCAACTGATCATCGACCCCGCCTGCTCGGTCGTGTTCGAAGCGGAGGCGATCGAGCCGCACGCCATGACGGCGCCGCCGCGCGCGGCCAATGCGCGCCTGTTCGACCGCGAGGTGCTGATGCGGGGGCTGGTCCAGGGCATTGGCCTGCTGGCCATCCTGCTGGCGCAGTCGCTGGTGTTGCGCGCCATCGGCACGGATGGCGCGCAGGAACGGGCGCTCGCCTTCATCGCCCTGGTCTGCTCCAATCTGGGTCTCATCTTCGCCAACCGGACCTGGAGCGGCATGAGCTGGCGCAGCGCCGGCGCCGTCAACCACGCCTACCGCTGGAGCAGCGCCGCCACGCTGACGCTGCTGGCCCTGGTGCTGGGCGTACCGGGCGTGCGTGCCCTGTTTGGATTCGCGCTGCCCCCGGCGCCGCTGGTGGCGGCGGCGATGGGCACCGCGTTGGTCAGCACGCTCTGGTTCGAGGCGTGCAAGCACATGCTGAACCGGCGGGCGACGACGGCGATCGGTCAGTGCGACAAGTCGATGCCGTAAAGGGCGAAGCCCTTGCCGCCGCCGTCGTCCGCCTGCAACTGGCGCACATTCGTCAGACCGGCATCGCGCGCCAGCCGCTCCATGCCCGGCGGCGCGTGGAACACCACGGGGCCGGCATGCGCCACCGGCGCGAATCGCCAACTGCGGGCGGCGCCGTGGATGCCGCGGGTCAGATGCCGGGCGGCGCGGATGTAGGCGATCAGCACATCGCGGCTCGCGTCCGGCGCGGCCAGCACGGTCTTGCCGCCGTCCAGTCCGGGGAAACCGCCGCCGCCGTTGGCGCGGAAGCTGTTGGTGGCCACCACGAACGACTGCTCCGGCGCCACCGGCACGCCCCGGTAGCGCAGCGCCACGATGCGCTGGCCCACGGGGCGCGTGACATCGATCTCGTAGCGCACGTCGGGATCGGTGAGCATGTCGAAATTGAAGCCGGCGAAGGCCGTGTCGACCAGTTCCTGCGGCGCGCCCGCCGCCGGGTCTATGCGGTGGAAGCGGCCCGCCGCCTTCTCCAGCCACGCGCGCAGCTCCGCACCCGTCACTTTGACCGCGTATAAAGCGTTCGGGTACAGATACAGGTCGGCCGCGTTGTTCAGCGCCACCGGGCCCGGTTTGACGTCGGTGTAATCGCCCGGTCCGGCGGCCCCCGTCTTGAACGGCGAGGCCATCGACAGCACCGGCAGCGCGGCGTACTGCGGCAAACTGGCACGCACGTGGCGACGCACATAGTCGGTCTGGGCCAGGTTCACCAGTTCGATCGCGCTGGGGTCGCCCACATCGGCGAAATAGCTGGCCATGCGGAAGTCGCTATGCCCCAGCGGCGCCTGCACATAGGCGATGGTGGCCGCGTGTTCGTCCGCCACCAGCGGCGCGATGGCCGGATCGGCCGCCACGAAACTGCGGTCGGCGTTCTGGATGCCGCGCGCCTCGACCGTGGTGCGCTGCCGGTCCACCTGCCAGCGCTGGCCATCGTAGCGCAGGTGCAGGCCGATCACGCCCAGGTACTTGCCCCACAGGCTGGCCATCACGGTCGGCACGCCAAACACGGTGCCGCGCACCTTGTCCACGCCCGGCAGGTTGAAGGCGGGGACGGTGCTGGCGGCATCGGGGAAGGTCTGGTGCGCGTGGCCGATCAGCATCGCATCCACGCCGGGCACCTGGGCCAGATACAGGCCGGCGTTCTCCATGGCGGGCGTGTAGGGCGCGCCGTCGATGCCGCCGTGGGCCATGGCCACCACCAGGTCGGCGCCTTCGGCCCGCATCCGGGGGATGTACTTCTGCGCCGTTTCGCGCACGCCCTCCGCGTAGACCTTGCCTTCGAGCGCGCGCTTGTCCCAGTCGAGGATGCCCGGCGGGGTGAAGCCGATGATGCCGATGCGGATCGTCGCGCGCAGCGGCTTGCCATCCGGCCCGGTGGCGCTGACCTCTTTGTCGAGGATGCGGTAGGGCGCGAACAACGGCTGGTGCGTGCGGCTGCTGTAGACGTTGGCCAGCACCAGCGGGAAGCGGGGGCCGGCGCAGCGCGGTGCGGCCGGGTCCACGCCGTCCACCTGGAACGCGCTGCCCGTGACCCGGCTCAGGTAGGCCAGGCCGTAATTGAACTCGTGGTTGCCGATGCCGGCGCCCTCCACGCCCAGCGCGTCGAGCGCGCGGTAGATGGCCAGCGCCCGGTCGCACGGCGGCGGCGCCACCAGCGCCTGGTAGTCGGCCAGCGCCGTGCCCTGGATCGCGTCGCCGTTATCGAGCAGCAGCGTGTTGGGGAATTCGGCGCGGGCCTGGCGGATCAGCGTGGCCGTGCGTTCCAGGCCGATGGACGGTTCCGGCTTGAGCTTGTAATAATCATAACTGAGCACGGTCGCGTGCAGGTCGGTCGTCTCCAGCACGGCCAGCGTGGCGGCGCTGCCGGCCGGGGGCGCGGCCAGCGCCGTCGGCGTCCAGAACAACGCACAAGAGAGCAGCGGCAGGGTCAGGGCGGACAGGGGAAACACGGCATGCATGGGCGGCTCGGTCGTATGATTTTCGCAATGTCGGCCGCATGATACGCCCGCCGGGGACGCCGGTCCAGCCGGCGTGCCACGAGACGGGCCCGGAACACCCCTCGCTGGAGTATAATCCGGGGTTTGATTTCAGCCTAGAGAAGATCCAATATGGAAGCCGAACGCATCAACGCCCTCTCCGCCCTGCTCGCCGATCTCACGACGCGCGAAGCCGAACTTCGGAGGTATCTTTGACTTCGATAAGAAGTCGGAGAAACTAGAGCAAGTCAACGAGGAACTGGAAGACCCCACGGTCTGGAACGATCCCAAGCGCGCCCAGGACCTCGGTAAAGAGAAAAAATCGCTGGAGTCGGTGGTGTTCGCCCTCACCAAGGCCCACGCCGACCTGGCCGACATGAACGACCTGTTCGCCATGGCCAAGGAGGAAAACGACGACGACACGCTGGAAGCGGTGATCGGCGACACGGAAGAAATCCGCAAGGTCATCGAAGGCATGGAATTCCGCCGGATGTTCAACAATCCGATGGACCCCAACAACTGCTTCATCGACATCCAGGCCGGCGCCGGCGGCACGGAGGCCCAGGACTGGGCCTCGATGCTGCTGCGCCAGTACCTGCGCTATTGCGAACGCAAGGGCTTCAAGGTCGAGATCATGGAGCAGTCGGACGGCGAGGTGGCCGGCATCAAGACCGCCACGCTCAAGGTGGAGGGCGAATACGCCTACGGCCACCTGCGCACGGAGACCGGCGTGCACCGCCTGGTGCGCAAGTCGCCGTTCGACTCGGCCAACGGCCGCCACACCTCGTTCACGTCGCTGTTCGTGTACCCCGAGGTGGACGACTCGATCGACATCGAGGTGAACCCGGCCGACCTGCGCGTGGACACCTACCGCGCATCGGGCGCCGGCGGTCAGCACATCAACAAGACCGACTCCGCCGTCCGTCTGACCCACATGCCGACCGGGATCGTGGTGCAGTGCCAGAACGACCGCTCGCAGCACCGCAACCGCGCCGAGGCGATGGAGATGCTGAAGGCCAAGCTGTACGAGCAGGAACTGCGCAAGCGCATGAGCGAGCAGCAGAAGCTGGAGGATTCGAAGACGGACGTGGGCTGGGGCCACCAGATCCGCTCCTACGTGCTGGACCAATCCCGCATCAAGGACTTGCGCACCAACTTCGAGACCGGCAACACCAAGGGTGTGCTGGACGGCGACCTGGACGAGTTCATCTCGGCCTCCCTCAAGCAAGGCGTTTAAGGCATGAGTACTCCGCAGCGCGCTTTCATCTTCGACATGGACGGCACGATCGTCGACAACATGGCCTTCCACACCCAGTCGTGGGTGGCCTTCTTCGAACGCCGTGGCCACCGGATCGACCCGGACGAGTTCTTCCGGGCCACGGCCGGCCGCCAGGGGCACGAGATAATGCGCCACTATCTGGGCGAGCATCTGACGAAGGAGGAAAGCGCGCAGCTGGACTTTGAAAAGGAGTCGCTGTACCGCGAGCTGTACGCGCCGCACCTGGCCACCGTGCGCGGCTTCGACCAGTTCATCGCCGCCGCCAAGGGCGCCGGCGTGGCGCTGGCCGTGGCCACGGCCGCGCCCAACGACAACATCAGCTTCACGCTCGACGGGCTGAACCTGCGCGGCCACTTCCGCGCCGTCGTCGGCGCGGCCGACGTGGCGCGCGGCAAACCGAACCCGGACGTGTTCCAGCTGGCGGCCCAGCGCAGCGGCGCCCTGCCAGCCCACAGCATCGTGTTCGAGGACGCGCCGCTGGGCGTGGAGGCGGCGCGCCGCGCCGGCATGCGCGCCGTGGCCCTGACCACCACGCTGCCGGCT
The DNA here is from genome assembly GCF_058801745.1 of Rugamonas sp. GW822-FHT03B10. Lineage (NCBI taxonomy): Bacteria > Pseudomonadati > Pseudomonadota > Betaproteobacteria > Burkholderiales > Oxalobacteraceae > Rugamonas > Rugamonas sp. GW822-FHT03B10. Next base: position 82,714 of record NZ_JBXANP010000013.1, on the reverse strand, counting down.
GAAGCCTTCGCCCAATTCGACAACGTGATTTGCATCGCGCGCGACTTCAGCGAGCTCGATATCGAACAACTGTTCGCCGCCGCGCCGGCGGCCACCGCAATCTGAATAAAAACATCCATCTACGAGAACAATATGACCACCGATCTTCAAGAACAAGCAGCCGCCCCGGACGAAAACAAGATCATCGCCGAACGCCGCGCCAAGCTGGCCGCGTTGCGCGAACAGGGCGTCGCCTTCCCCAACGACTTCAAGCCGCAGCACAAGGCGGCCGACCTGCACGAGCAGTATGGCCAGAAGTCGCGCGAGGAACTGGAAGAGCACCCCGTCACCGTGGTGCTGGCCGGCCGCATGATGCTCAAGCGCGAAGCGGGCAAGAAGGCCGCCTTCGCCACGCTGCAGGACGCATCCGGCCCGCGCGCCGACGGCCGCATCCAGATCTACGCCACGCTGGACCTGACCGGCGAGGCGGCCATGGCCGCCCTGCACCACTACGACCTGGGCGACATCCTGGGCGTGGTCGGCACCCTGTTCAAGACCAAGACCGATGAACTGACGATCAAGGTCTCCGAACTGCGCCTGATCACCAAGTCGCTGCGCCCGCTGCCCGACAAGTTCCACGGCCTGGCCGACCAGGAGACCAAGTACCGCCAGCGCTACGTGGACCTGATCATGAACGAGGAGACGCGCCGCACCTTCAAGGCCCGCACGGCAGCCATCTCGTCGATCCGCCGCTTCATGGACGCCAACGGCTTCATGGAAGTGGAGACGCCGATGCTGCACACCATTCCCGGCGGCGCAGCGGCCAAGCCCTTCGTCACCCACCACAACGCGCTGGACATGGAAATGTACCTGCGCATCGCGCCCGAGCTGTACCTGAAGCGCCTGGTGGTGGGCGGTTTCGACCGCGTGTTCGAGATCAACCGCAACTTCCGCAACGAAGGCGTGTCGATCCGTCACAACCCTGAATTCACGATGATGGAGTTCTACGCGGCCTACACCGACTACAAGTGGCTGATGGACTTCACCGAGGCCGTGATCCGCCAGGCCGCCATCGACGCGCACGGCACGGCCACCCTGACCTACGGCGGCCGCGAGCTGGACCTGGCCAAGCCGTTCCACCGCCTGACCATCGTGGGCGCCATCAACAAGTACGCGCCGCACTACACCAACGAGCAGCTGCACGACGCCGCCTTCATCACGGCCGAACTGGCCAAGTTCGGCGTCAAGCCGCACGCGCACTCGGGCCTGGGCGCGCTGCAACTGGCGCTGTTCGAGGAGACGGCCGAGGCGCAGCTGTGGGAGCCGACCTACATCATCGACTACCCGGTCGAAGTGTCGCCGCTGGCGCGCGCCTCGGACACGGTGCCCGGCATCACCGAGCGCTTCGAGCTGTTCATGGTGGGCCGCGAGATCGCCAACGGCTTCTCCGAGTTGAACGACGCGGAAGACCAGTCGGCCCGCTTCCTGGCCCAGGTGGCGGCCAAGGACGCCGGTGACGAGGAAGCCATGTTCTACGACGCCGACTACATCCGCGCGCTGGAATACGGCATGCCGCCGGCCGGCGGTTGCGGCATCGGCATCGACCGTCTGATGATGATCATCACCGACTCGCCCAACATCCGCGACGTGCTGCTGTTCCCGCACCTGCGCCGCGAAGAGTAAGCGCCGCGTCGCATGAAATAAAAAGCCGCCCGGTCGCAAAACCGGGCGGCTTTTTTTGCATGGGACTTCTCCCATTCGTCGTTCCCGCGAAGGCGGGAACGACACTATCTATTCCAAGAGCACCGCTTTACTGGATCACGCGGTAGCAAGGCGTGTAGTGCTTGCCCGCCAGCTTCATGCGGTGCTGGGCCACGAACGACGCCAGGAGCGCGTCCATCGGCCCCATGATGGAGGCGTCGCCGTGGATTTCGAAGTGGCCGTGCTTCTCGATCGCGCGGATGCCCTCGTCCTTCACGTTGCCGGCCACCACGCCGGAGAAGGCGCGCCGCAGGTTGGCCGCCAGCAGGTGCACTTCCTGGTTCTTGTGCAGGCTCAGGTTGCGCATGTTCTCGTGCGTGGGCGCGAACGGCATCTGGAATGCGTGGTCGATCTTCAGCAGCCAGTTGTAATAATAGGCGTCGCTGCGCGACTTGCGGAATTCGCGCACCTGCTTGATCCCGGCCTGCATCTCGCGCGCCACCAGTTCCGGATCGTCGATGATGATCTTGTAGCGCTGCTGCGCCTCCGGCCCCAGCGTGTCGTGGATGAACTGGTTGATCTGCACGAAGTATTCGCGCGACGTCTCCGGCCCCGTGAACACGAGCGGGAACGGGATGTCGGCGTTGTCCGGATGCAGCAGGATGCCCAGGATGTAGAGGATCTCCTCGGCCGTGCCGGCGCCGCCGGGGAACACGACGATGCCATGGCCGGTGCGCACGAACGCCTCCAGCCGCTTCTCGATGTCGGGCATGATCACGAGCGCGTTGACGATGGGGTTGGGCGACTCGGCGGCGATGATGCCCGGCTCCGAGATGCCCAGGTAGCGGCCCGTGTCCATGCGCTGCTTGGCGTGGCCGATGGTGGCGCCCTTCATCGGGCCCTTCATCGCGCCCGGCCCGCAGCCGGTGCAGATATCAAGCCCGCGCAGGCCCATCTGGTAGCCCACCTCCTTCGAGTAGTTGTACTCGGCGCGGTTGATCGAGTGGCCGCCCCAGCACACCACCAGGTTGGGATTGAGCTGCGGCTTGAGGATGCCGGCGTTGCGCAGGATGTGGAACACGGCGTCGGTGATGCCCTCCGTGCTATCGAGGTTGAACTCGGGGTTGTCCGTCACCTCGTTGCTGACGAAGATGATGTCGCGCAGCACCGCGAACAGGTGCTCGTGGATGCCCTTGATCATTTTGCCGTCCACGAAGGCGATCCCCGGCGCGCCCTTGATATCGAGCTTGATGCCGCGCTCGCGCTGGATGATGCTGATCTCGAACGACTTGTAGCGCTCCAGCAGTTCCTTTCCATCGTCGATGGTGCTGCCGCAATTGAGCACGGCCAGCGCGCAGTTGCGGAAGACTTTATAGAGGCCGCCCTGGCTGGTGTCGAGCAGCTTGTTTACTTCGGCCTTGGACAGGACTTCCAGCTGTCCCTCCGGCGCGATCAGGGTATCGACAACGTCATGTTCCATGATACAAAAATCCTTATTCAAATTCGCCGCAACTTGATGGCTTGCACTGCCAATATACGACAACTGAGCGCATTTGGGGCCGGAGAATGCGATGCGCGGCGGCGCCGGCCCGCGCGGCCATTATTATCACAACCGCCACAATTTCGCAGGCGGCGCCGCAAAAGATGCGCCCGGAGGGAATTGTGGATTAAAATGCCGCACCCGGAACACCGGCGTGCTGCGTTGCGCCCCCAAGCTTATCCAGCCAGGGCGCGGCCTGCCACCCACTTTTATCGACCATAATAAACTTTAGGAGAAACCGCATGAGCGGTGCTACCCAAACCAACCAGGAAGTCGCCGTCCCAGAGTTCAAACAGATCATGGGACACCCAGCTCCGCTTTGGATGTTGTTCATGACCGAGTTCTGGGAACGCTTCGCGTTCTACGGCATCCGCTGGGCCCTGGTGCTCTACATCGTCGCCCAGTTCTACCACGGCGACGCCGCCGGCGAGCAGTTCGCCAACCTGACCTACGGTTCCTACCTCGCGCTCGTGTATGCGGGCGCCCTGTTCGGCGGCTACGTGGCCGACCGCGTGCTGGGCTACCAGCGCTCCATCATCGTCGGCGCCATCTTCATGTCCGCCGGCCTGTTCATGATCGCGCTGCCCGATCCGAACATCTTCAAAATGGGCCTGGCCACCATCATCGTCGGCAACGGCATGTTCAAGCCGAACATCTCGACCATGGTGGGCAAACTGTACTCGCTGGGCGACGAGCGCCGCGATTCGGGCTTCACCATTTTCTACATGGGCATCAACGCCGGCGCGCTGCTCGCCCCCGTGCTGACCGAATACCTGGCCACGAAAATCTTCGGCACCGGCGGCATGCCGGCCTATAAGGTGGTGTTCATCTCGGCCGGCGTGGGCATGCTGATCAGCCTGTTCTGGTTCGGCGTCGGCCGCCGCGGCCTGAACGGCATCGGCGCGCCCGACGCGCAGATGCAGGACCCCAAGCGCATGCTGTGGGTGGCGCTGGGCGCGCTGTGCGTGATCCCCGTGGTCTACATGCTGCTGGCCGTGGGCGCCAACAACCTGCAGGGCGTGCTGTCGGTGCTGTTCATCATCCTGTCCGTGATGCTGATGATCGAAGGTATCCGCAACGGCAAGGTGGCGCGCGACAAGGTGATCGCCATGCTGGTGATCTTCTTCTTCAACATCATGTTCTGGATGTTCTTCGAACAGGCGGGCAGCTCGTTCACCTTCCTGGCCGACAAGATCGTCGACCGCATCATGTTCGGCTGGGAGTTCCCGAACGCCTACTTCCAGACGGTGAACTCGATCGCCATCATCACGCTGGCGCCGGTGATCGCCTTCATCTGGGTGGCCATGGGCCGCAAGAACGTCAACCCGTCCATCGCCCGCAAGTTCGGCCTGGGCCTGATCTTCAACGGCCTGGCCTTCGGCCTGCTGATGTTCGCGCTGTCGTCGCTGGTCGACGTGCACAACAAGATCCCGTTCTGGACCCTGTTCATGGTGTACGTGATCCAGTCCGTCGGTGAACTGTGCCTGTCGCCGATCGGCCTGTCGATGGTGACCAAGCTGGCGCCTACCCGCCTGGTGGGCCTGGGCATGGGCGGCTGGTTCCTCTCGACCGGCATCGGCAACAACCTGTCGGGCATCTTCGCCAGCTTCGTCAGCGGCGAAAAAGGCATGTCGGTGTCGTCCGCGCTGGAAGGCTACACCATGGGCTTCTACTCGCTGATGGCCGGCGGCATCCTGCTGTTCCTGATCGCGCCGCTGATCAGCAAGCTGATGCACGGCGTCAAATAAGCATCGCTTGACACCGGCAACGGCGGCCCGCGGGCCGCCGTTGTCGTTTGCGCGGCGCCTGTCAGGGCTTGCGCAGCGGGTGGGCGTCCAACCAATCCTGCAGGCGCCGCGCCGCGTCCGGCGGCAGGTGCAAACCGAGCTTGGAGCGCCGCCACAGGATGTCCTGCGCGCTGCGCGCCCACTCGTAGCGGCGCAGGTAGTCCACCTCCGCCTCGTACAAGCCGGCCACGATCTCCTCGCCCATGGCGCCCGGCGCCCCGCGCCCCGCCAGCAAGGTGTGCATGCGCGTGCCGTACGCGCGCGCGTAGCGCGCCACCAAGGCCGTGGGCAGCCAGCCATAGCGCAGCTGCTGTTCGCGCTGCCACTGGTCGAATTCGAGCACGGCGCGGTTCTGCGGCGTGGCGCCGAACAGGTCGCCGCCAGGCAGGCAGGCGCCGGCCGTCCAGCCGCCATGCCGGTTGTCGAGCGCGCGCGCGATGGTGTCCACCGCCTCCTCGGCCAGCTTGCGGAAGGTGGTGATCTTGCCGCCGAATACGCTCAGCAGCGGCGCACCGCCCGCCCCCTGCTCCACCTCGAGCCGGTAGTCGCGCGTGACGGCCTTGGCGTCCGCCGCCTCGTCCTCCACCAGCGGACGCACGCCGGCGTAGCTCCACACCACATCGACCGGCGCCACCGGCGCGGCGAAGTATTCGCTGGCCAGTTCGCACAAATAGCTGGTTTCGTCGGCCGTGATGGCGACCTGGCCGGGGTCGCCCTGGTAATCGAGGTCGGTGGTGCCGATCAGCGTGAACTCGTGTTCATAGGGGATGGCGAACACGATGCGTCCGTCCGGATGCTGGAAGATGTAGGCGTAATCGTGCGCGAACAGGCGCCGCACGACGATGTGGCTGCCCTTGATCAGCCGCAGCTGGCGCGCTTGCGCCCGCGGCGCCGCCGCTTGCAGGAAGGCCGCCGTCCACGGCCCGGCCGCGTTGACCAGGTAGCGCGCGTTGACCCGGATGCGGCCGCAATCGACCTTGTCCAGCAAGGCCTGCCAGCGCTCGCCGTCGCGCCGGGCCGAGTCGCAGGTGGTGCGGGTGAGGACGGTGGCGCCCCGCTCGGCCGCGTCGATCGCGTTCAGCACCACCAGCCGCGCGTCGTCCACCCAGCCATCGGAATAGACGAAGCCGCGGGTGAACACGGGCTTGAGCGGCTGGCCGGCCGGATGGCAGCGCAGCGCGATGCCGGACGACGCGGGCAGCAATTCGCGCCGGGCCAGGCTGTCGTACAGCAGCAGGCCGGCCCGGATCATCCACGCCGGACGCTGGCCGCGCGCGTGCGGCATCACGAAGCGCAACGGCCGCATGATGTGGGGCGCGCTGCGCAGCAGCACCTCGCGCTCCAGCAGCGCCTTGCGCACCAGGCCGAACTCATAATATTCGAGGTAGCGCAGGCCGCCATGGATCAGCTTGGTGGAGGCCGACGAGGTGTGGGAGGCCAGATCGTCCTTCTCGCACAGCACGACCGACAGCCCGCGCCCGGCCGCGTCGCGCGCGATGCCGGCGCCGTTGATGCCGCCGCCCACCACGAGGATGTCGCAATCTATCGTATGCTGCGGTTCTGTCATGGAATTCCCGCCAGGCCGATCGCCGCCCAAGCCGCCGGAGTGGCGGTGTTGGATTCATTATAAGGACTTCCCGCACGCCACCGCCAGTATCGTGGCGCGGCACGACGCGGCGGGACGCAGCGCGGCGGGGCGATTGGTCTATAATTCCCACCACTTCGCAACCATGAGTATCCTGTCTTGAGTGCTTCCCAACCCGCCACCTCCCCCTTGTTCAAGCGCCGTAACATCGTGCGCGGCCTGATCGCCGTCGTGCTGGCCGGCCTGATCGCCGTCGGCCTGCTGGTCGCCTACCTGCTGCTGGTGATCGCCCCCAACCTGCCGTCGCTCGACGTGATCACCGACTACCGGCCCAAGATCCCGCTGCGCATCTACACGGCCGACAAGGTGCTGATCGGCGAATTCGGCGAGGAACACCGCGACTTCATCCCCATCAAGGACATGCCGGAGATGATGAAGAAGGCCCTGCTCGCCATCGAGGACACGCGCTTCTACGAGCATGGCGGCATCGACTGGCTGCGCGCGCTGGGCGCGGCCCGCTCCAACCTGGGCGGCAGCTTCCGCCAGGGCGGCTCCACCATCACCATGCAGGTGGCGCGCAACTTCTTCCTCACCCGCGACAAGGTCATCGCCCGCAAGCTCAACGAGGTCATGCTGGCCTATAAGATCGAGGCGGCGCTCAGCAAGGACCAGATCCTGGAGCTGTACATGAACCAGATCTACCTGGGCCAGCGCTCGTTCGGCTTCGGCAGCGCGGCCCAGGTCTACTACGGCAAGCCGCTGAAGGACCTCAGCATCGGCGAGATGGCCATGCTGGCCGGCCTGCCCAAGAACCCGGCCCACCACAACCCGGCCGTCAATCCCAAGCGTGCCAAGCAGCGCCAGCACGTGGTGCTCAAGCGCATGCGCGAACTCGATTACATCACGGAAGACCAGTACCAGAAGGCCCTGCGCGAACCGCTGCGCGTGAACAACCGCGGCCAGGAGTTCGACACCCACGCCGAATACGTGGCCGAGCTGGCGCGCCAGGTGGTGTACGCCAAGTTCAAGGAAGACTCCTACAACAAGGGCATCAGCGTCTACACCACCATCCTCAAGGCCGACCAGGACGCGGCCTACGAATCGGTGCGCAGCAACGTGCTGGCCTACGACCAGCGCCACGGCTACCGGGGCCCGGAGGCGTACATCGAACTGCCGGCCGGCGACGAGGAACGCGACGACGCCATCGAGGAAGCGCTGCAGAAGCGCCCCGGCAGCGACCGGTTGATCCCGGCTGTGGTGCTGGAGGCGGGCCCCAAGAACGTCAAGGTGCAGGATCCGTTCGGCCAGGAGATCAGCATCAGCGGCGACGGCCTGCGGCTGGCCGCGCCCGCGCTGGCGGCCAACGCCAAGGACGGCTTGAAGCTGCGCCCCGGCGCCATCGTGCGCATCATGCGCGGCGAGAAGAACGCCTGGGTCATCACCCAGGTGCCGCAGGTGGCGGCGGCCTTCGTGTCGATCGACGCCGTCACCGGCGCCTACCACGCGCTGGTGGGCGGGTTCGACTACAACCTGCAGAAGTTCAACCACGTGACGCAGGCGTGGCGCCAGCCCGGCTCCTCGATCAAGCCCTTCATCTATTCGGCCGCGCTGGAGAAAGGCTTCTCGCCGGCCACCATCATCAACGACGTGCCGCTCGAACTGACGGGCGCCGAGACGGGCAACGAGACCTGGCGTCCCGGCAATGACGATGGCGTGTACGACGGCCCGATCACCATGCGCACGGCGCTGGCCAAGTCCAAGAACGTGGCCTCGGTGCGCATCCTGCGCAACATCACGGTCGGCTACGCGCACGACTACCTGGGCAAGTTCGGCTTCGACCTGGGCCGCCAGCCCAAGAACCTGACGCTGGCGCTGGGCACGGGCGCCGTCACGCCGCTGCAACTGGCCGGCGCCTACGCCGTGTTCGCCAACGGCGGCTACCAGATCGAACCCTACCTGATCGCGCGCATCGTGGACGGCAACGGCGCCGTGATCTCGGAGACCAAGCCGCCGGCCGGTCTGGAAGAGAATTCACGGGTGATCGACGTGCGCAACGCCTTCGTCACCGACAGCATGCTGCGCGAGGTGACGCGCAGCGGCACCGGCGCGGCGGCCGCCAAACTGGGCCGCCCCGACATCGCCGGCAAGACCGGCACCACCAGCGACGCCGTGGACGGCTGGTTCTCCGGCTATGGCGGCGGCATCGTGGCCGTGTCGTGGATGGGTTACGACGATCCCAAGTCGCTGGGCGGACGCGAATTCGGCGCCACGGTGGCCATGCCGATCTGGATGGATTACATGCGGGTGGCCCTGCAAAAGCGCCCGCCGCAGGAGCGGCCGGTGCCGGCCGGCCTGACCCAGGTCGACGGGGAATGGCTGTACGATGAATTCATGGGCGACGCGGCCGTCCATTCGCTCGACATGGGCGACGCGGCGCCGGTACCGGACGCGCCGGCGGCCGACCAGGCGCCGGCCGAGAAGCCGGCCATCAACTAGGCGCCCGCACATCGTCGTTCCCGCCCATGGAACGCGAGCGATTGCTTAGCGCACGCGTCCCATGGGTACCCGCGTTCGCGGGTACGACGAGCTTACATTGCCGGACTTGGGGTTGCGTTCACGCCGTGCGCGCCGCCGCCAGGTGCCCGCGCACGAAGCGCACCGTGCTTTCCGCGAACTGGTCGGGCGTGACCTTGGCGGCGCGGTACTTCCAGCGCTTGACGTACCAGTCCTGGAACATGGCCATGCAGTGGGCCGCCAGCAGCGCCGCGGCGCCGTCCGGGCGCGCCGGCACGCGCTCGACCAGCTCGACGATCAGCGCCTGCACGTACAACTCCGATTCCTTGGCCATGGCGCGCTGCTGCGGCGGCAGCGCGCGCGAGTCCATGAAGACGAAATAGAACCACGGCTGCAGGATCTCGGACAGGAAGATGGAGGCGCGGATCAGCGCCTCCAGCCGGTCGAGCGGATCGTCCACGTGGGCGAACATGCGCGGCACTTCCTGGGTGGCGTGCCGCACCACCTCCTCGATCATTTCGGCCAGCTGGTCCTTGCCGCTGATGTAGCCGTACAAGCCGCCCATCGACAAGCCCGTCTCGCGGCACAGGTCGCGCAAGTTCATGGCGCGGAAGCCCACCTCGTTGGCGAGGCGGAAGGTGGCGTTGAAGATTTTCTCCAGATTCTCCAGCGCCGGCTTGCGGCGCTTGACGCCGATGCGCTCGGCGTAACGGTCGAGCAGGAAGGCCCAGATGTTGGCGCCATCGAGCGGCGTCATGCGCTGGAACTGTTGGAACGTGAAGTGGACAGGCAAGATCACCCCGGAGATTGATTTCGGGAACGATTATAGCGCAGGAAAACAACTGTCCCGGCCGATTTTCCAATTTCGGCGCCTGAATTCGACCAGCGCCGAAACATTGATCGAAGCACAATGTTACAGTCCAAAAACCGAGCGAGCGCTCGTTTTATTCCTGCCGGAGAGCGGGAGGGAACGGGGGCCGCCGGGGTACGACGGCCGCCGCCAAGGCGCTTCGTGCGCGGCGCAACGGCCGTCCCTTCCCTTGATAACCTTACGGAGACAACATGAAACACCGCTTCTGGAAAACCCTGTCGCTATTGCTGATCGCGCTCACGGCGCTTCCCGCCCCGTCCTGGGCCACCGGCTACACCCAGACCAAATACCCGATCGTGCTGGTGCACGGCCTGTTCGGCTTCGACAGCCTGGGCCCGGTCGACTACTTCTACGGCATCGCCTCCGCCCTGCAAAGCGGCGGCGCCAAGGTCTACGTCACCACCGTGTCGGCCGCCAACAGCACGGAGGTGCGCGGCGAACAGCTGCTGACCCAGGTCCAGCAGATCCTGGCCGCCACCGGCGCCACCAAGGTCAACCTGATCGGCCATAGCCACGGCGGCCCCACGTCGCGTTACGTGGCCTCCGTGCGGCCCGACCTGGTGGCCTCGGTCAGCAGCGTCGGCGGCGTGAACAAAGGTTCGCGCGTGGCCGACGTGCTGATCGGCGCCGTGCCCGACGTCACCTACACGGTGGCCAACGCCGTCGCCGGCCTGATCAGCTTCCTGTCGGGCAGCCCCACGCTGCCGCAGGATTCCGTGGCCGCCGCCCAGTCGCTCAGCACGGCCGGCACGGCCGCCTTCAACAGCCGCCATCCGGAAGGCGTGCCCACCACGGCCTGCGGCGAGGGCGCCTACCAGGTCAACGGCGTGTACTACTTCTCGTGGAGCGGCGCCCAGCCCTACACCAACGTGTTCGACATCAGCGACCCCGTGCTGGCCCTCACCGCGCTGGCCTTCAACGGCGCCAAGAACGATGGCTTGGTCAGCAGCTGCTCGAGCCACCTGGGCCGCGTGATCCGCGACGACTACGCCATGAACCACCTGGACGAGGTGAACCAGATGATCGGCATCACCAACCTGTTCGAGACCAGCCCGGTCACCATCTTCCGCCAGCAGGCCAACCGCCTGCAAGGCCTGGGCCTGTAAGGGAGCAGCCATGAACGCACGCGCAAAGCTGTTGCGGGCCGGCGGGCTGGCACTGGTCGCCGCCGTCCTGTACCTCACGCTGCACCAGCCGCAGGCGCCGGCCCAGGCCGCCCGCTCCGACCCGAACTACTTTGCGTTCGTGCGTTCGATGGACGGCACCACGCCCGACGGCGAGGTGCGCCAGAACGACGCCGACCAACTGGTGATCGACGCCGAACTGGCGCACCTGTTCGACTACTATCTGGCCGGACTGGGCGAGCGCTCGCTGGACGCGATCCGCACCGAGATCGGGCGCGAGCTCGATCGGCGCCTGAAACCGGCCGCCGCCGCCAAGGCGCGCCGCCTGCTGGGACAATACCTGGACTACAAGGCCGCGCTGGTGGACCTGGAGCGCGGCCTGCCCAAACCGGCCAGCCTGACCGACGGCGCGCGCGCGCGGCTGGAGGCCATGCAGCAGCTGCGCCACCGCTATTTCAGCCAGGACGAGATCGACGGCCTGTTCGGCGACAGCGACGCCTACGACACGGACGCCATCGCCCGCATGGAGATCAACGCCGACACCACGCTCACGCCGGCCCAGCGCCAGCAGAAGCTGGCCGCGCTCGACGCCAAGCTGCCCGCCGCCCTGCGCGAGCAACGCGACGCGCCCACCCGCGTGCTGCGGCTCGAGGACGACGTGCAGCGGCGCCGCGCGCAGGGCGCGGGCGACAACGAGATCTACCAGCTGCGCGCCGCCACGCTGTCGCCGGCCGCCGCCGACCGGCTGGCGGAGCTGGACCGCGAGCAGGCCGACTGGCAGCGCCGCATCGCGGCCTACCAGCAGCAGCGCCGCCAGTTGCAGGCGCGCGCCACGCCGCCCAGCGCGGCCGAACTGCAGCAACTGCGCGACGCCGGCTTCACCCCGCTCGAGCAGAAGCGCCTGCCCGCCTACGAATAGATGCCACACTGCTTGCGGCGCCTCAAGCTTGGTGCGGCTGGACCGCCACAACGGCCCGCCGCATCGCCGCGGCGAAGAATTTCGATGCTACAATTCTTGCATATCGAACATCTTCCGGGTGCGGCATGGCGATGTCACGGCTCAGCGTCACCATCAGCGCGCCCATCATCCTGATCGGGGCGCTGGCCATCGGCCTGAACGCCTATCTGAGCGTCGGCAAGCTCGATCGCACGCTCACCGAGCTTGAGCAGTCGCGCCTGCACCTGATCCTCGACGACCTGCGCGCCAATCTGGAGACGGGGCTGGACCTGGGCCTGCCCGTCAAGGGGCTGGGCAACGCGCAGGCGGCGATCGAACGGGAGGCGCGCCAGGATGGCGCCATCGTCGGCATCCGCGTGCTCGACGCGGACGGCGCCGCCGTCTTCAGCACCGGCGACCCGCTCCACGGCGACGCGCTGCGCGCCCCGCTGTCCAACAACCTCGGCGTGGCCATGGGCGCCATCGAACTGCGCTACGCGCGCCAGGCCGAGGATCTGGCCGTGGCCGCCTACGCGGACCAGCTGACCCGCGCCGCCGCCTGGATCGCCGCCATCGGCACGCTGCTGGCGCTGGCCGCGATCCGGCTGTGGATGCGCCGCATCGCGCGCACCGTCGACAGCATCGCCTCCACACTGGACCACCAGCCGCCGCCGCCCCATCCCGACGCGGAGGCGGCCGCGCTGGCCAGCCGCGCGCGCGACCGCGCCGACCTGGCGCTGCGCGAACTGGAACAGGCCCGGCGCGCCATCAGCGACGCCAGGCGGACGGGGGAGCGGCCGTGACGCCGGACCAGCGCCTGACGGCGCGCCCGGTGCGCCAGCTGTTCGCGTTCGCGCTGGCGCTGCTGCTGGCCACGCAGCTGGCCCTGTCGTACTACGCGTGGACGCGCGCCGAGGAACGGCTGCTGCCGGAACTGGGCAACAAGGCCCACACGGCCGCCCTGTCGCTGGCGGCCCGGCTGGAACGGGCGCTCGGCTACGGCATACCGCTGCCCAAGCTGGTGGGCGTGCCCGACTATTTCGCCGACGTGCTGCGCCAGAATCCCGACCTCGCGTACGTGCGCGTGAGCGGCACCGACGGCGTCACGCTGTTCGGCGGCGGCGACGACGGCGGCCCGCCTGCCGGCTACCTCGACCAGCCGATGCCGCTGCGGCTGCACGGCGCCATCGTCGGTCAGCTGCACGTGGGCGTGCACCGCAACTACCTGGCCGCGCGCGTGCTGGAACTGCGCTACGACATCGGCATCGTGCTGCTGGCCAGCCTGCTGATCGCCTTCGAAGTGTTGTGGTTCGTCGTCACCCTCAATTTCACGGCGCCCATGCGCCAGATCGCCGCCATGTTGACGCGCCTGGCCGCCGGCGACTTCCGCCGCTCACACCTGCGCGACGGCAGCGAGCCGCTGGCCGTGCGTCTTGGCGCGATCGCGGCGGCCGTCAACCAGGGCTACGAGAAGCTGGCGGCGCTCGCCACCAGCGCCCGCCAGACCCACGCCAGCGCCGCCATGCTGGGCCAGTTCCAGCGCGAATACGCGTTCGGCGATGCCGGCGCCGAGAGCGAACTGACGCAGCAGCGCATCGTGCTGGTGCGGGCGCTGAGCTTCCTGTTCATGTTCGCGGAAATGCTGTCGCGTCCCTTCCTGCCCGTGTACGCGGCCGCCTTGCCCATCCCGGGCCTCGCGCTGTCCGAGGGCCTGCGCGCCAGCCTGCCCGTCACCGCCTTCCTGCTCGCGGTGGCCCTGAGCATGCCGGCCGCCGGGCGCTGGTCCGACAGCGCGGGCCGGCGCACCAGCTATCTGGCGGGCGCCATGATGGTGATAACGGGACTGGCCGGCACCGCCCTGGTGCCGCAATACTGGGTGCTGCTGGGCGCGCGCGGCGTCACCGGCGTCGGCTACGCGCTCATGTTCATGGCTTGCCAGGGCTATGTGTTCGACAGCACCGACAGCGCCAACCGTGGCCGTGGCATGGCCCTGTTCGTGGGCGCCATCATGGTGGCCGAGATCTGCGCCCCGGCCGTGGGCGGCATCCTGGCCGACCGGCTCGGCTACCGGCCCGTGTTCGCGCTCGGCGCCGCGATCGCGCTGATCGCCGCCTTGATCGCCGGCGCCGTGCTCGACAACCGCGGCGCCGCGCCCCGGGGCCGCCAGCGCGCCCCGTTGCACAGGCTGGCCCGCAACCGGCGCTTCGTGGCGCTCACCGTGCTGTCGGGCATACCGGCCAAATTCCTCTATACCGGCTTCCTCGTGTTCCTGGTCCCGTTGCTGCTGACCGGGCTTGGCCTGTCCAAGTCCGAGATCGGACGCTACACCATGGTCTACGGCCTGTGCTGCCTGCTGCTGGCGCCCCTGTTCGCCCACCTGGCCGACCGCCACAACGCCCACGCCGTCATGGTCGCGGGCGGCGGCCTGCTGACGGCGCTGGGCATGCTGCCGGTGATGCGCGGCGCCAGCACCCAACTGGTCATGCTCGGCATCGCGGGGCTGGGCATCGGCCAGGCCATGAGCATCTCCGCGCAGCTGGTGCTGGTGGCGCGCACCACCAGCGACGAAACGCTGGAGAGCGGCAGCGGCCCCGTGATGGGGGTGTTCCGCCTGATCGAACGCCTGGGCGCCGCCGCCGGCCCGGTGGTCACGGGCGCGCTGGTGGCGCGCCATGGCGCGGCCAGCGCCATGCTGACACTGGGCGCGGCGGGGCTGGCGTCGTCGCTGCTGTTCGCGGCCACGCTGTGGCCGGCGCGGCACCGGCGTTCAGCGCGCGCGGCGAGTCCGCCATGAGCCGCTTCGACCTGGCCCCGGCCAGCCCCTTGCCCCGGCGCGCCGTGCTGCGCGCCGCCGGCGCCGCGTGCGCCTGGCTGGCCGCGCCCGCCGTGCGCGCCGGTCCGCGCCCGTACCGCATCTACATGATGCTGTACCGGGGCCAGAGCGCCGTCGAACAGGGCTTCCGCGACTACTTCGCCGTCAACGACATCGCGGTGGAACTGATCATGCGCGACGTGGCCCAGGATGTCGGCAAGGTGCCGCGACTGGTGGCCGAGGCGCGCGCGCTGCGCGCGGACCTGATCTACACCTGGGGCACGCCGGTCACGCTGGCCGTGGCCGGCCGCGCGGGCGCCATCGACCCGGCCGTGCATGTGACGGACATCCCCATCGTGTTCACCATGGTGGCCTCGCCGCTCGGATCGGGGCTCGTCACGTCGCTCGCCTCATCGGGACGCAACGTCACCGGCGCCTGCCACGTGGTGCCGTTACAGCAGCAGCTGAGCGCCATCCGCGCCTACCGGCGTTTCGAGCGGATCGCCGTGATCTACAATCCGGCCGAGCCGAACTCGGTGCAGAATGTGGCCGAATGGCGGACCCTGGCGGCCGCCAGCCACGTGCGGCTGCAGGAAAAGCCCGTGCCGCTGGACGTCCAGGGCCAGCCCGACGCGGCCGCCCTGCCCCAGCTGGTGGCCAGTCTTGCCCGCGCCGGCAACCAGTTGCTCTACATCGGCCCGGACAGCTTCCTCGCCGCCAACCGCAAGACCCTGACGGCCGCCGCGCTGGCGCAACGCCTGCCCACCTTCGCCGCCACGGAAGTCTACCTGCGCGACGGCAAGGCCCTGTTCGGCCTGGTGTCGGGCTACGACAGCGTGGGCCGGCTGACGGCGCACAAGGCGGCGCAAATCCTCGTGCACCACGTGGCGCCTGCCGCCGTCCCGATCGAAACACTGGCCCGCTTCTCCTATCTGGTCAACATGGCCGCCGCCGACCAGCTCCAGCTCTACCCGCCGCTCAAGGTGATCAACTACGCGGAGCTGCTGCGATGAACGAGGACAGCCCGTTCCGCTGGCGCCCGTTGCGCCACGACGAAGCCCACCTGGCCTGGGCGCTGCACGCCGAGGTGTTCGCGGCCACCCCGGCCGGCATGGTGCGGCCCGACCGGCTCGACCATTTTGAGCAGCACATAGAGATGTCGGGCCGCGTGTTGGGCTGCTTCATGGGGGACCAGCTGGTGGCATACGGCGTGCTGGGCACGCGGTCCGGGACGGTCGACCATCTGGCCGCCCTGCTGGCGCTGTGCCCGGACGACCGCCAGCGCGCCTGTGTGCTGGACGGCGCCGCCTCGCTGCCACCGTGGCGCGGCCACAACCTCCACCGCGCCGCCATCGACGCGCGTGGCGACCTGGCCAGGGCGCTGGGACGCACACTGGTGCTGGCCACGGTGGCGCCGGAGAACATGCGCAGCCTGCGCGGCCTGCTGCTGCAAGGTTATGCCGTGCATGGCTACGCGACCGTCTATGGCGGCCTGCCACGGTTGCTGATGGCCCGTGATCTGCTCCGGCCGCTAACTGAATGGCAACCGGCGCGCCAGGTGGCGGCGTCGGACCACGCCGGCCACCAGCGCGCGCTGGCCGACGGCCTGCGCGGCTATGGCTGTCAACAGGACGCCAACAAGGCCTGGCACATCATGTACGGCGAGAGCTGATGCGTCGCACCCGCGCAGTCGGGTGCCCAGAGGACGCCGGCGCTACCTGATCGCGGGCGTTCCATGGGGGGATTCCAGGCAACGGCTGGATTCCCGCATGTGCAGGGACGACCGTCATCGCCGCCGTCGCCCCAGTCCACCGCGCCGCTGCTCGCGCTCACGCTGGCGCAGCACGTCGATCATCACGTTGAAGGTGCGGGCCAGCTGGCCGATCTCGTCGCCGGTGGTGACCTGGATGTTGGCCCGCTCATAATCGCCTTCCTTGAGCGCATTGGCGGCATCCGTCAGCCGCCGCACCGGCCGCACGATGCCGCGCGCGAACCACAGCGCCAGCAGCAGGAACACCAGTCCCACCACGGCCACGCTGTAGAGCACATTGTCGAACAGGTGCCGCAGCGGCGCCTCGAAACGCTGGCGCGACTCCGTCACCCCCACCACCCAGTCATGCCCGGCCACGGGCGCGTAGCCGGCGTATTCGTCCACATTCGTCAGCGTCGAATGGAAGCGGATGCTGCCTGTGGTGCGCGCGCCGACCATGGCACGCGCCAGCGTCGGCATGTCCAGGCTCTCGATGCGCTGGCGGCGGAAGCGCTGGTCCGCCACGATGCGCGCCAGCGCGTCGCGCGGCAGCGGCATCAGGCTGCGGTACAGCATCCGGTCGTCGGCATATTGCACCAGCACGCCGTCGCCATCGATCATCAGTGGCAGCCGCGCGCTCTTGGCGCGCACCTGGTCGAGGATGGTCGTGATGGTGGAACCCTTGATCCGCAACACCACCACACCGATCACCGTGTGGTGCGCATCGAACACGGGGTTGGCGTAGTAGACACCGGGCTTGCCCTCGGTGGACCCGACGATCACGCCCGTCATGAACGGATGGCCGCGCATCGCATGCTGAAAGTACTCCCGGAACTTGAAATTGAGGCCCGCCACGCCCGGCTCGCTGGACACCAGCGCCTGGCCGTCCGCGTTCATGAGGAACATCAGGTGCACGTCGGGATTGGACTTGACCACGCTGAGCAGGCGCGCGTACACGGCGTCGCGCCCCGCCGCCGTGGGCGCGCGCAGGTAGTGGATGAAGACCGGATCCGTCGCCAGGTAAGCGGCCAGATGGCGGCTGTCGGCCAGCAGTTGCGCCACCCGGCCGGCCGTGCTCCTGGCCAGGCTCTCCAGGTTGCGCAACTCGCTGGCCGAGACGGTGGCCACGCTGGCCCGCAAGTTGTAATAGGCCGTGATGGTCATCGGCAGCAGCGCGGCCAGCACCAGCGCCAGCGTCAGCTTCACCCCCAGCGACCAGGCGGCGGGACGCCACAGGGCGCGCCCCAGCCGCCGCACTCCCGTCGACAGGCGCCGCTGTGCCTCCATCTCCCCCACTCGCAGCGCATCCTGCAACCCCAGGCTGCCGGCATGGGCCGCGAACAGCGCGTGCGCGAACTCGGCCACCGATTGCGGACGCAGCGCGGGGTCCAGCACCAGCGCCTGGTCGATCGCCAGCAGGAACGCTTCACTGTAGCGGCCCGCCGCCGCCTCGCGCGCCGGCACGTGCAGCGCAACGCCGTGCTGGCGCTCGGGCGCGGGCGCGGGCTTGCTGCCCGTGACCATCCAGTACAGCGTCGCGCCCAGCGCGTAGATATCGGTCCACGGCCCCTGCGGGCCGCCCTCGTACTGTTCCGGTGGCGCATAGCCGGGCGTGACCACGTCGGCCATGGCCTGCGGGCCGCCGGCCGTCTGCCGCGCGGCCCCGAAGTCGAGCAGCACCAGGCTGCCATCCTCCTTGCGCACGTAGATGTTGTCGGGCTTGATGTCGCGGTGCAGATAGCCCGATTCATGCACCAGCGCCAGCCCGTCGAGCAGCGGATGCAGCAGCGACAACAACTGCTGCTCCGGCATCGCCTTGCGCTTCTCCCACCATTGCTTGAGCGGCTTGCCGCGCTCATACTCGAGCACCATGTAGGCCGTGCGATGGGCCTCGAAGAAGCGCGCCACGCGCACAATGTTCGGGTGCCGGAAGGTCGCCAGCGTGCGCGCCTCGACCAGGAAGCTTTCCAGTCCGCTCAGAAAGAAGTCGTTGTCCTCGGCCCAGCGCGGCGACACCGAATGGTCCGACGCGCGCGTCGCGTAGTCGCCGGGCAGGTACTCCTTGATCGCCACCTTCGCGTTCAGGTTGACGTCCGTGGCCAGGTAAGTGATGCCGAAGCCGCCCTGTCCCAACACCGCGTCGATGCGGTACTCGAACAGCTGGAAGCCGGGGCTGAGCGCCAGCGGCAGCTCCACGCCCGGCGCGGCGCGGGCCGGTGGCGGCGCGGCCGGCAGCACGCTACGCGGCACCGCCGTGGGTATGGCCGACGGGCCGCTGGCGTTGCTGGCGTTGTTGGCGTTGTTGGCGTAGTTAGCTCCGGTGACGACGCCCATCGCCGCGAGCGACACGCTAGGTTGCGCCCCCACCCCGCCAGAGGCGATGCGGGTGGCGTCATCGCCCGGCGCCACGGGCGCGGTGGGCGCAACGCGGGTGGCGTCATCGGCCGGCACGACAGGGACGAGGGGCGCAACCGGCGCGACGCGGGTCGCATCGTCGTCCGCCGGCGTGGCCGACGCCAGCCGCGTGGCGTCGTCGTCGCGCGGCGCCGGTTGCGGCGCGGCGCCGCCGCCAGCTTGCGCCTGCAGCGCGGCCAGCTGGCTGTTGGCGCTGCGGGCCGCCTCCGCATGCACTTCGCGCAGCCGGCGCTCAAGGGTGACGACCGCCTCCAGCGCCACCACCCGGCGGGCCAGCTCGGCCTCGCGCGACGCCGCGCCGGCGCCATCATTGGCATCATCGTGCTGGGGACGGTCGGCACTACGGTCCATGCGGCTCCACTTTTTTGGGGAAATACCATCGAACTAATGCATGGCTCATGCTAGCATGGGATACTTCGTCATTGGCGAAAAGTCATCTTCGCGGTTGCGTTTTTTCTGGCCAGGAGACACCTTGGACAACTGGAAACAATTATCGCCATCCGTGCTGCACCGGCTCGACTTCGGCGTGGCGTTCGGCCTCACGGACATCGGCACCGTGCGCGAATCGAACCAGGACAACTTCTTCATCGCGCCCGACCTGGGCCTAGTGATGGTGGCCGATGGCATGGGCGGCCACAACGGCGGCGAGATCGCCAGCGCCGACGCGCTCAACCTGGTCTACAACTTCGTGCGCGCCGCGCGCGATGCGCCGGCCGTGCCGCCGGGCAGCGAGACCACCGTGCCGCTGTTCCGCGCCACCCCGTTCGACCCTGCCCTGGCCGACCCGGACGCCACCTGGTCCGACGCCGCCATGAAGGCCATGATCACGCTGCACGACGCGGTGGAATACGCCAACGACCGCATGTACCAGACCAACCTGGCCAACGACCGCGCCGACGGCAGCGGCATGGGCACCACCTTGACGGGACTGTGGCAACTGCCGCCCGACGGCCCCATGTTCGTGTTCCACGTGGGCGACAGCCGGCTGTACCGCTATCGCCAGGGCCGCATGGTGCAAGTCACGCGCGACCAGACGCTGTACCAGCAGGCGCTGGACGCGGGCGGACACACGCCGCTCCCCCCGCGCAACCTGCTGCTGCAAGCGCTGGGGCCGGGGCCGGAGCTGGTGCCGGAACTGCAATCGCAGGTGATGATGGCGGGCGACGTCTACCTGCTGTGCAGCGACGGCCTGTATGGCGAATCGGCGCCGGGCCAGATCGAGACCATCCTGGCCGGCGCCACCGAGGACAACCTGGACGCCTGCTGCGCGGCGCTGGTGGAGATGGCCAAGCGCGACGGCAGCCGCGACAACATCACGGCGCTGCTGGTCAAGTGCACGGGCTGACTGCCGGCGGCCAGGCGCCGGCCAGCATGCCGCCGAACGTCTCCGCTGAGGGCAGCCCCCGGCACAGCAGCAACGACGGCGCCACCTCGGCCGATCCCTCCGTCCACCACAGGCTGTGACCGCGCAGCGCGGCGGCCGCGATCCGCGGCCCCAGCGCGGCCAGCGCCTCGAACGGCGCCTCCACCCGCCAATGATCGGCGCCCAGCTGACCGGCCAGCGGCGCGTCGGGCAACGGCGCGAGCGCCTGCACGGCGGCGTCGAAGCGCTCCAGCACGAATCCCTCGTCGAGCGTGGACAAGGCCAGCGCCTCGGCCCGGGCATGCCAGTCCTGCCCGTCAGCCAGCCAGTCCAGCAGCGCTGCCCCGCCGGGCGCGCCCGCCGCGATGGTCAACGGGAAGTGGCGCCCCACCCGGTCCACGCTCGGCATCAGCACCCCGGCCCACGCATGCTCATCGCAGGCGCCGGGCGCCAGCGCGAAGCGCCACACGGGGCTGGTCAGGTAGACCTCGAGCCAGCGCGCGCCCAGTCGTTCGCGGCTGGCCTGCAGGCCAGCCTGTAGCCAGGCATCCCACAGCCCCACCAGCGCGGGCGGCAGCCGGCGCGACACGAAATCCCCGTTCGACACCACCTTGCCGAAGAAGCCGGCCGTGGCGCTGAACGTCACGGGCGCGGCGCCTGCGATCACATCGTCCATGGCCATGTCCCGTTATTTGCGGATGGCCCAGAACTCCATCTGCAGGCCCGGGAAATCGCCGGCCACGTGCATGGCGAATCCGGCCGAGGTGGACAACTGCTGCCAGTATTCGCTGTTGCGGTCCAGCTCGAAATACGTGAAGCCGGCGTGGAACGGCAACTGGCGCGGCGCCACCGGCAGCGGCCGCAGCGCGATGCCGGGCAACTGCAGGTTGACCAGGTCGCGGATCTTCTCCACCGAACCGATCTTGACCTGGCGCGGGAACGTGGAACGGATGGTCTCCGGCGGCACCTGCGCGTTCACCACCAGCACGAAGGTGGACGACTTCACCAGCTCCGGATCGCGCAGCACGGCCACGCGGATGCCGAACTGGCGCTCCTCCAGCGGGATCGGCACGGCGTGCGTGTCGAGCACCATCGACAGCGCCTCGCGCAGGTCGTCGATCACGGGCTGGAAGCTCTCGCGCAGCTGGTCGTGGCGGTACACGGGATACTGCTGCGCGCGTTTGTTGACGGGGCTGAAGGTGGCCAGTTCGCCGGCCAGCTGCACCGCTTCGCGGAAGAACTCCTCCGGGTGCAGCCCCGTCATCGTCGCCAGGTGGCCGAACAGCGGTTCGCTGCGGTTGATCAGTTGCAGCAGCAGGAAGTCCGCGATCTCCGCCGCGCCGGCCGCGCCGGGCTGCGACAGGCGGTTGCCGAGCGCGTCGCCGCGCTGGTGCAGCAGGCCCACCAGCTCGTCGGCGAAGGCGCCCAGCCGCGCCGCCACGCGCAAGTCCAGGCACGGCGGGCAGTACTCGGGGTCCAGCACCAGCCGGTTGTCCGGCCGCCGCTCGATCACGCGCGCCACGCCCAGGCAGGCGTAGGCGTTGGCCACCTCCGGCTCCAGCGCCAGCCGCAGGCGCAGCCGGCCCACCTGCATCAGCGCGCTGTTGTCGATGCCGTTGCTATCCCACGCCTCGTGGTCCACCGTGCCGTAGCGGGCGTAGTTGTCGGGCGCGGGACTGTCGCCCGTCTCGGCGATGCCGGGCCGGCGCACCGGCAGCGCCAGCACCACCATCACGTTGCGCGCATCCTCGGGAATATCGAGCGGCAGCGGCAGGTCGTCGTCGGCCGGCAGCGTGAACGGGGTGCCGTCCGGCAGCACGGCGTGGCACGACAACAGCGCCAGCTTGCCCAGCGCCAGCTGCTGCTCGTCGATGCGCAGCGAGGAGAAGCCCCAGGCATAGGGCCGCAGGCGCGCCACCCGGGCCTCGAGCTGGGTTTGCAGGTAACGGTCGTGCTGCTGCAGGTGCTGCGGCTGCAGCAGCATCCCTTCGGACCAGATGACTTTACGATTCCATGACATGGTTTCTCGCTTCGGCAAAATGTTCAGGTGGTTCAGTTCTTGTGCTGCAGCCTTGCTATCTGCTCCTCGTACGCGGCGGCGAACTTGTCGCCGAACAGGCGCTGGAAGTCGTCGTCCGCCTCGCGCGCGATGGCGCCGTACTGCTCCACCATGCGGTCCCACATGCGGGACTTGCGGCTGGCGCCCATCATCTTGTCCATCACCCCGCCCGGCTCCATGGCCGCCTCGATGCGAGCCGGATCGAAGCGCGCCAGCACGCCCGCCAGCGCCGCCCGCATGCCGGCGATCACGGCCAGCTCGTGCGACTTGAGGTCGTCGAACGCGCTGGCGACGGCCCGCAATGGCGGCATGTAGCCGCCCACGGAGCCGGTCAGCATCTGGGTCAGCGCCATCTCGGCGTCGGGGAAGAATTTGAGCGGATTGTTGGCCTGCGCGCCCAGCACCGTCACTTCCAGCCGGGTTTCGCGCTTGGTCAGGGCGCGCGCCATCAGCACCGCCATGGTGCCGGTCATGGCTTCGCGCAGCATGGCGCCCACCAGCTCGGCCGTCTCGGCCGGTGGGCGCGACGGCGTGATGTCGGGTACGCCGAGGCCGCGCAGCAGCGCTTGCAGCACCTGCTGGTCCGCGCCATCCGGCGCGGCGGCGGACGTCGCAGCTTCCGCATGGACGGCAGTAGCGGCTGGTGCAGCGGCTGCGACGGGTGTAGCGGGTGCGGCGTTTGCGGTGGCTGGGGCGGCTGGGGCGGCTGGTACAGCGGGTGCGGCAGGTGCGAACGGCGCCACGGGCGCCTGGCCATGCGCCGGCGTGGCCACCGCTTCCTGTGCCGGCACCGGCACCGGCGCTGGCGCGGGCATCGGCATCGGCACCGGCATCGGCGCTGGCGCCGGCGCATAGACGGTTTCCGCCTCCACCGCCACCGTCACGCGCGGCGGGACGAAGGACGCCAGCGGATCGAAATCATCGGGAATCAGCGCCACGGGCGGCGCGGCCGGCGCCACGGCGGCGGCGGGCAGGGGTGCGGGCACCAGCACGCCCGGCATGGGCACGAACTGCGGCGCCACGTGGTCCGCTTCCGAGCCCCGGAACGCCGACGCGGGCACGATGGCGCCCCGCCCCCCGCCACCGTGCTGGATGTTGAGCCCGAGCGGATCGTCCCGCGACGGCGCGACAACCGGATCGAAGCTGCCCGTCGCGTCCAGTATCCGCGCTCCGGCCAGGGTATCCATCCATTCCTCGCTGGCCATGCCCGATGCGCCGGCGCCGGACGCCGCCGGCTGCGCCTGGAACGGCAAGGCGTCCGAAGTCTCGGGCTGGAACACGGGGATGGCGGGCGCCGGCGCCTCGTCCACCTCGGCCACCAGCACGTAGTCGCCGATCAGCAGCACGTCGCCGTGGCGCAGACGCACGCTCTTGCCCAGCCCCACCGGCGCGTCGTTGACCCAGGTGGGGTTGCTGCCCATGTCCGTCAGCACGAAATGACCGTCCACGAAATCGACCTTGCTGTGGTTGCGGGAGATGTACTTGCCCGGATCGGGCAATTCCAGGTCGTTGCCGGCGGCGCGGCCGATGGTGCCGCCCAGACGGTCGAAGCTGCGCGCAACCGGCGTCGCCGGCGCTTGCTTCTGGTAGGACTGGATACGCAGGGTCAGTGGCATCGGGTTGTCGGACTCGTTCAGTTGATCCTCACCAGCGCGCCTTCGATGGTCATGATGGCGCCCGATTTTATCTGCATCATGGCGCCGGCCTTGATGGTGGTGTTGGCGTCCGATTCCACCATGATCTCGGGCGACTTGACGGTGATCTTGGCAGGTTCGATCTTGATGCTGCTGGCGCCGACCTTCAGTTCGATCGACGTGGTGGCTTCGATCACGATGGTCTTGGACACCGTCACCTTCTGGTCGCCCGTGATCTTCTCGGTCTGGTTGCCCGTCACGTCCAGGCTCTGGTCCCCGGTGATCTTCACGGTCTGGTTGCCGCCCACGTCCATGCTCTGGTCGTTCTTGATGGAGATGGTCTGGTCGCCCTTGTCCGCCTTCTCGAAGCCCACCTTGAGCGTGTCGTTGTTCTTCACCACCCGGTTGAAGTCCTTCTCGGCCTGGATGAAGATCTCCTCCGAGCCCTTCTTGTCCTCGAAGCGGATCTCGTTGTAGCCGCCGCCGTCCTTGGAGCTGTTGCTCTTGATGGTGGACTTGGTCTGGTCGGCGGGCAGCGCGTACGGCGGCATGGCGTCGCTGTTGTAGACGCAGCCCGTCACCAGTGGCCGGTCCGGGTCGCCCTCGAGGAAGCTGACGATCACCTCCATGCCGATACGGGGCAGGAACATCGCGCCCCAGTTCTTGCCGGCCCAGCCCTGCGCCACGCGCACCCAGCAAGAACTGTTCTCGTCGTCCTTGCCTTCGCGGTCCCAGTGGAACTGCAGCTTGACGCGGCCGTACTTGTCGGTCCAGATCTCCTCGCCCGCCTTGCCCACCACCATGGCCGTCTGCGGCCCCCGCACCACGGGCTTGTCGTAGTGCCGCGGCGCGCGGTAGCTGTGCTCCTTGCCGATGGCCGTGAACTGGCATTGCATGTCGAACGGCGTGCCGCCGCCGGTGGCGTAGTCGTCGCCCACCAGCTCGTAGCTGGCCGACGTCACCAGGTACTCCCGGTTCTGGTCGCCGCGCGGATGCTCCTTGAGCGCGAACAGGCCGCCCGGATACAGGCCGCGCGCATTGGTGTCGGCGCGGATCTCCTCGCACTGCCCGTGCAGCGCCTCCATGCGTCCGCGCGCCAGCGCCGTGCCGTCGCCGGCCGCCACGTAGCCACCGGGATAGTCGTACATCTCGTAAGCCTGCTGCGAGAACGCGGCCGCGATGGTGGACTTCACGCGCAATCCGCCGCTGTTGCTGGAGGCGGTCTTCTCGAAGTCGAAATCGTTGAGCGCATAGCTGCTGGCCTGGATGGTGCCGGCCGCCTCCCAGCCGTACACGGCCTCCTGGTCCACGATGCGCTGCCCCGCCTCGCCCGAATACTCGACCGAGCCGTAGCCGGCGATCGTCGTGTGGGCGCCGTAGGAATCGGCCAGCACCATGGTGTGCTTGCGCTCCTCGTGCGAGAAGAAGAAGTAGATGCCGGCCGTCTCCAGCAGCCGGCACACGAACTGGAAGTCCGTCTCGCGGTACTGCACGCAGTACGGCAGCGGATCGTAGGTGCCGCTGAGCGAGCCGGCGTCCAGTTCCACCACGCCGCCGTAGGCCGCGTCGCCGCACACGGCCTTGACGATGTCGACCACGGACTTGTCCTGGAAGATGCGGCAGTTGGAGGAGCGCGTCAACAGCCAGAGCCAGGGATGGATCACGGCCTCGTAACGGCACAGGGAACCCTTCCAGCCGCAACTGGCGAAGCGCGTGACGACGCCGCCGAAGTGGCGTTTGCCGCCGTTGGGCAGGTCCAGGTGTACGCCCATCGGTTTGCCGAGCACGTCGGCGATCTTGATGTCGGCGCGGGTGCTGAGCAGCTGCACCCGGTATTCGGACAGGCGGCCCAGCTGCTCGGTGCCGCTCATGTGGTCGAACAGCAGCACGTCGGCACCCAGGTCTGTGCTCACATCCACTTCGCGGTTGGCTTGGGTGATCGGCATGGCGGCGTCTCTGGCTGGTGAACGGGTTCGAAGTCGAGGTCGGGATCAGAATCGCGTCGGGTCAGGGTATCATGGTCTTGGTGGTGCCGGGGTTGCTGAATGTGATCACCCCGCCCCAGTTGCACATGCACTGGGAGACGTTGTCGAGCGCCGGCATATTGGCGATCATCACGGTCGGCGCGCCCGGCACCCACGGCGCGGCCGTGGCGGGGATGCAGGGCATGGGCGTGAGCACGCCCAGCGCGGCGGCCGTGGCGGCGGCCACGGTGGGGTTGGCGAGCGACGTGCACACGCCGAACGGCATGATGTTGACCAACGGGATATGGTCCATGATGTTGGCCGCCGGCGGCCCCTCGGCCAGCACCTTGTTCGTCGGCAATACCACCAGCGACGATGGCGCCGCCCCGAAGGTGCAGGTCATCATCGCTCCCATCGACACTTGATTCGGCATCGCATCCTCCCGTCGCTTGTGAGTGTTGCTGCGCGTTAGCTAGTGTGGTCTATTATGACCGATAAAACTGTAAGAAAGGAAAGGTTTTAGGGTAAGCTGGCATACGATGACCGGGCCGCGCGTGGCGCACGCACGACGCGAGGACGTTGACCTTCAGGAGGCTGACATGGCAGGATCGCTGATCTTCGAATTCCAGCTCGAATTGCCCGCCCAGGACGCGGAACCGGCCGCGCCCGGGCGCCCCATGCGGATGCTGGTGCTGGGCGATTTTTCCGGCCGCGCGCCCGGCACGCCGCTGGCCCGCCGCCCCATCCACCGCATCGACCTCGATAATTTCGAGCAGGTGATGGCCCGCTGCGCGCCGGCCCTGGACCTGACGCTGGACGGCGTTCCCGCCACGCTGCGCTTCGAGCGGCTGGACGACTTCCATCCCGACCAGTTGTACCTGCAGGCCGACGTCTTCCAACCCCTGCGCGACCAGCGCCAGCGCCTCAACTGCCCCGCCAGTTTCGCGGCCGCCGCCGCGCAGATGCAAGCGCCGCCCGCACCTGCGCCGACACCCACGCCCGCGCCCACACCGACGCCCGCGTCCACGCAAGCGGGCGGCGGCGATTTCGCCAGCCTGCTGGGCGGCACGGTGCGCCCGGCCGCGCGCCACAGCGATATCGACGCCCTGGTCAAGGCCCTGGTGGGCGCCGTGCCGGGCACCGATATCCGTCAGTCCAGCTACCTGGCCGCCGCCGACTGTGTGATCGGCGAACGCATGCGCGCCCTGCTGCACACGCCCGCGTTCCAGCGGCTGGAGGCCGCTTGGCGCGGCGTCCACCTGCTGGTGACGGGGCTCGAACTCGACAGCGGACTGCAACTGTACCTGGTCGATATCGGCAAGGATGAACTGGCGGCCGACCTGCGGGCCGCCGGCGCCGAGCTCCAGCGAAGCGCCCTGTATCAGTTGCTGGTGGAGCAGCCGCGCCAGTCGCCGGATGGCGCGCCATGGTCCGTCCTGGTCGGCGATTACCACTTCGACGCCGGCGAGGACGACGTGCAAACGCTGTCGGCGCTGGCCGCACTGGCCAGCCAGGCCGGCGCGCCGTTGCTGGCGGGCGCCCGCGACAGCGTGCTCGGATGCGCACGGCTGGCCGCCACGCCCGATCCCGACGACTGGCCCGCGCCGGCGCCGGAAGCCGGCGCGCGCTGGCAGGCGTTGCGCGCCAGTCCCCATGCCGGTTGGCTCGGACTGGCCCTGCCGCGCATGCTGCTGCGCCTGCCCTACGGCAAGCTGACGGACCGCATCGAACACTTCAACTTCGAGGAAGCGGACGGCCAGCTCGATCACGACCACTACCTGTGGGGGAACGCCGCGTTCGGCGCGGCCCTGCTGCTGGGGCAATCGTTCAACGCCGAGGGCTGGGACATGGAACCGGGCGACCGCCTGGAGCTGGACGACCTGCCGGCCCACACCTTCCGCCGCGATGGCGAGGCGCACATGCAGGCGTGCGCCGAGACGTGGTTGTCGGACCGCGCCGCCGACGCCATGCTGGCGCACGGCCTGATGCCGCTGCGCAGCCTGCGCGACCGCGCCGCCGCCCGCTTCCAGCGCTGCCAGTCGCTGGCCCAGCCGCCCCGGGCGCTGTCCGGCCCCTGGCAACCCTAGTTCACAAGAGAATCGGACAGCCGCTGTCCTGACCACCCCGTTCCCGGAGCCCGCATGCCGAAGTCGTCCCGCCCCACGCCGCGCCACTCCCGCCGCCCCTCGCAGCAGATCAGCGTGGCGGACGCGTTCCAGTTGGCCATATCGGTGCACCGGCGCGGCCAGCCGGGACTGGCCGCGCGCCACTACCGCGCCATCCTGCAGGTAGCGCCCAGCCATACGGACGCGCTGCATTACCTGGGCGTGGCCCAGCACCAGCTCGGGCAGCACGACGACGCGCTGCGCCTGATCGGGCGCGCGCTGGCGCTGGCGCCCGACTACGTGGACGCGCGCAACAACCTGGGCAACGTGCAGAAGGAGCGCGGCCACTACGCCGAAGCCGAACACGCGTACCGCATGGTGATCGCGGCCCGTCCCGAATTCGCCCAGGCCCACAACAACCTGGGCGTGGTGCTCAAGGAGCAAGGCCGCCACGTCGAGGCCATCGCCGCCTACCGGCGGGCGGTGGCGCTGGCGCCGGGCTTCGTGGAGGCGTGGACCAATCTGGGCCACGTTCTGAAAAAGACCGGCGCGCAGGAGGACGCCCTGAGCGCCTACCGCGAAGCGATCCTGCTCAAACCGGACGACAACACCATGCTGCACAGCCTGGGCCGCGCGCTGGTGGCCTATGGACGCGATGCGGAAGCGCTGGAAGTCTACCGCCGCTGGCAGGAACGGGAGCCGGACAATCCGGTGGTGGCCCACATGGTGGCCGCCTGCCAGGGCGCCAACGCGCCCGCGCGCGCGTCCGACGCCTTTGTGCAAACCACGTTCAACCGCTTCGCCGACAGCTTCGACCAGGTGCTGGCGCGGCTCGACTACCGCGCCCCCACCCTGTGCGCGCAGCTGGTGGCCAGGCTGGCGGGCTCGCCTGCGCGCCAGCTCGACGTGCTCGACGCGGGCTGCGGCACGGGCCTGTGCGGCCCGCTGCTGCGGCCCTACGCGCGCACGCTGCACGGCGTCGACCTGGCGGGCGCCATGCTGGAGAAGGCCGCCCGGCGCGGCGACTACGACGGGCTCGACGAAGCGGAGCTGACGGCCTGGCTTCGCCGGCATCCGGCCGCTTATGACCTGATCGTATCGGCCGACACGCTGTGCTATTTCGGCGCGCTGCAGGACGTGTTGGCGGCGGCCAGGCTGGCCCTGCGCGCGGGCGGCCTGCTGGTGTTCACCGTCGAACAGGGCGCGGACGATGGCCACGGCGACGGCTACCGGCTGCATGGCCATGGCCGCTACAGCCACACGGAACGCCACGTGCGGCTGGCGCTGGCGGCGGCCGGCCTGACGCCGGCCGCGCTCGAACCCGTCACGTTGCGGCTGGAAGCGAGCCAGCCGGTGGCCGGACTGCTGGTGGCTGCGACGGCGGCGTAATCGGCGTAATCGGCGTAATCGGCTTCACCCAGCGACCACCCGGTTGCGGCCGGCCCGTTTGGCCGCATACATGGCGGCGTCGCCGGCCACGATCAGTTCCAGCAGATCGTAGCCGTGCTGGTCCGAGCACACCACGCCCATGCTGGCCGTGTAGCGCACCGTGTGGCCGGCCACCTCCACCTGCTCCCCCTCGATCTTGGCGCGCAGCCGCTCGGCCACGCGCTGCGCATCGTCGAGGTTGACGCCGTCGAGCAGCAGCACGAACTCCTCGCCGCCGTAGCGGGCCAGCAGATCGAGCGGCCGCAGCTCCGCCTTGATCTGGCGCGTCAAATGGCGCAGCACGGCGTCGCCCACCGGGTGGCCCCAGGTGTCGTTGATGTCCTTGAAATGATCGGCGTCGAGCATGACGACGGCCAGACAGCGCCCGGCCCGCAGCGTGCGCTGGGCCACGCGCCGGCCTTGCGCCTCCAGTCCCGCGCGGTTCAGCGCCCCCGTCAGGCTGTCGACCCACGACAGGTTGCGCAGGCGTTCGGCGTAGCGCCGCATCACCATCAGGATCAGGCCGAACGCGATGCCGACCTGGGCCAGCGGTATGGTCAGCATCACCACGCCCAGCACCAGCAAGGCGCTTTCATCGCCGGACCCATGGCGCAGCAGATAGACGCCGCGCACCCACAGCGCCAGCCCCAGCACCGAGAAGCCCACCACGCTCGCGCCCACGCCGCGCCAGTCCGCATGGCGCGCCAGCGTGAGGGCGCACACGCCGTTGAGCAGGCCGAAATAGAAGCCCGTCGCACTCAGGCGGCCGGTCAGGCTCGGCGTCACGTAGGTGAAAAATGCCGTCATCAGCAACGGGCCGGCGACGATGGCGGCGATCCAGCGCCAGCTGAGCGTCTGGTTGCAGAACAGGCGCAAGCCGCGCAGCACCAGCGCCTCGCCCAGGCCAACCACGCCATAGCCGACCACCGCGTGCAGCAGCGGCGGTCCGCTATCGAGGCTGCACAGCGCCAGCCCCACGGACGACACCACATTCCCCAAGGCCCACCAGCGCTGCTCGTTCGCCCCTTCCGAATACAGCGCGGCCATGGACAACAACACCGTCGTCAGCACGGTGATGCAGATCTGGACCAGTAAAAGCGTGTCGTAATTGAGCACGTTGTATCCCATTGGCACTTCACGCCAATGTAACGCAGCGGCGCGGCAGTGGCAATCGCCGTGCCCATCGCGCCGTCATAAAAAGCGACGCGGCGGGGTCAGGTCCAACATGCACACATCATTCCGTGCATGGATGTTGGACCTGACCCCGCCGTGGGAGTCCTGCCGGGGAAGCGAGCCGCGTCGCCGGTGATGGGGCCGATGGTGGCGCCCGGGCCGCGCTACTCGAAGGCGTAGGCGAATTCCCCGTCCGGCGCCGTCACCTGCACCCGCTCGATCTGGCCGCCCTCCATCATCCGCGTGAGGAAGGCGCGGCTGATGTCGGGCAGCATGGTGTTGGTGAGGATGGCGTCGATCATGCGCCCGCCCGACTCGCCCTCGGTGCAGCGCGACACCACCAGCTTGACCACGTCGTCGCTGTACTCGAACGGGATCTTGTAGCGCGCCTCGACCCGCTTCTTGATGCGGTCCAGTTGCAGCCGCACGATGCGGCCCAGCATCTGGTCCGACAGCGGATAGTAGGGGATTGTCACAAGGCGCCCCAGCAGCGCGGGCGGGAACACCTTGAGCATCGGCTCGCGCAGGGCCTTGGCCATGCCTTCCGGGTCCGGCATCAGGTCCGGGTCCTTGCACAGGCCCGCGATCAGGTCGGTGCCGGCGTTGGTGGTGAGGATGATCAGCGTGTTCTTGAAGTCGATGAAGCGGCCCTCGCCATCCTCCATGAAGCCCTTGTCGAACACCTGGAAGAACATCTCGTGCACGTCCGGGTGGGCCTTCTCCACCTCGTCGAGCAGCACCACGGAATACGGCTTGCGCCGCACCGCCTCGGTCAGCACGCCGCCCTCGCCATAGCCCACATAGCCGGGCGGCGCGCCCTTGAGCGTGGACACCGTGTGTGCCTCCTGGAATTCGCTCATGTTGATGGTGATCAGATTCTGCTCGCCGCCGTACAAGGCCTCGGCCAGCGCCAGCGCGGTCTCGGTCTTGCCCACGCCGGAGGTCCCGGCCAGCATGAACACGCCGATCGGTTTGCTCGGATTGTCCAGCCCCGCGCGCGAGGTCTGGATGCGCTTGGCGATCATCTCCATCGCGTGGTCCTGGCCGATCACGCGCTGGCCCAGCAGATCGGCCACCTTGAGCACCGTCTCCATCTCGTTGCGGGCCATGCGGCCGACCGGGATGCCGGTCCAGTCGCCCACCACGGCCGCCACGGCCTGGTAATCGACGGTGGGCAGGATCAGCGGCGTCTCGCCCTGCAGTTCCGTCAGCTGGTTCTGCACCGCGTGCAGCTGCTCCATCAGCGCCGCGCGTTCGGCCGGGTCCAGCACCGGGGCCACCGCCTCGGCCGCCTCCTCCAGCTGGCTCCCGGTGCCCTCAACGGGATGCACGCCGTCGCGCAGGCGCGCGCGCAGGGCCAGCAGCTCGTCCACCAGTTCCCGCTCGGCGTTCCAGCGTTCCTCCAGCGCCGTCAGGCGCCCCTGCTCGCTGGCGAGCAGCACGTGGGCCTCCGCCTCGCGCTTGCCGATGTCGATCCCGATCGCCTTTTCACGGGCGATGATGCCGAGCTCCGTCTGCAGCGCCTCGATGCGCTTGCGGCAATCGTCCACCTCGGCCGGCGTCGCGTGCAGGCTCACGGCCACGCGCGCGCAGGCCGTGTCGAGCAGGCTCACCGACTTGTCGGGCAGCTGGCGGGCCGGGATGTAGCGGTGCGACAGCTTGACGGCCGCCTCCAGCGCCTCGTCCAGGATCTGCACCTTGTGGTGCGCCTCCATGGTCGAGGCCACGCCGCGCATCATGAGGATGGCGCGTTCCTCGCCCGGCTCGTCCACCTGCACGGTCTGGAAGCGCCGCGTCAGCGCCGGGTCCTTCTCGATGTGCTTCTTGTACTCGGCGAAGGTGGTGGCGCCGATGGTGCGCAGCGTGCCGCGCGCCAGCGCCGGCTTGAGCAGGTTGGCGGCGTCGCCGGTGCCGGCCGCGCCGCCCGCGCCCACCAGCGTATGCGTCTCGTCGATGAACAGGATGATGGGCTTGGGGCTGCCCTGCACCTCGTCGATCACGGAGCGCAGCCGCTGCTCGAATTCGCCCTTCATGCTGGCCCCGGCCTGCAGCAGGCCCACGTCCAGCGCCACCAGCTGCACGTCCTTCAGGCTGGGCGGCACGTCGCCGCGCGCGATGCGCTGGGCGAAGCCCTCCACCACGGCCGTCTTGCCCACGCCGGCCTCGCCCACCAGGATGGGATTGTTCTGCCGGCGCCGCATCAGGATGTCGACCACCTGGCGGATCTCGTCGTCGCGGCCGACGATGGGGTCCATCTTGCCGCCGCGGGCCTGGGCCGTCAGGTCCACCGTGAACTTCTTCAGGGCCTCCTGCTTGCCCATGGCCGCCGGGGCGATGGCGCCGGACGCCTCGCCCGGCGCCGCGCCGGCCGCGCCGGCGGCCTGGAAGCCGTCGGTCGCGCCCATGATGGCCTCGGGCGACTCCTTGAGCAGGCTGCCGAAGCGCTCGCACAAGTCCTCCACCTTGACCCGCTCGAACTGGCGCGACAGGCCGTACAGCGCGTTGCGCAGGCTGGCCGTCTTGAGCATGCCGACCACCAGGTGGCCCGAGCGCACCTGCGACTCGCCGAACATCAGCGTGCCGTAGACCCAGGCCCGCTCGACCGCCTCCTCCAGCTGCGACGACAGGTCGGTGACCGAGGTCGAGCCGCGCGGCAGCCGGTCCAGCGCCGCCGTCAGGTCGCGCGCCAGCGCCGCCGGGTCCAGCTCGTACTGGCGGATGATGCGGGCCAGGTCCGAGTCCTGCAGCTGCAATATCTGATGGACCCAGTGCGCCAGTTCCACATAGGGATTGCCACGCAGCTTACAGAACACGGTGCTGCTTTCAATGGCCCGGTAGCACAGGGGATTGAGTTTGCCGAACAGGGCAACGCGACTGATTTCCGCCATGATGATGTCCTAAAGGTAGGCACTGGGGTTGATGAGCAGATCGTCCGGATCGCGCGTGACCGGCCCGCTCATGGGCCAGGTACTCCAGCCCAATCGCGCGCCCGCCTCGCCGCCACCCAGCCGCAGGGGCGGGATTTCACCCTTGTCCAGGATCAGGCGCACGTCCCAGTCCAGTGCGCCGCCCACGTAATTGCGTACCCATGCCAGCAGCCGCTTCATGCTGTCGCCGCCGGGCAGCATGCGCCGGTAGTCGGCGTAGTTGAGCGGTCCGATCACGATGCGGAACTTGTTCTGGCTGTCCCACACCTTGCTGCCCAGGACCGTGGACACGCCGAGCCGGTTGCCCTCGCCCTGCCCGCCGGCCCCGCCCAGGCGCGACTGCACCTCCGGCGGCAGCCGCATCCAGTGGCCCACGAACTGCTCGACCCGCACCGGCAGCCTGAAATATTCGCGCAGGATGGCCACCAGCCCGGACGCCGGCCGGGCGTTGTTGGCCAGCAGGCCGGCGAAATGGAGCTTGGCGAAGTCGCCCACGGCGTCGCGCCCGCGCAGGCCCGGCGCGCCGATGCCGAACAGGCTGCCCACGAATTCGGCGTAGCGGTCCGTCTCCGGCCGGTCCAGGCTCACGGCCGGCTCGGCCTGGGCCCGGGCCCGGTAGAACAGCGACAGCAGCCGGTGGTGGAACACGTCGAGGAACGCCAGCAGGGTGCCGTCGCCGCCGTTGCGCAGGCGGTCGCGCGTGTACTCGGTCAGGTGCAGCGGCAGCGGGCCGTTGGCGCCCAGCAGGCCGAAGAAGTTGACGGCCAGCCGCGCGCGCGCCGCGCCGCTGGCGCGCGTGAAGCGGCCCAGCGCGGTGGGATGGAAGCACAGCGAGGGGTCCTGGCCCAGGCGCACGGCGTCGTCGCGCGGGCGCAGCGAGGTGCCGATGCGCGGCTGTTCGGGATGGGACGCCTCGATCAGCCGCAGCACCTGGAAGAAATCCATGCGCGCCGAATGGGCCTCCAGCTGCAGTTCCACCGCTACAGGATCGCGCATACGCCCCCCGTGGCCGGCCACCGCATGATGTCGCCGCGCGCCAGCGTCCTGACCACGGTCTCCGTGAACGAATTGATGGACACGTACTGCGCGAAGAAGTGGCTGAGCACCGCGCCCAGCAGGAAGGCGCCGGTGCCCTCGAAGGCCGCGTCGTCCAGCGTGAGCGTGACCTGCAGGCCGCGCCCGAACGTGATGGGGCCGGGCGACGGCATGCGCCGCGTGACCGGGGTGGCCGCGATCGAACGCACGCCCTCCACCTGGCGCTGGGCATTGAGGTCGCCCGGGTGGCAGTACAGGGCCAGCATCTCGCGCAGCGCCACGGCGCCCTGGCGCGGATCGCTGTCGGCCAGCGACAGGTAGTTGAGCGACAGGTGGTTGAGCAGGCGCCAGGTCACGTTGCCCTCGGCGAACGAGGGATGGGGCGCGCTGGGGCCGGCCACGCAGCGCACGGCCGTCACCGGCGCGCCCGAATCGAGGATGAAGTCGGTCTTGCCGACCCCGATGGGCATGGACAGCGGCAGGTCGCGGTTGGTGCACCAGACGGACAGGCCAAGCTGGCGCAGCTCGCTGCGGTACGGCGCCTCGGCCGCGTCCACGATGGTGATGAACATCTCGCTGCCGATGTAGCTCGAGCGCGGTCCCACGCGGCGCTGGCGCTGCGAGATGGTGCGCGGCTCGCGCCGCACCTGGTAGAACGCGCGGTCCTGGTGCAGGCTGCCGATGTCGCGCGCGGTGTAGAACGCGCGGAAGGTCTGCTCCGCGTCCGGCCCCGTGCCATAGCCGGTCACTTCCTCGATCTGGTACACCTCGTAGTCCATGGGCCGGGTGCGGTCCACCAGCACGTGGTGCTCGAACTGCTCGCCCGAGATGTTGATGCGGTCGGCCCGGCGCAGGAACAGGTTGATGGCCGGCGTGCAGTTGAGGGCGAAATTGGAGGCGTCGAGCACCTGCTCCAGGTGCGGGTCGGCGCGGTTGAGCAGGATCACGACCTCGCATTCCTCGCCGCCGCAGCGGGCCAGCGCCTGGCGCAGCCCTTGCAGCTTGAGGAACTGGAAGCGCTGGGGGAAGGCGAAATATTCCTGCAGCAGCCGGTAGCCGTGGAACGTGCGCTTGCCGGTGGGCAGCAGCGCCTCGTGCTCGTCGAAGCCCATCGGCGAGAGCACGGTCTTGGGCAGCAGCGTGTGCGTCCGCCCCGCCCCGCGCGCGCCCTGCGGCGGCTGCACCAGCACGCCCTCGACGCAGGCCAGCAGTTTTTCGTAGATCCGCACCGGCATGTCGTCGCCGCCGCGCAGGTGCAGCACCAGGCTGTCCATGGCCAGCTCCTGCAGCGGCAGGCCGCCGCTGGTGCGCAGCCGCAGCCGCAGGCCGGCCTTGACGGCGGGCGGCAGCTGCAGGTCGCTGCCGGCCTGCACCCCGCTGTGGGTGTAGAACCTGGCCTCGGTCAGCTCCACCGGCCACAGCGTCACGTCATGGCTGGTGCGGTACTCGCAGGCCGTGGTGTCGCCCTTGCCCAGCACGCTGCGCAGCGCGCTGCCGCGCGGCACGAGGAAGCCCTGTTTGAGGCTGGGATTGCTCAGGTCCGGCTGCAGCTGCACCACCGCCATCGACGGCGTGGGCGCCAGGAAGTGCGGATAGACGAGCTCCGACAGGTGCTGCGTGAAACGGGGGAATTCCGCGTCCAGCTTCATCTGCACGCGCGCCGTGAGGAAGCTGAAGCCCTCCAGCAGCCGCTCCACGTAGGGATCGGCGCACTCGAAGCCTTCGAGGCCCAGACGCCCGGCCACCTTCGGGTATTCGCGGGCGAACTCGCCGCCCACCTCGCGCAGGTGCTGCAACTCCTGGCTGTAGTAACGCAGGAACAGCGGATTCATCGCGGCCCTCCCATCTCGCTCAGGCGGATGGCGGCCCGGTCGAGGTCCAGTTCCGTCTTCAGGTACAGGCGCTCCGGATAGGGCTGGGCCCACATGTCGGCCTCGATCTCGAACGTCACCTTGTTGCTGTTGGACTGGGACGCGACGGCGCGCACCACCACGGAGGCGCGCAACAGGCGCGGCTCGAAGTCCCAGATGGCCTGGCGGATGCCGCGTTCGAGGTCGGACAGGTTCAGGCCGGCCACGGACAGGCCGGAGATGTCGGGCATGCCGTAGTTGACGACGGAGCCGGCCACGTGCGGCAGCCCGCCGCCGTCCGTGACGGAGAACAGGTTGGTGGCGTTGAGCAGCCAGCCCAGGTCGCGCAGCACGCTCTCGCGCAGCGTGCGCACCGACAGCACGCGCCGCTCGCGCGACTCCACCGTCTTGTCTGGTTCGTCGTCCGTCAGGCGGTCCAGCAGCGACGGCTGCAAGCGTTCACGGGGCGCCAGTTCAGCCATGCTCGCCGTCCGCCTGGCCCTCGCCAGCACCGGCGCCGGCGCCATCGCCGTCGAAGGCGACGGTGCGCACGTCCATCAGCGCATATTCAGCGGCGTCCGTCGCCAGCAGGCGCTGGCCCAGGCCATAGCCGCACAGCGGCCCCTGCGCGGCCCATTCCGTGCGCCGCGCCAGCAGCAGAGCGTCGTCGGCGCCGGCGCGGGTGTCGGGGTAGCGGGTCGGAATCAGGCCCACGGTGGTGGCGCCGTTGGTCCAGGTGAAGCGGGCCGGCGTCCACACGGCGTCGCGCAGGTCGGCCGGCGCGTCGCATTCGATGCGGCTGATGCGCTGGAACGGGATCCAGAAATAGCGGCCGTTGACGATGGCCTCCAGCACGGGCCCGAGGCGCTGGTCGGCGTCGGCCAGCCAGCCGAACGGCTCGCCGTTGACGCTGCCGGCGCCGGCCGGCGCGTCCTCGAACGCGCGCGCGCGGGCTTCGGCCGCCTGCTGGTACTGGCCTTCGCCATCGAGGCGCAATGCTTCGATCAGCAGCGCCAGCCACGACGGCGGCTCGCCGAACACCAGCGGCGCGCGCTTGCCGGCGAAGATCTCGGCGCGCAGCGCCTCGCACTGGATCGCCTCGCGGTAGGTCTGCGCCATCGGCAGCGTGGCCGCGTCCAGTTCGGCCGCCACGTTCAGTTGCGTCAGCGCGCGGTTCCACTGCCCCATCACGGCCAGCAGCTGGAACAGGAAAATCCGGTACTTCGCATTCGATGCGTCCTTGCGCACCTGGTCCTGCAAGGCCGCCAGCGCGGCGTCGAGCTTGCCCTCGGCGATCAGCTGTTGCGCATCCATCTGCGTGTTCTCCCCCGGCCCATGGCGGTGCGGTCTGTCGCGGGAACGGGGCCGGCGCTGCCGTCCCCGCGCAACCGTCTGTTACTTGGTGATGTTGCCGGCGATGTCGTAATGGAATTCGCCGCCCGACGCCGTCACGCCCTTCTCGTTCTGCAGGAAGTACTCGAACTTCACTTCCGCGAAGTTGAGCGAGATGTTCTCCGTCAGGCGGTCCTCGCCGCCGCTGCCGCCGGTGGAGACGGACGTGACCAGCACGTTGGTGAGCGTGATCTCCAGGTATTTCTGCTGGCCCTCGCCGGCCTTACGCACCAGCAGCTTGGCCGTGGGGATGTGCGATCCCTTGGCCAGGGCGCTGAGCAGCGCGGGCGAGGCCTTGTCCAGGTACTTGGTGACGGACAGGTCCTGGAAATTGGCCTTGCCGGCGCCGCCGCCGCCGCCGGTGTGGAACGAGCCCGAATTGCTGGCGCCCCAGCTCCAGGCCAGCACGTCGATGTCGCCCGCTTCCTTCTGGGCCGAATCCTTGGTTTCGCCCTTGATGGTGGCGCCTAAATTGAGGAACATGTCTACGGACATTTTGCTCTCCTAATATGGCCGGCTTGGCCGGCATGGGTTGGAACTGACAATGCCGGGCGGCGGGACCGCCCGGCGCGACTGCCTGCGATGAAAATCAACCGGCGTCAGGCGCCTTTACCTGACGGCAGCTTGGACACCAGCCGCAGCGACACCGTCAGCCCTTCGAGCTGATAGTGGGGCCGCAGGAAGAACTTGGAGGTGTAGTAGCCCGGATTGCCCTCGACCTCCTCCAGCTGCACCTCGGCCGCCGCCAGCGGCTTGCGGGCCTTGGTGCCCTCGCTGGAGTTGGCCGGGTCGCCGTCCACGTACTTGTTGATCCAGTTGCTGAGCCAGCGCTCCATCTCGTCGCGGCCCTTGAACGAGCCGATCTTGTCGCGCACGATGCACTTCAGGTAGTGGGCGAAGCGGCAGGTGGCGAACAAGTACGGCAGGCGCGCGGCCAGGTTGGCGTTGGCGGTGGCGTCCGGATCGTCGTATTCGGCCGGCTTGTGCAGCGACTGGGCGCCGATGAAGGCGGCGAAGTCGGTGTTCTTCTTGTGCACCAGCGGCATGAAGCCGTTGGCCGCCAGCTCGGCCTCGCGGCGGTCGGAGATGGCGATCTCGGTCGGGCACTGCATGGCCACGCCGCCGTCGTCGGTGGGGAAGCTGTGCACCGGCAGCCCCTCGACGGCGCCGCCCGACTCGATGCCGCGGATGCGCGAGCACCAGCCGTATTCCTTGAACGAGCGGTTGATGTTGACGGCCATGGCGTAGGCCGCGTTGGCCCAGGTGTAGTCCTTGCTGCCGGGGGCCGAGGTGTCCTCCTTGAAGTCGAAGGCCTCGACCGGATCGGTCTTGGCGCCGTACGGCTGGCGCGCCAGGAAGCGCGGCATGGCCAGGCCCACGTAGCGCGCATCCTCGGACTCGCGGAACGAGCGCCAGGCCGCGTGCTCCGGGGTCTGGAAGATCTTGGTCAGGTCGCGCGGGTTGGACAGCTCCTGCCACGACTCCATCAGCATCACCGACGGCGCGGCGGCCGAAATGAACGGGGCGTGGGCGGCGGCGGCCACCTTGGCCATCGACGACAGCAGCTCGACGTCGGGCGCCGTGTTGTCGAAATAGTAGTCGGCCACGATGGAGCCGAACGGCTCGCCGCCGAACTGGCCGTACTCCTCCTCGTACATCTTCTTGAAGATCGGGCTCTGGTCCCAGGCCGTGCCCTTGTACTTCTTGAGCGTCTTGGCCAGGTCGTTCTTCGAGATGTTCATCACGCGGATCTTGAGCATCTCGTCCGTTTCCGTGTTGTTGACCAGGTAGTGCAGGCCGCGCCAGGCGCCTTCGAGCTGCTGGAACTCGGGCGTGTGCAGGATCAGGTTGATCTGCTCGGTGAGCTTCTTGTCCAGTTGCGCGATCAGGCTCTCGATGGTGCCCAGCACGTCGCCCGACACCACGTTGGCGCCCACCAGCGCCTGTTCGGCCAGCGTGCGCACGGCGTTCTCCACCGCCTCCTTGGCCTTGTCCGATTGGGGTTTGAATTCCTTCTGCAGCAGGCTGCTGAAATCGCTCATCTCGAGCGTGCCGGTGGCGCCTTGCTGCAATTCCGCTGTAGTCTCAGCCATGTCTGTTCCTCCTCGTGGTCTTTATTCCTGGGGCTTGGGCGCGGACGTCAGCGCCTGCATCAAAGTGGGTTCGGCCAGCAGCTTGGCGATCAGCTCCTCGGCGCCGGTCTTGCCGTCCATGTAGGTGAGCAGGTTGGACAGCTGGCCGCGCGCCTCGAGCAGCTTGTTGAGCGAACCGACCTTGCGCGCGATGGCGGCCGGGGTGAAGTCGTCCATGCTCTCGAACGTCATGTCCACGCTCAGGTTGCCCTCGCCCGTGAGCGTGTTGGGCACCTGCACGGCCACCCGCGGCTTCATGGACTTGAGTCGCTCGTCGAAGTTGTCGACGTCGATCTCAAGGAACTTGCGGTCCGCCACCGGCGCCAGCGGATCGGCCGGCTGGCCCGACAGGTCGGCCAATACGCCCATCACGAAGGGCAGTTGCACGGCCTTCTCGGCGCCGTAGACCTCGACGTCGTATTCGATCTGCACGCGCGGCGCGCGGTTGCGCGCGATGAATTTCTGGCTACTCTCTTTGCCCACGATAGACTCCTCCACGTTGATAAATACTGCCCCGCATTGCCAACCACTGCGCCGGCGCCGCCACGGACGCCGGCCGCCAATCCTGTCGCTACGATTCCGGCGTGTCGCGCGGCCCGCTCACCACCAGCAACTGGGCGATGCCGTCGGGCGCCAGGTCTTCCAGCACTTCGAAGAAATTCTTGGGCACCAGCCGCCTGGCGCGGCCCAGCAGCAGCGGCACGGGACTGGCCGGCTCGTGCTGGGCGTAGTAGTGGATGATCTTGTCGAGCATGCGCACGACGTCGGCCCGGCTGGCGATCTCGCCACTGATGGCGGCGGCCGGCGCACGCGCGGCGCCTTCAGCCGGCGCGGCCGCCGCGGCGCCGCCCGATTCGTCGGCCACCGGCGCGGCCGCGTCCCCGGCCGCCGGCAGGCCGGCGTTGGCGAAGTCGCGCGCGCGGCGCAGGTATTTGACCAGCGCATCGAGGTTCAGCGCCTGCGAGCTGCCGACCTGGCGCACCAGCAGCGTTTCGATGTTGGCCGCGCTGTCGTGGGCCTGGGTCAGGGCCGCGCCCAGCGCCCGCACCCGCTCCGGGTCGGCGTCGCGCAGGGCCGCTTCGATGGACGACAGTTCGATCTTCGCCTCGCCCTCGGGCGGCGGCACCTCGCCGCTGGCGATATCGAGCGTGCGCAGGCTCACGGGGCCCAGCGCCGGCAGCACGATCAGCGGCGCCTCCTTCAGCTCGCGCAGCAGCGTGGCGCCGTCGGCCAGCACGGCCAGCGAGTTGATGCGCAACATGGGGTCGTTGTCGTCGTCCGGGTCGAGCTGGGGGTGGACGCTGTCCCAGCGCTGCACCAGCAGCGATTCGATCAGCCGCAGGCCGTCGGCGCAGCCGGCCATGCCCTGCAACGCCAGCTGGGCGCGCAGCATGGCCACGGCCAGCCGCAGGTCGCGGCTGCGATCGAGCAGCTCGCTGGCCAGGCGCTGCACATGCTTCCAGTCCGGCGGCACGGCCGGCGTGATGGTGTCGCCGTACTGGACTTCGGGCTTGCCCTGCAATGCCTGCTCCAGCTCCAGGAAAGCCGGGTCATACTCGAGATTGGGACCGCACGGGTTGGCGGGGTCCACGTCCTGCAATAGCGCATCTATATTCAACATACCCATCTTGATCCAGAACCTCGCGTTGACGACGATCAGAATTGCGGAATGAAGCAGCGAAACAGAAACCGGATGACAGAAACTGGTGGAACAGAAGCGAATACAACCACCTCACCGGGCACGTGGTCCGGCGGGCGAGGCTTGAAGGCGGGATGACGCTGAAACTGGTGTGGCTGTGGTCGCCTGTCAAGTTTTCAACAATGTGTTCGACTATACTCGAAAACCCAATAAATATCGGAAAAATAATTTTAGGTCCAAGCCGCTTTTTTGTGTGCCGCCGTTGTAGAAAAGTAACTACCCCCATCCAGGGACGGCGCGGCTCCCGTGCTGCGGTGCAGCGAGCTCAGGCCGCCGCGGCCGCGGCCAAGGCGGCGGCGAACTGGCCCGCGCCCTGGAAGCGCAGCGCCGGCTCGCGCGCCAGCGCCCGCGCCAGCAAGGCGTCGAAGCGGGGGCCCAGGACCGGGCGCCGCAGCGACGGCGCGGGCGGCGGCGCGGCCAGCGCCTGCTGCACCACGGCGCCCGCGTTGCCCTCGAACGGCGGGCGCCCCGTCAGCAGCTGATACAACACCGCACCGGCCGCGTACAGGTCGGCGCGGGCGTCGGCCGGCGCGCCGCGCATCTGCTCGGGCGCCATATAGGCCGGCGTGCCGCCCGCGCCGGCCGCGTGGCCGGCGCGGGCGGCCAGGCCGAAGTCCGTCACTTTCAACTGGCCAGCGGACGCGATCAGCAGATTGGATGGCGTGACGTCGCGGTGGACGATGCCGGCGCCATGCACGCAGTCGAGCGCCGCCAGCAATTCGGCTATCCAGTCCAGCGATCGGGCCAGGGGCGGCACGCCATCGGCCAGCACGGCCCGCAGCGGCCGCCCCGGCACCCATTCGAGCGCCGACCACGGCTGGCCATGGTCCAGGCCCGTGGCCAGCACGGCGGCCAGGTGCGGATGGCGCAGCCCGGCCAGCAGCGCATCGCCGGGGCTGCCCAGCTTGAGCAGCACCGCCTCGCCGCTGGACGGATCGCGCCCGGCGCACGCGCAGCGCCCGGCCCGCGCCGACAGCAGCGCCGTGACGGGAAAGCCGCCGATGGTGGCCGGCGCGGCGAAGGAGCCTGCGTTCATGGGGGGACGGGGCACGATGGCATTGTCCGGCCATGATAGCCCGGATTTGCTTTACACTTGGCCTTTCCGACAAGCTTAACCGGACTCCATGGTCTATCCTATCCAGCACAAACTCGTCATCGGCATCGCCTCCAGCGCCCTGTTCGACCTGACCGATTCCCACCACGTCTATCTGGAACAGGGCGAGGAAGCCTACCGCAAGTACCAGGAGCAGCACCACGACGTGATCCTCGACAGGGGCGTGGCCTTCCCGTTCATCCGCCGCTTCCTCAACATCAACAAGCAGTTCGCGCGCCATCTGCCGGTCGAGGTGGTGCTGTTCTCCCGTAATTCGCCGGAGACGGGCTTGCGGGTCATGCATTCGATCGCCCATTATGGCCTCGACATCACGCGCGCCTGCTTCGTCACCGGCAAGTCGGCCCACGCCTACCTGCCCGCGTTCAACACGGCGCTGTTCCTGAGCGCGAACGAGGACGACGTGCGCAGCGCGCTGGCGGCCAACCATCCGGCCGGCCTGGTGCTGCCCTCGCGCACCGAGGACGACGAGGCCGACGGCGAACTGCGGGTGGCCTTCGACTTCGACGGCGTGATCGCCGACGACGAAGCCGAAACCGTCTTCAAGCGCAACAACGACGTGGACGAGTTCCACGCCCACGAGCGGCGCCACGTGGCCACGCCGCACCGTCCCGGCCCGCTGGCCGACCTGTTCCAGAAGCTGGCCCTGATGCAGCGCATGGAGGAAAAGCAGCTGCGGCGCGACCCGAGCTACCGCAAGATCCTGCGCATCGCCATCATCACGGCCCGCAACGCGCCGTCGCACGAGCGCGTGGTGACGACGCTCAAGAGCTGGGGCGTGTCGGCCAACGAGACCTTCTTCCTGGGCGGGATGGAGA
This sequence comes from Rugamonas sp. GW822-FHT03B10, assembly GCF_058801745.1. NCBI lineage: Bacteria > Pseudomonadati > Pseudomonadota > Betaproteobacteria > Burkholderiales > Oxalobacteraceae > Rugamonas > Rugamonas sp. GW822-FHT03B10. The sequence continues at coordinate 39,009 of NZ_JBXANP010000013.1, read as the reverse complement.
AGGCGCGGGTGCTGGAGGTGTTCCGGCCCCACATCTTCTTCGACGACCAGCTCAGCCACCTCAAATCGGCCGGCGGCACGATACCGATGGTGCACGTGCCGTTCGGCGTGGCCAACCTGCGCCGCCCGGCCTGAGCCGGGACCGCCGCCCCGGCCCGGCGCCGCCGCCCGGGGCGACGTGCCAGGGTGGCATCGTCTATAATGTCGCCAGCGGCATTGCCACTGTGGGCGATGCGCCTAACCGTACTATTGTGTTGCAGCCTGCATGTCTTTCGACCTGAAAAAATCCCTTCCCAAGTCCGGCACCCGATACACACTGCCCGCCCTGCATGGTTCGTCCGACGCGTACGCGCTGGCGCAATGCGCGCTTGAGCTGAAATCGCAGGGCCGCATGCTGGCCGTGGTGGTGGCCGCCGCCAGCGACGGCCAGCGCCTGCTGGACGAGATGCCGTGGTTCGCCGAGGGCCAGCTGCGCTGCCACCTGCTGCCCGACTGGGAAACGCTGCCCTACGACGCCTTCTCGCCGCACCAGGACCTGGTGTCCGAGCGCCTGGCCACGCTGCACGAGATCAGCTCCGGCCAGTGCGACGTGCTGATCGTGCCGGCCACCACGGCGCTGGTGCGCATGGCGCCGCCGTCGTTCCTGGCCGCCTACACCTTCTTCTTCCGCCAGGGCGAGACGCTGGACGAGGCGCGCCTGAAGGCGCAGCTGACGCTGGCCGGCTACGCCCACGTGGCCCAGGTCATGTCGCCCGGCGAATACTCGGTGCGCGGCGGCCTGCTCGACCTGTTCCCCATGGGTTCTGCCCTGCCCTACCGGCTCGACCTGTTCGGCGACACCATCGAATCGATCCGCACCTTCGACGCCGACACCCAGCGCTCGCTGTATCCGGTCAAGGAAGTGCGGCTGCTGCCGGGCCGCGAATTCCCCATGGACGACGCGGCCCGCACCACCTTCCGCAGCCGCTGGCGCGAGCAGTTCGAAGGCGACCCGTCGCGCGCCGTCGTGTACAAGGACATCAGCGCCGGCATCGCCTCGGCCGGCATCGAATACTACCTGCCGCTGTTCTTCGAGCAGACGGCCACCCTGTTCGACTACCTGCCGCAGGGCGCCCTGCTGGCCACGGTGGGCGACATCGACAGCGCCATCGGCCGCTTCTGGACCGACACCAGCTCGCGCTACCGCTTCCTGAAGGCCGACCGCGAGCGCCCCATCCTGGCGCCGGACGCGCTGTTCCTGTCGGACGAGCAGTTCTACACGCTGGCCAAGCCGTTCGGCCGCCTGGCCATCGCGCGCGACGCGGGCGCGCCCGCCTCCGAGCTGTCGGCGCCGGTGCCCAACATCGCCGTCAACCGCCACACGGAGGACCCGCTCACCAACCTGCGCGCCTACCTGCTGCAGGCGGGGCGGCGCGTGATGATCTGCGCCGAGTCCAACGGCCGGCGCGAAACGCTGCAGCAATACTTCAACGAATACGACCTGGCCCTGACCCCGGTGGAAGGCTACGCCGGCTTCGCCGCCTCGCAGGCCAAACTGGCGCTGGGCGTGGCGCCGCTGCACGCCGGCTTCGAGCTGTCCACGCCGGACGAAAACCTGATCTTCATCACCGAGACGGAACTGTACGCGGGCTCCGGCCGGCGCGCCGGCAAGAAGAAGCAGGAAGGCGTGACCCAGGTCGAATCGATGGTGCGCGACCTGTCGGAGCTGAAGATCGGCGACCCGGTGGTGCACATCAACCACGGCATCGGCCGCTACATGGGCCTGACCAGCATGGACCTGGGCGAAGGCGAGACCGAGTTCCTGCACCTCGAATACGCCAAGGACACCAAGCTGTACGTTCCGGTGTCGCAGCTACACGTGATCTCGCGCTACTCGGGCGCCTCGCCGGAGGACGCGCCGCTGCACGCGCTGGGCTCGGGCCAGTGGGAAAAGGCCAAACGCAAGGCGGCCGAGCAGGTGCGCGACACGGCCGCCGAGCTGCTCAACCTGTACGCGCGCCGCGCGCTGCGCCAGGGCCACGCCTTCGAATACTCGGCCCACGACTACGAGCGCTTCGCCGACAGTTTCGGCTTCGAGGAGACGCCGGACCAGGCCGAGGCCATCAACAACGTCATCAAGGACATGACTTCCGGGAAGCCGATGGACCGCCTCGTGTGCGGCGACGTCGGCTTCGGCAAGACCGAGGTGGCGCTGCGGGCTGCCTTCATCGCCGTCATGGGCGGCAAGCAGGTCGCCATCCTGGCGCCCACCACGCTGCTGGCAGAGCAGCACGCCCAGACCTTCGCCGACCGCTTCGCCGACTGGCCCGTGCGCATAGCCGAGATGTCGCGCTTCCGCACCGGCAAGGAGGTGGCGCAAGCCATCAAGGGCATGGCCGACGGCACGCTCGACATCATCATCGGCACCCACAAGCTGCTGTCGGACGACGTCAAGTTCACCCGGCTGGGGCTGGTCATCATCGACGAGGAGCACCGCTTCGGCGTGCGCCAGAAAGAGGCGCTCAAGTCGCTGCGGGCCGAGGTCGACGTGCTGACGCTGACGGCCACGCCGATCCCGCGCACGCTGGGCATGGCGCTCGAAGGACTGCGCGACTTCTCCGTGATCGCCACCGCGCCGCAGAAACGGCTGGCCATCAAGACCTTCGTGCGCAGCGAGGGCGAGGCCATCATCCGCGAAGCCTGCCTGCGCGAGCTGAAACGGGGCGGCCAGGTCTACTTCCTGCACAACGAGGTCGAGACCATCCAGAACCGCATGGCCATGCTGACCGAACTGCTGCCCGAGGCCCGCATCGCCGTGGCCCACGGCCAGATGCACGAGCGCGACCTGGAGAAGGTGATGCGCGACTTCGTGGCGCAGCGCTTCAACATCCTGCTGTGCACCACCATCATCGAGACCGGCATCGACGTCCCCACGGCCAACACCATCATCATGCACCGGGCCGACAAGTTCGGGCTGGCCCAGCTGCACCAGCTGCGCGGGCGCGTGGGCCGCTCGCACCACCAGGCCTACGCCTACCTGCTGGTGAACGACGTGCAGGGCCTGACCAAGCAGGCGCAGCGCCGGCTGGACGCGATCCAGCAGATGGAGGAGCTGGGCAGCGGCTTCTACCTGGCCATGCACGACCTGGAGATCCGCGGCGCCGGCGAGGTGCTGGGCGACAGCCAGTCCGGCGAGATGCACGAGGTGGGCTTCCAGCTGTATTCGGACATGCTCAACGAGGCCGTGCGCGCGCTCAAGAACGGCAAGGAGCCGGACCTGGCCGCGCCGCTGTCGTCCACCACCGAGATCAACCTGCACGTGCCGGCCCTGCTGCCGGCCGACTTCTGCGGCGACGTGCACGAGCGGCTGTCGATCTACAAGCGCCTGGCCAACTGCGGGGAGCAGAACAAGATCGACGACATGCAGGAAGAACTGATCGACCGCTTCGGCAAGCTGCCCGACGCCGTCAAGGCGCTGGTGGAGACCCACCGCCTGCGCATCGCCGCCCGCACCGTGGGCATCGTCAAGATCGACGCCCACGGCGAGGCGGCCACGCTGCAATTCATGCCGCAACCGCCGATCGACCCGATGCGCATCATTGAGCTGATCCAGAAGAACCGCCAGATCAAGCTCAATGGCCAGGACAAGCTCAAGATCACGGCCACCATGCCGGACCTGGCCGCGCGCGTCACCCACATCAAGAACGCCATCAAACAACTGACCGCCTAGCGCGAACGAACTGATTTTATGACCAACGCCACCACCTCCATGAACCTGGTCCTGCAGGGCCTGGACGACTGCAAGGCCCGCCTGGAGCGCATCGCCGCGCTGACCGCCCCCACCAACCTCACCTGGCTCGGCGAACGCGCCGTGCGCTGCGAGGGCATCGCGTTCTCGCCGGCCCTGCGCCAGACCATCGAGGTGGCGGCCCACGCCGCCCAGCTCGACGCCACCTACATGGTCGGCGTCCGCCACCTGAGCGAATTCAAGCTGGTGGCGATGGACATGGATTCGACCTTCATCACCATCGAATGCATCGACGAGATCGCCGACATGCAGGGCCTGAAACCGCAGGTGGCGGCCATCACCGAGGCGGCCATGCGCGGCGAACTCGATTTCGCCGCCAGCCTCACGCGCCGCGTGGCGCTGCTTGAAGGACTGGACGCGTCGGCCCTGGAGCGCGTGTACGAGGAACGCCTGCGCCTGTCGCCGGGCGCCGAGACCATGCTCAAGGCGGTGCAGGCGGCCGGCCTGAAGACGCTGCTGGTGTCGGGCGGCTTCACCTTCTTCACCAGCCGCCTCAAGGCGCGCATGGGGCTCGACTACACCCACGCCAATGAACTGGAGATCGTGGACGGCAAGCTGACGGGCAAGGTCCTCGGCGGCATCGTCGACGCGGACGAGAAGAAGCGCACGGTGGAGCGCGTATGCGCGGAACTGGGCATCACGCCGGCCCAGGCCATCGTCATGGGCGACGGCGCCAACGATTTGAAGATGATGGGCATCGCCGGCCTGTCCGTGGCGTTCCGCGCCAAGCCCGTGGTGCGCGAACAGGCCAGCGTGGCGCTCAACTTCGTCGGCCTGGACGGCATCCTGCCACTGCTGGCCTGACCGGGCCCCTCTGACCAGCGGGTGGCCGGTCGCGCCGGCGCCCCCGCCGGCTGCGGCCCCGGGTCCAGTTCCGTCGGCGGCCCTTTGCCGCTCAGCGCCATTGTGAGAAAATAAAAATTGTTTATCTCACCAAGGAAGCCGCCATGTCGCAACAACTGATCCTCGACGACCGCCTCGACGCGGCCAAGAACCTCGCCTGGTGGCTGTATCTGGGTCACGCGCTCAGCTTCGTGTTCTCGCTGGGCGCGTTCTCCTTCATCCCGCTCATCATCAACTACGTCAAGCGGCCGGAGACGGAAGGCACGTTCGTGCACAGCCACCATGGCTGGCAGATCCGCTCGTTCTGGTGGTATCTGGTGTGGATGGCCGTGGGCGTGGCCCTGTTCCTGACCATCATCGGCATCCCGCTGGCCTGGCTGGTGTGGGTGGGCGCGTGGCTGTGGAAGGCTTACCGCCTGATCGCCGGCTTCAGCGCCCTGAACCAGAACCGCCCCATGCCGGAATAAGACTTGGCCGTCCGCGACGGCGCCATGCCGACCCGCGCCGCGTCGTCGGCCGCCAGCCGCGCCGAATACGCGCGCCGCATGAACCCGGGCGGACGCTACGCCGTGGCCCGCTTCCAGGGGCCGACCTCCACCATCGCCGACGCGTGGATGACGCTGACGCGCGAATGGCTGCCGTCGAGCGGCTTGCAGTGCGACGAGCGGCCGTGCTTCGAACGCTTCCACGCGCTGCGCGCGCTCGATCCGGCCACCGGTGACTTCAGCTGCGACATCTGCATCCCCGTGCGCGCGCTGTAACGGCACGCGCACCGGGCGCTGGCTACATGACGGCCAGCGCCTGCTCGATGTCGGCGATCAGATCCACCGTGTCTTCCAGTCCCACGTTGAAGCGCACCAGGATGCCCTCGTCGCGCCAGTCCTGGCGCATGTGGGCGATCCGGTACGGCATCACCAGGCTGTTGGCGCCGCCCCAGCTGTAGCCGATCTTGAACAGTTTGAGCGCGTCGACGAAGCGGTCGGTGCGCGCCTCCGCGATGGACGGGTCGAACAGCACCGAGAACAGGCCGCCGGCGCCGCTGAAATCGCGCTGCCAGATGGCGTGGCCGGGGCAATCCTCGAATGCCGGATGCAGCACCTTGCTGATCTCGGGCCGCGCCCGCAGCCACGCGGCCAGCTTGCGCGCGCTGGCGTCGTGCGCGTCGAAGCGCAGCTTGAGGGTCGGCAGGCCGCGCAGCACGAGGTAGGCATCATCGGCGCCGACGCCCATGCCGAGCCGCATGTGGGCCATGCTCAGGCGCTCGTGCAGCGCGCGGTCGCGCGTGATCAGGGCGCCCATCAATACATCCGATCCGCCGGACTGGTACTTGGTCAGCGCCTGCATGATGATGTCGGCGCCCAGCTCGAAGCCGCGCAGCGCCAGTCCCGCCGACCACGTGTTGTCGAGCGCCACCAGCACCCCGCGCGCGTGCGCGGCCTGGCAGATGGCCGGCAGGTCCGGCACCTCCATCGACACGGAACCGGGCGCCTCGGTCCAGATCAGTTTCGTGTTGGGCTGGATCAGGGCCGCGATGCCGGCGCCGATCAGCGGATCGTAGTAGCGCGCCGTGACGCCGAAGTCGGCGCTCAGCCACTTGCCCAGCTCACGGTTCGGGTTGTAGACATTGTCGGGCAACAGCACATCGTCGCCGCTCCTGAGCAGCGCGAAGTCCACCATCGCGATGGCGGCCAGGCCGCTGGGCGCCAGCAGGCAGTGGCGGCCATCCTCGATCTCGGCCAGCCGCGCCTCCAGCGTGAACGTGGTGGGCGTGCCGTGCAGCCCGTAGGTATAGGCGTTCTTCTCCTTCCAGTCGCCCGAGCGCATGGCCGCCACGTTCTTGAACAGCACGGTCGAGGCATGGTGGATGGCGCTGGGGAAGGCGGCGAAACCGGGCGGGGCCTGGTAATCGGTGTGCACCAGCGCGGTCTGCGGGGATTTTTTCACGGTCATGGGCGGTGTGGGGACGGTTGCGGGAACGGGCCGCCAGCATGCCGGCCCGCCTGCGATTATAGGTGCTGCCGCCCGATTTGTCCGCGCGCCACCGCCGTAGGCGCCCCGGGTGGCGCCGAGCGGCACGCCGGCGGCAAGTCGCGGCTGTTTCGTGGCGCCGCGCGCGCGGGTGCGCGCCGGCCCCGATGAAATGTGCTAAATTGCGCAGAGATTAATTGCCGGCTGGGCAATATTGGGCCGGCATGATCTGAAGAATGTTGTAAAGACGATGACAGGCTTATGCTATGGACCCACAAGCGGCGCCGGTCCACGGCGCGCATGCCGCACGGGAAAGGGAACGCGATGAACGACCTGACATGCCAGCTGGCTCCGGCCGCCTTGCGCAACAGCGCCTGCTTTTGCGTCAGTCTGGATGAGGAAGCGCTGCGGCTGGCGCTGAACACGCAACTGGACCAGCCCGATATCGCCGAACTGGTGCGCCAACGCTGCCCCTACCTGTTCGCGGCCCGTCCCGTGTTCCTGTCGACGGCGCGGCTGATGCGCATGGAGGAACTGGTGCAAACCATCGAATCGGTGGTCGCCCTGCCCGCCTACCGCGAGCGCGTGCTGGCCTACGCCCCCGACATCGCCCGTCACGACACCGGCGCGCACGGCGTGTTCATGGGCTACGACTTCCACGCCGACGACCAGCACTTCGGCCTCATCGAAATCAACACCAACGCCGGCGGCGCCATGCTCAACGCCGTGCTGGCGCGGGCCCAGCGCGCCTGTTGCGCGGAGGCCGAATTCCTGGTCCCGCCGGTGGCCACGGCCGGCGCCTTCGAGCGCGAGATCATCGCCATGTTCCGCCGCGAATGGGCGCTGGCCGGTCACGAGCGCCCGCTGCGCAGCATCGCCATCGTCGACGAGGCGCCCGAACAGCAGTACCTGTACCCTGAATTCCTGCTGTTCCAGCAGCTGTTCGAACGCCACGACCTGCGCGCCGTGATCGCCGCGCCGGAACAGCTCAAGCTCGAAGGCGGCGCCCTGTGGCATGAAGGCCAGCCCATCGACCTGGTCTACAACCGCCTGACGGACTTCGCGCTGGAAGCGCCGGCCAGCGCCAGCTTGCGCGCCGCCCATCTGGCGCGCGCCGCCGTGCTCACGCCCCACCCGCGCGCCCACGCGCTGTACGCCGACAAGCGCAACCTGGCGCTGCTCAGCGATGCGGACGAACTGGAGCGCATGGGCGTGCCGGCCGCGCAGCGCGCCATCCTGCTGGCCGGGATTCCGCATACGGAACTGGTGCGGCCCGAACACGCGGAACGTTTATGGAAAGAGCGGCGCGGCCTGTTCTTCAAACCGTATGGCGGCTACGGCGGCAAGGCCGCCTACCGGGGCGACAAGCTGACCCAGCGCGTATGGCAGGAAATCCTGGCCGGCGGCTACGTGGCGCAAGCGCTGGTGGCGCCCGGCGAGCGCACCATCGCGCGCGAAGACCCGCCCCAGAAACTGAAATTCGACGTGCGCAACTACGCCTACGACGGCGCCGTGCAATGGGTGGCCGCGCGCCTGTACCAGGGCCAGACCACCAACTTCCGCACCCCGGGCGGCGGCTTCGCGCCCGTCTACGAGAATGTGATGGCGCCCGTCTGACAGCAACAACAAAAAACCGGGGTCAGGTCATGCCCGCGCGCAAGATGCGCGCGGGCATGACCTGACCCCGGTTTTTGTTTATTGGGCCTCGCCCCACAGGTCGTGGGCGTCGGAGGCCGTGATGGTCACGTCCACGAACTGGCCCACGGCCAGCTTCTTGTGCGGCTCATACGGCGGCTTGACGTACACCACGCCGTCGATTTCCGGCGCGTCGGCGGACGAGCGGCCCACGCCGCCACTGCGCGTCACTTCGTCGATCAGCACGCGCACGGTCTTGCCGACCTTGGCCTTCAGGCGCTTCTTCGAGATCTCCTCCTGCAGCAGCATGACGCGGCCACGGCGTTCCTCGCGCACTTCCTCCGGCACCGGATTCTCCAGTTCGTTGGCCGTGGCGCCTTCGACCGGCGAGTAGGCGAAGCAACCCAGACGATCGATCTCGGCTTCCTTCAGGAAGTCCAGCAGGTATTCGAACTCGGCCTCCGTCTCGCCAGGGAAGCCGGCGATGAAGGTGGAGCGGATCGTCAGCTCGGGATTCATCTTGCGCCAGGCCTGGATGCGGTCCAGGTTCTTCTCGCCGCTGGCCGGGCGCTTCATGCGCTTCAGCACTTCGGGGTGGGCGTGCTGCAGCGGCACGTCCAGGTAAGGCAGGATGTGGCCGCCGCTCATCATCGGGATGATCTGGTCCACGTGCGGGTACGGGTACACGTAATGCAGGCGCACCCAAGCGCCATACGACTTGGCCAGCTCGCCCAGCGCTTCGGTCAGCTGGGTCATGTGCGTCTTGACCGGGCGGCCGTTCCAGAAGCCGGAGCGGAACTTGACGTCCACGCCATAGGCCGACGTGTCCTGCGAGATCACCAGCAGTTCCTTCACGCCGGACTTGAACAGGTTCTCGGCTTCGAGCATCAGTTCGGCGATCGGGCGCGACACCAGGTCGCCGCGCATCGACGGGATGATGCAGAAGCTGCAGCGGTGGTTGCAGCCTTCGGAGATCTTCAGGTAGGCGTAGTGCTTGGGCGTGAGCTTGATGCCCTGCGGCGGCAGCAGGTCGATGAACGGCTCGTGCGGCTTGGGCAGGTGGACGTGCACCGAATTCATCACCTCGGCCAGCGCGTGCGGGCCGGTCACGGCCAGCACCTTCGGGTGCACCTTGGTGATGATGTCGTCGCCGGCCGCATCCTTCTTCGCGCCCAGGCAGCCGGTCACGATCACCTTGCCGTTTTCGGCCAGCGCCTCGCCGATGGCGTCCAGCGATTCCTGCACGGCGGCGTCGATGAAGCCGCAGGTGTTGACGATCACGAGGTCGGCGCCGTCATACGACTTGGCCGTCTCGTAGCCTTCGGCGCGCAGCTGGGTCAGGATCTGTTCGGAATCGACCAGCGCCTTGGGGCAGCCGAGGGAGACGAAGCCCACTTTCGGCGCGGCGGCGGGCGTGGCGGGCGTGCTGGCGTCCTTGGGAATACGGGAGATGGAATGCATGGTCACTTTGCTCAGGAAATTCAGGCCAATCGGAGATTATACATCGTTCCGCCCCTGCTGGAGGGCAACAACACGGCGACCATGGCCACCCGCCGCCGACAGGAAAGCCACACCGCCCCGCCATTGCGCCCCCGCTTGAGCGGACAACGCTTGCGCCCGTCCCGAACGGTGCAACAATGACATGACACTTCAACCATAAACGTCACCACCCGAGGCCCTCCATGACCAAGCCGACCGCGCGCGCCACCTGGCGCACCCTCACCGCCCTCCTGCTGGCCACCGTCTGCGCCGCCGCGCCGGTGCTGGCCGACGCCGCCAAGGGTGGCGGCAATGGCGGCAAGCTGCCGTATGAATACTATGCGACCGGCGACCCGCAGGCCACCGTCACCCTGCCCGCGTCCTACGCCACCACCTCGCTGGTGCTGATGGGCGGCGGCCCGGACGTGGACGAGGCGTTCCGCTGGATGATCAAGCGCGCCGGCATCAAGCCCGGCACGGGCGGGCGCTTCGTGGTGATCCGCGCCACCGGCACCGACGCCTACGATCCCTACCTGTACTACAGCGACGCCGCGCTCAGCACCTCCACCACCGCCGCCGACCAGTGGGTGGGCGGCGCGGCGCTGGGGCTGACCTCGGCCGAGACGCTGGTCATCCCCAGCGTGGCGGCCGCCAACGATCCGACCGTGAACGCCATCGTCGCGCGCGCCAACGCCGTGTTCATCGCCGGCGGCGACCAGAGCGACTACATCAACTACTGGAAAGGCACGGCGCTGGACCAGACCCTGCGCGGCCTGCTGGCGCGCAACGTGCCGGTGGGCGGCACCAGCGCGGGCCTGGCCGTGCTGGGCCAGTTCGACTACGCGGCGCTCAAGGGCTCCGTCACGTCGACGCAGGCGCTGGCCAACCCCTACCACCGCTACATCACGCTGGACCCGAACCCGCTGGCGCTGACGGGCGGCTTCCTGGCCCCGCCCGCGCTCGACAGCATGATCCTCGATTCCCACCTGGACAGCCGCGACCGCATGGGCCGCCTGGTCACCTTCGTGGCCCGGCTGGTGGCGCAGAACGGCAGCGTGGGCTGCCCGGGCGGCGTGCTGCCGGCCGCCGGCGGCGGCGCGGCCACGGCGCGCGGCATCGGGGTGGGGGTGGAGACGGCGCTGCTGGTGCAGGGCAACCAAGGCACGGGCGGCGCGACGGCGCGCCGCGTGACCAATGTGTCGACCACGACGGAAAGCGCGGTCTACTTCGTGCGTCCGGTCGTGGCGCCGTCGACCTGCGCGGCCGGCACGCCGCTGGCCATGTATGGCGTGGAGATCCGCAAACTGGCCGACTCGGCCACCGTGTTCGACCTCGGCAACTGGAGCGGCCTGCCCGTCTACAAAACGGTGGACGCCGTGGCCGGCCAGCTGTCGCCGGCCAACCCGTACTGATCAGGCCATGTGCAGGCGGTCGGACGTGACGTAATCGACGATGCGCGCGACGGCGTCGTCGGAGATGGAGATGAAACGGGCGCCGTTGCGGTAGCGCCCCTCCGTGCCCAGCGGCGCGCTGTGCACGACGGTCAGCAGCACCTCATTGCGCACGCTGTCGCCGGGGAAGCAGAAACTGAACAGGAACGGCACGTCGCAGGGCATCGGGTGGTCGCTGACGAAGGCCACGCCCATGCGCGCGATGTCGACGATCTGCACCGCCCAATGTTGCGAGCCGAACTCGTCCGCGATCGACGCGTCGACCTGCAACAAGCGCCGCACGTGCGCTCTTCTTGGATCCGTTTGCACTGCCTGTCCCTGCTATTTGTGTGATACCGGATGGTACGGTGCCCGCTGCGCGGCGCCTGAAAAAACGGCACAGGCACTCGCGTGCTGTGCCGTCTGGCCGCGCGGGACGAGGATTACTTCTTGTCGGTCGGCGGGGTCGGCACGAACGGGAAGGCGCCAAATATCGTCTTGCTCTGGTTTTGCATCTGTTCCTGCATCTGCACGAACAGGCTCTTGCTCTGGTCGATGTAGTTGTTCATCATGCCCTGCATCATCGGCCCCTGCACGTTCATGAACTGGGTCCACATCTCGGGGCTGAACGGCTTGCCCTCGAAGGTGCTGCCCGTGAACTTGCGCTGGATGTCGGTGAACGCCTGGATATTCTTCTCCAGATACGAGCCCATCATACCCTGCATTGCATGACCGTAGTAACGGATGATCTGGGCCAGCACGGCGCTGGAGAACATCGGCACGCCGCTCGCCTCTTCCTCCAGGATGATCTGCAGCAGGATGCTGCGGGTCAGGTCTTCATTGGTCTTGGCGTCGACCACCGTGAATTCTTCGTTGTCGAGCACGAGCTGCTTGACATCGGTGAGGGTGATGTAGGAACTGGTCTGCGTGTCATACAGACGGCGGTTGGGATATTTCTTGATCAAACGGTCTGCATTTTTTTTCGCACTACTCATCACAAGTCCACTTATTGCGCCGCAGCGCGTACTTTAACAATTCGAAAAAAAAGCGAACTTCGGTCCGCTTTCCCACCAGCCTACTGCGCCTATTATAGAGTGGAAAAACCAGTATATGCACGTCCACTTATAACTTTTGAGCCTTTATTGCAACGCAACGGGAATTGCAGTCCAACAAGCAGCCCGGCGCGCGCGCCGCCAAAGCGAGGCGGCGCGCGGCCTGCCGCCGCTTAGCCGGCCTTGACTTTCACGTAACGGCCGGGCGCCGCCTCGATCGGCTGGTGCTTGGCGTTGCCGTGCGCGGCGGGCGCTTTCACGTCCTTGCCGCCATGCTCGGCCAGGAATTGCGCCCATTGCGGCCACCAGCTGCCCTTGTGTTCGGTGGCGCCGGCGAACCAGTCGTCGGCCGCCACCGGTTTGGCGTTCTTGCCGCCCTTGACCGGCGCATCGTTGACCCAGTAGCTGCGCTTGTTCTTGGACGCCGGATTGATCACGCCCGCGATGTGGCCCGACGCGCCCAGGACGAAGCGGTTGGCCTTGGGCTTGCCCGGGTTGAGGATGTTGAGCGAGCCGTAAGCCGACGTCCACGGCACGATATGGTCTTCGCGCGAGGCGTAGATGAAGGTGGGCGCGTCGATCTTGCCCAGGTCCACCTGCTGGCCGGCGACGGCCAGCTTGCCCGGCACCTTGAGGTTGTTTTCCAGGTAGGTGTTGCGCAGATACCAGCAGAACATCGGGCCCGGCAGGTTGGTGCTGTCCGAGTTCCAGTACAGCAGATCGAACGGCGGCGGCTCGTTGCCCTTCAGGTAGTTCGACTGCACATAGTTCCACACCAGGTCGTTCGGCCGCAGGCTGGAGAAGGTGCTGGCCAGGTCGCTGCCCTTCATCAGGCCGCCCTTGCTCAGCAGGTTCTCGCGCATGGCCACCTGGCTCTCGTCGACGAACACGCTGATCACGCCCGTGTCGCTGAAATCGAGGAAGGTGGTCAGCAGGGTCAGGCTGGCGGCCGGCTTCTCGCCGCGGCCGGCCAGCACCGCCAGCGCCGTCGAGATGATGGTGCCGCCCACGCAGAAGCCCAGCATGTTCAACTGGTCCTGGCCCGTGATGTCCTGCACCACGTGGATGGCCTCGATCACGCCCTGGTCCACATACTGGTCCCAGGTGGTCGTGTCGAGCGAGGGGTCGGGATTGCTCCACGACACGAGGAACACGGTGTTGCCCTGCTCCACCGCGTACTTGACCAGCGAATTCTCAGGCTGCAGGTCGAGGATGTAGTATTTGTTGATGCACGGCGGCACCATCAGCAGCGGCCGCTCGTGCACGGTGGCGGTGACGGGCGTGTACTGGATCAGCTGGAACAGCGGGTTCTCGTACACCACCTTGCCCGGCGTGGTGGCCAGGTTGCGGCCCACCTCGAACGCCGTTTCGTCCGACAGCGAGATATGGCCCTTGTTCATGTCGGCCAGCATATTGGCCAGGCCGCGCGCCAGGCTCTCGCCCTTGGTTTCGATCAGCTTCTGCTGCGCTTCCGGATTGGTGGCCAGGAAGTTGGCGGGCGACATGGCGTCCACGATCTGCTGCACGGCGAACTGGATTTTCTGCTTTTGCTGGGGCGTCGCGGCCACCGCGTCGGCCATGGCCGTGAGGAAACGGGCGTTCAGCAGGTATGATGCTGCATTGAACGAGGACAAGGCGCTGCCCTGCCAGGCGGGCGTGCTGAAGCGGCGGTCGGCCACGGCGGGCGGTTTGCCGGCCATGAATTGCTGCCACAGCTCGCCCACGTTGGCCATGTAATCGTTTCTGAGTTGCTCGATGGTTTCAGGTTCGATGGCGGCGCCCACTTCCTTGAGCAGCGCGGCGACCGGGTTGGCTTCCGCCTCCGGCACCATGTGGAACCAGGATTGCCATTGGCCGGGGTCGCGCAGATGCGACATCCATGCGTTGGCAATGACTTGAGGATCGGGCAAATTCATGTTTGATTCCCTAAAAATAGTTAAATTTTCTTACCAAGACTGCTTATGCTGATTGTCGCTATCGCATGGATCTACGTCGTGGGGCTGATGGCCCTGACGGAACCCACGGTTGTTGCCGGGATTGTAACGTTTTTGTTCTATTGTGTTGTGCCACTGGGCATATTGTTCTATCTGGCCGGCACGCGCAAGCGCAAGGCCCGCCGCGTGGCGCAGGAACAGGCGGCCCATGCGGCGCGGATGGCGGCGCGCGAGGCCGGCGGGGATGAACCCATCGAATAACAAAGTATCCGTCATTGCTCCCCCGGAGCAATGACTTCCCGCGCAGGCGGGAATCCATACAGCGCCTCTTGCCATGCGGCCTATGGGTTCCCGCCTGCGCGGGAACGACGGCTCAAAATTTGCCGGGATTGCCGTCATTTGAGCCACACCAGGCTGGCTTGCCGGCCCGTCACGCCATCGCGCCGGTAGGAATAGAAGCGGCTGGCGTCCGTCACCGTGCAGTATTCGCCGCCGGCCACGTGCTCCACGCCGTCCGCGCGCAGCGTGTGGCGCGCCAATGCGTAGATGTCGGCCAGATATTTGCCCTCCTGCCCAGGCTTGGGCCGGAACGCCGATTGCACCACTTGCCGGCCCTGCCCATCGGCCGCGCCGGCCAGGAACGCTTCCAGCACGTCGGCGCCCACTTCGAACTGGGACGGCCCGATGGCCGGACCGAGCCACGCCAGAATCTCTCCGGCGCCGGCGGCCCGCATGGCCGCCACGGTGCGGCCCAGCACGCCACCCGCCAAGCCGCGCCAGCCCGCATGGGCCGCCGCCACCACCGTGCCGGCCCGGTCGCAGAACAACACGGGCAGGCAATCGGCCGTCATCACGACGCACACGGCGCCGCGCGTGGTGGCGATGCTGGCGTCCGCCTCGAACGCACCGGCGTAGCTGTCCGCCCCGGCGGCTTGGGCCGCCGCCACGGCCGCCGCGTCGGCCACCGCCGTGCCATGCACCTGCGTCAGCCAGGCCGGTTCGGATGGCAGCACGGCGCGCAACCGCGCACGGTTCTCCAGCACATGCGCGCGCGCATCGTCGACGTGCACGCCAAGATTGAGACCGCCGCCGCCCGCCCCGTCATCGTACGGCGCGGGACTCACGCCACCCTGGCGGGTGGTGGACAGCGCCCCGACGCCGGCCGGCAGGTCCGGCCAGTGCGGAATCAGCCACGATCGATGGTCCGGCATCAGTCCTGACCCGGCTCGTGACCAGGCTCACGACCCGGCTCGGCGATGCCGGCCTTGGCGATCAGTTCGGCGAAGTCGTCGGCCAGCGGCACCGTCCACTCGCACGCCTCGCCCGTGGCCGGATGCACGAGACCGAGCCGGCGCGCCTGCAGCGCCTGCCGCGGGAAGATGTTGGCCAGATGCTGCTTGCCATAGGTGACATCGCCCACCAGCGAGAAGCCGATCGACATCATGTGCACGCGGATCTGGTGGGTGCGGCCCGTCTCCAGCCGGCACTGCACCAGGCTCACGGGACGGCGGTCCAGCTCGCCGTTGGCCAGCACCTCGTAGTGGGTGATGGCGGGCTTGGAGCCCATGCTGGTGGACACGGCCATCTTGATGCGGTCCTTCGGATGGCGGCCCATGGCGGCGTCGATGGTGCCGCTCTGGCGCGGCGTGCCCCACACCAGCGCATAGTATTCGCGCTTGACGGTGCGCGCGGCCAGCTGTCGCACCAGGTCGGTCTGGGCCGGCAGCGTCTTGCCGACCACCATCAGGCCGCTCGTATCCTTGTCGAGCCGGTGCACGATGCCGGCGCGCGGCACGCCCGACAGTTGCGGGCAGTGGTGCAGCAAGCCGTTGAGCAAGGTGCCCGACCAGTTGCCGGCGCCCGGATGCACGACCAGCCCGGCCGGCTTGTTGATGACGATCAGATGCTCATCCTCGTACACGATGTTGAGCGGCACCGGCTCGGGCTTGAAGGCCACGTCCTCGGGCGCCGGCTGCGGCAGGATGACGATGTGCTCGTCGCCGTACACGGTGTCCTTGGTGCTGCGGGCCGGCTTGCCGTCCACGCTGACGAAGCCGTCCGTGATCCATAATTGCAGGCGCCCGCGCGAAAATTGCGGCACCAGGTGGGAAATGACCTTGTCGAGGCGCTGTCCGCACACGTCCGGCGTCAATTGCAGTTCGATCGGCGCCAGGCCGTCGTCGCCGTCATCGGCCAGCAGCTCGCCATCGAAATCAGCGTCAAATTCCGTATCGGAGGTAGAATCGGCCGGATTCGGCTTTGGAGTTAATATCACAGCATTCCCATCGGCTATAATCAGCCTATTGTAAAACTTTGGTTAAACAGCTTCTTGCACAACTTTATGCAAAAAAAATTATCGGTAGTCGCAGCAACTGTCGTTCTGCTTGGTTTGTCCGGTTGCGGTCTCCTGCCCGAGAAAGTCGATGAGACCAAAGGCTGGAGCGCTTCGAAATTATACTCGGAGGCGATGGAAGAACTCGAGGGGCAACATTACGAACGTGCGGTGCAATTGTTCGAGAAGCTGGAAGCTAGCTACCCGTTCGGCACCTACGCGCAACAGGCGCAGATGGAAATCGCCTACGCCTATTACAAATCGCAGGACCAGGCCCAGGCGCTGGCGGCCGTGGAGCGCTTCATCAAGCTGCACCCGAACCACGCCAACGTCGACTACATGTACTACCTGCGCGGCCTGATCAACTTCAACGACCAGATCGGCTTCCTGAACTTCATCTACGAACAGGACCCGACCGAGCGCGACCCGAAGGCGACGCGCGAAGCGTTCATCGCCTTCAAGGCGCTGGTCGACAAGTTCCCCAACAGCAAATACACGCCCGACGCCATCGAGCGCATGAAGTATCTGATCAACGCGATGGCCTCGTATGAAGTGCACGTGGCGCGCTACTATTACCGCCGTGGCGCCTACCTGGCGGCCGTCAACCGCGCCATGGGCGCCGTCAACGACTACCGCGACTCGCCGGCCATCGAGGAAGCGCTGTACATCATGTACCGCGGCTACGACAAGATGGGCATGACCGTCCTGCGCGACGACACGCTGCGCGTGCTCAAGCTGAACTACCCCAAGACCGCCTTCCTCGACGAAGGCGTGAAGGCCGAGCGCCACTGGTGGAAGATCTGGTAAGGAAAATGTCGTTCCCGCGCAGGCGGGAACGACGAGCATAGGTTGGCGGCCGGAGGATCCGACCATGGCTTGGATCAATCGGCCACGCGGCGGCGGAAGATCCAGGTCTTGGCGTTGGAATCGTCAGCGTTGTAGGCGTAGCCGTCGACCGTGAACTCCTTGAGCCGCTCGGGGTCGGTGATGCCGTTGACGGCCGCGTAACGCGCCATCAGCCCGCGCGCCCGCTTGGCGTAGAACGAGATGATCTTGTATTTGCCGTTCTTCCAGTCCTCGAACTGGGGCGTGACGACCGGCATCGCCAGCTGGCGCGGCTTGACGGACTTGAAATATTCCTCCGACGCCAGGTTGACCAGCGTGGTCGCGCCCTTCTCCCCGGCCGTGCGGTTCAGCGCGTCGGTGATGGTGTCGCCCCAGAACGCGTACAAGTCCTTGCCGCGCGGGTTGGCCAGGCGCGTGCCCATCTCCAGGCGGTGCGGGTGGATCATGTCGAGCGGGCGCAGCATGCCGTACAGGCCGGACAGGATGCGGATGCGCGCTTGCGCGTAATCGAGCTGGCCCGGGGTCAGCGTGCGCGCCTGCAGGCCGGCGTAGACGTCGCCATTGAAGGCCATCACGGCTTGCCGGCCTTCCGCCGGGTCCGGCGACCACGAGGCGTAGCGGCCCACGTTCAGGTGCGACAGCGCGTCGGAGATATCCATCAGGCTGCCCACTTCGGCCGGCGAGAACTGGCGCAGGCGGTCGATCAGCTGGGCCGAGTGGTCGAGAAAATCGGGCGTCGTTTGCACGTTGGTGGTGGGAGGCGTCTCCAGGTCGAGACTTTTGGCGGGCGAAAGCACTATCAGCATAAGAATCCAGAACAACACATTTACAGAATTGCCGACATGATACCTGTTCCACCGAAACGCATCGTGCTAGACACCAATGTCTGCCTCGACCTGTTCGTCTTCAACGACCCGCGCTGGTCCGCCCTGCTGGCCGCCATCGAGAGCGGCGCCGTGGAGGCGATCACGCGCGAGGACTGCCGCGCCGAATACCGGGTCGTGCTGCACTACCCCCACCTGCCGCTGGACGAAGCCAGCCGTCCTGTGAGCGAAGCGCGCTTCGACGCGCTGATCAAGGTGGTGGCGCCACCCGTGTCCGGCGTGCGCCTGCCCGTCTGCAGCGACCGCGACGACCAGAAGTTCCTGGAACTGGCGCGCGACGCCCAGGCCGACATCCTGATCACCAAGGACAAGGCCCTGCTCAAGCTGGCGCGGCGCCTGACCAAGGCCGGCATGTTCCGCGTGATGGTGCCGGAGGCGTGGTCGCTGGAAGGCTGATACCGGCAGTCCCGCGCGGCTCGCCAGGCCGCCTTTTTGGCAACACGCAAGACTAGGCCCTGCGCTAGAATAAGCACTAGCCCATCACTTGCACTCCGTCATGAATCAGCCGCACCATCCGCCCGTCACGCCCGCCCTGACCAGCCGCCTGCCCAAGGTGGGCACGACGGTGTTCACCCGCATGTCGCAGCTGGCGGCCGAGTCCGGCGCCGTCAACCTCGGCCAGGGCTTCCCCGACTTCGCGTGCGAACCGGCGCTGGTGGACCTGGTCACGGAGGCCATGCGCAGCGGCCACAATCAATATCCGATGATGACGGGCGTGCCCGCGCTGCGCGCCGCCATCGTCGCCAAGATCGCCGCCATCTACGGCCACCGGTACGACGCCAACACCGAGATCACCGTCACGGCCGGCGCCACCGAGGCGCTGACCACGGCCATCCTGTGCTGCATCCACCCGTGCGACGAAGTGATCGTGATCGAACCGGCCTATGACAGCTACCTGCCCGCCATCACGCTGGCCGGCGGCGTGCCCGTGCTGGTGCAGATGACGGTGGACGCCGGCGGCTACCGCGTGCCGTGGGACCAGGTGGCCGCCGCCGTCACGCCGCGCACCCGGCTCATCATCGTCAACACCCCGCACAACCCCACCGGCAGCGTGCTGCGCGCGGCCGACCTGCAGGCGCTGGCCGACATCGTGCGCGGCACCAACATGCTGATCCTGTCGGACGAGGTGTACGAGCACATGGTCTACGACGGCCAGCGCCACGAGTCGATGTGCCGCTATCCGGAGCTGGCGGCGCGCAGCTTCGTCGTCTCCAGCTTCGGCAAGACCTACCATGTGACGGGCTGGAAGGTCGGCTACGTGGCCGCGCCGGCCGCGCTGAGCGCGGAGTTCCGCAAGGTCCACCAATACAACGTGTTCAGCGTTAACACACCGATGCAGCACGGCCTGGCCGGCTACATGGCCGATCCGGCGCCGTACGAAACCCTGCCCGCGTTTTACCAGCGCAAGCGCGACCTGTTCCGCGACGGCTTGCGCGGCAGCCGTTTCGAGCTGCTGCCGGCCGACGGCACGTATTTCCAGTGCGTGCGCTATGACCGCATCTCGTCGCTGCCGGAGGCGCAATTCGCGGAATGGCTGACGAGCGAAATCAAAGTGGCCGCGATTCCGGTGTCGGCGTTCTACCAGCGCAGCCAGGAGTCGGGCGTCGTCCGCTTCTGCTTCGCCAAGAAAGAGGAGACGCTGGCGCTCGCCTTACAGCGACTGACCAGCCTATAAGAATCAGCCCGCCGGTCCCGCATGCGGACACAGGCAGGCCAGCAGGACGGGAACGATCATGGTGCAACGACGCATTACCTTCAAGGACCTGGTGCTGGGCGAGCCGCTGCGGTGGGACTTGTTCGGCGCCGACTCGGGCGGCCGCCCGCTGCTGCACAAGGGTCAGATCGCCGACGACAGCAAGCAGCTCCACACGCTGATCGACGCCGGCCTGTTCGCCGAGGAGGAACCGCCGCCGTCCGTGCTGCACCAGCTCAACCAGTGCAACCGCCGGCTGGAACGCATGCTGCGCGACCTGCGCAACGAACACAACGCGGAGGCCGAACTGCGCGACATCGCGCGCGACGTGATCGCCGCCGTCGAACTGAACGCCGACATCGCGCTGGCCTGCATCTTCCTGGCCCAGATCGCCGGCACCTATGCCGTCCGGCACTGCATCGAGACGGCCGTGGTGGTGGTGGTGGTCGCGCGCGGCATGGGCAAGCCGCCGGAGGAGATCCTGACCGTGGCCGCCGCCGCCCTCACCATGAACGTCGGCATGCTGCGCCACCACGACACGTTCCAGAACAAGCGCATGCCGCTCTCGCGCGAGGAAATGGCGATCGTCCGGCGCCACCCGGAGGACAGCGTCGACCTGCTCAAGTGCGCCGGGGTGAAGGATGAGGAATGGATATCCTGCGTGCTGCTGCACCATGAGAACGACGATGGCAGCGGCTACCCGGCCGGCCTGGTCCGGCCCGCCGTCACGCAGAACGCCAAGCTGATCAGTCTGGCCGACCGCTATTGCGCCCAGGTGTCGGCCCGCAACTACCGCTGCTCCATGCTGCCCGACCGGGCGCTGCGGGCCGTGCTCGACGATCCCGCCATCCCCGTCGACAAGGAGCTGGCCGGGCACTTCGCGCGGGAACTGGGCAGCTACCCGCCCGGCTGCCTGGTGCGTTTGCAGAACGGCGAAATCGGCGTGGTGCGCCAGCGCACCGGCGATGGCGCACTGGCCATGTCCAGCCTGCGCGACGCGGCCGGCATCGCGTTGACGCCGGCCGCGCCGCGCAGCACGCAAGACGCCCAGTGCGCCATCACAGCCGCGCTCAGCGAGGACGAAGCGGCCGTGCGGTTCAGCATGAAGCAAATCTGGGGACCACAGGCCAGCCTGTAGCGTAAAAAAACGGGGTCAGTTCCGGCAATCCGCCATCTTGGCCAGATTGCCGGAACGGCCCCCGCCGCTTGCTGCGGGCCCGTCAGCGGCCCAGCGCTTCCAGCTTACGGTCCACGAAAGCCAGCAGTTCAGGGGTCATGCCAATCGCAGACTTGGCGCGGGTGTAGGCGACGCGCGCTTCGGGCAGCCGCTTCTCGGCCTGCAGGGAGATGCCCAGCCCCATCCACCACACCCCTTTCTGCGGCGCCAACTTGAGCGCGGCCTGATAGTGCTCGACCGCCTCGCCATGACGTTGCGCCCGCTGCAACACGCCGGCCACGAATCCCTGGTAGTCGGCGTTGTCGCCCGCGTAGGGCAGCGTGCGCAGCAAGGTGTCGAGCGCGGGGCCGCCGCTTTCGAGCTGCAATCGGGCCAGCAACATGGCCATGTCCGGCTGCCGATGATCGAGCGCCAGCGCCTGCTGCAACTGTTGGACGGCCTCGTCAGTTCGGCGGTTTTCGATCAGCAGCGTCACCAGCGTCTGGCGGGCCGCTTCGTGGCGCGGCGCCAGGTCGACGGCGCGCTGCAATTCCACCAGCGCCTCCGATGTGCGCCCTTCCTGCAAGTCCTGCAACGCCCGGCGGTAACGGTTCTCCGCCAACTGGGCCGGGCCCAGGTCGCGGCTGACGCCGCCTGCGACTTGCGCACTGTCCGCCGGGAGCGCCGGTTTCGTCCGGGGCTCGGCTCTCTCGCCGCGCCGGCTCGTCAATCCCGCTCCGCCCTTGTCCGATTTGACGCGCGCCTTTCCCTCGCGCGCGAGAGGCGCGGGATGGCGGCCGGCGTCGTCGCTTGTGCCGCGCACCGCAGCCGACTGCGCCGAAGGCGCGGCGGCTGCTGCCGGCGCCGCGTCGATCGCGGCCACACTGATTGGAGCAGAAGCGGACTCGGGAGCGGCAGCGGCAGCGGAAGCCGGATGCTGGCCCAAGCCAGATGCCGGAACAGGCGCCTGCGGCACCACCACCATCACCGGCGCGGGACGCGGCTTCACAGTATGTTTGGTGAAATAGTGCCAGCCATACCAACTGCCCACCGCCGCCGCCACGACACCCACGGCGCCAACGCCAAGCAACACCGGCCACCAGCGCTTGCGCGGCGTGCTCACGGGACGCAGCTCCATCTGCCCGGGCGCGGCGCCGGGCTTGCCGCCGCGTGCGTCCAGGTCCTGCAACATTTTGTTGATCAGGCTCATTTGGTCAGCGCCCACGTCAATCCGCACGCGGCCAGCAGCGCGCTGGTGCCCAGCGCGGCCAGCCACGGCCAGCGCGCTCGGCGCACGCCGATGGTGTCGCCGGCGGCCAGCTTCACGTGCCGCCTGGCCACCTGCTGCTTGCCTTCGCCGTATGCGAGCATCAGCGACTTGTGGGCCATGATGTTGATCAGCCGGGGAATGCCGCCGCTGGCGCGGTACAGCACGCCGATGGCGCCACGGCTGAACAGCCGGCTGCCCGTG
Source organism: Rugamonas sp. GW822-FHT03B10 (assembly GCF_058801745.1). Classification (NCBI taxonomy): domain Bacteria; kingdom Pseudomonadati; phylum Pseudomonadota; class Betaproteobacteria; order Burkholderiales; family Oxalobacteraceae; genus Rugamonas; species Rugamonas sp. GW822-FHT03B10. Next base: position 16,500 of record NZ_JBXANP010000013.1, on the reverse strand, counting down.
TAGCCGGCCACCCGCAGCCGGTGCGCCAGGTAGTATTCCATGTCGTCGCGCGTGAGCGGCCCCAGGTGGTAGTGAAAGGTGATGCGCTGCGCCAGCTGGCGGATCGAATCGCGTTGCAGGTGCTCGTTCAATTCCGGCTGGCCGAACAGCACGATCTGCAGCAGCTTGCGCTTCTCCGTCTCCAGGTTGGTCAACAGGCGCAAGGCCTCCAGGCTGTCCAGCGGGATGGCCTGCGCCTCGTCCAGACACAGCAGCACGCGCTTGTCCTGCGCCGCCAGCTCCATCAGGCGCGTCGTGATCGCCTTGAGCAACTGGTGCTGGTCCACGTCGCGCGCCAGCGTGAGCGACAGTTCATCGGCCAGCGCCAGCATCAGCGAGCGCGGTTCGAGATAGGGATTGGGGATGTAGGCGGTGACGAAATCGTCGCCCAGCGTGGTGATGAACTTGCGGCACAACAGCGTCTTGCCGGTGCCGACCTCGCCCGTGATCTTGATGAAGCCCTCCCCGCTGCGGGCCGCCGCCAGCAAGGTGTTGAGCGCCTCCTGCGAATGGGGGCTGGTGAAGAAGAAGCTGGTGTCGGGCGTGATGCCGAACGGCGCCTCCTGCAGGCCGAAGTGCTGCAAATACATCATCAGTTGCGCTCCTTCAGGCCGCGCGGATCGAGATCCTTGACGCGGCGGCCCGTCTCCAGCAAGTCCTCGTTCCAGTCGCTGCCCTCGGCCACGATGGTGGGCTTGATCAGCACCACCAGTTCGCGCTTCTGCATCACGTCGCTGGTGTTGCGGAACAGCGCGCCCAGGACCGGCACGTTGCCCATGCCGGGCACCTGCGAGCGGTCCATCGTCGTCGCCTGGCGCATCAGGCCGCCGATGGCGACCACGCGCCCATCCTGGCCGCGCACCATGCTGTCCATCTCGGAGGTGGACGAGGCGGCCAGCGGCAGGCTCAAATTGCCGGCCGTGCCCAAATTAATGCCCTTGTTCACGGTCGACACCTGGCTCACGGACGGGTGCACATGCAGCGTCACGTTGCCGTGGTCGTCGATCTGCGGCGTCACGTCCAGCACCACGCCGGAGAAGAACGGTTGCAGCGTCACGCTGGGCGAGACCACGCCGCTGCCGGTGCCGTTGGTGGTGGTGGTGGTGCTCACGCCGGTGACGAAGAATTCGTCGGTGCCGATCTTCAGCACGGCCTTCTGGTTGTTCAGCGTGGCGATGCGCGGGCTAGACAGCACGTGCACCGTGCCCTGCGATTCCAGGAACGAGATCAGGGCGGCGAAATTGCTGGTCTGGAACGCCAGCCCGAACAGCGAGCCGGCCGCGTCCGCCGCGCTGCCGAGCGACACGCCGGTGGTGGCCGTGATCCCGCCCTTGCCGGTGCTGGCGATGGCCGTCTGCGGCGTGTTGAGCGGATTGAGCGAGGTGCCGGGCGTGAGGAAGCCACCGGAGATCTTGTTGTTGCCATGGCCGTCGCGGAAGTTGGCGAAGCCGGCCCAGTTGATGCCGGTCTGGTAGCCGCTGTTCAGTTCCACTTCCAGGATCTTGGCCTCCAGGATCACCTGGCGATCGACGGACAGCTGGGTGGCCTTCAGATACTGGTCCACGTTGCGCAGCTCGTCCGGCATGGCCTTGATCAGCAACACGCCCGATTGCGGGCTGATGACGACCTTGCGGCCATCCTTGCCCACGGGGACGATGGCTTCCAGCGCTTCCTTCAGCTCGCCCCAGAAATCGCTGTTCGAGGCGGTGCTGACGTTGCTCGCATCGCGCAGGCGCTGATTGCCGCCCGTCGGATTGCCCGGGTTGTTGGGTGTGTTGTCGAGGTTCTGGTTGTTCTGGTTGTTCTGATTGTTCTGATTGTTCTGGTTGCCGCTATTGCTGGTGCCGGCATTGGCCACCGAGGTGGACGTCACGCGCAGGCTGGAACTGCCCTTGCGCGTCGCGTTCAGGTACTGGACGCGGAACATGCGGGTCTGCATCGTCAGCGGACGGATGTAGATGCGGCTGCCGTCGACCCGGTAATCGTAGCCGTACAGTTCGCGGATGGCGTCCAGCGCTTCGAACAGCGTCACGTCCTTCAGATTGGCCGAGATGGTGCCGCTCACGTTGGGATCGATCAGCATGTTGTAGCGCGTGCCGGCCACCAGCGAATTGAAGAACTGCTGCACCGGCACGTTGTTGAACGCGACGTTGAAACGCTCCTCCAGCACCGTACGCGCCTTGGGCAATTGCTCGGCCAGTTGCGCGGCGGGCGGCAGCAAGGCGCTGGCCACGGCGTCGTTCTGGACCGGCGCGGCCGGCTTGGCGGCCGCCGACGCCAGCTCGGCGCCGATCTTGTCGTAGGTGTCGCGGGTGGGCTGGGTGGCGCAGCCGGCCAGAGCCAGGGCCACGGTCGGCACGATCAGTAATTTATGCATGGGCTATCTCAGTCATTATTTGCTGGCTGTTGCGCTGGCGTTATCGTCACGTGCCGCTTGCCGGCCCGGGTGTTGCTTGCGGCGTGGTCCGGGTACAGCGTCAGCACCTGGGTCCGGGCGCCACGACGCAGCACCGCATGGTTCTTGTCCACCTTGACCAGCAAGGCGCCGTTGAACTTCTCGCCGCGCCGCACGGTCTGGCCGTCGATCACGGCCACTTGCCGCCCATTGCTGCCCACCAGCACCGATTGCAATTGCGGCCCCTTGTCCACCGGCGGCGACGCCGTCATGCCGAGCGCTTGCCGCGCCTCCGGCGGCGGCATGGTGGGATCGGCCAGGCCTTGCGCGCGCGCGCACGCGGCCCACAGCAGCAGCGGCGACAGCGCCAACAGCGCCAATTGCCCCGGTGCGCGCTTGCGCATGGGCGCGGGGCCGGTCACAGTTTCATCCATTTCGTATCCAGGCTCAAGGTGTAGAGAGTCAGCGTCAGGCGCGCAGCCGGATACTGGCCCGCATCCAGCTTCGCCTTGCCCCAGAACAGTTGGTCAGGCAACGCCTGCAGCGCATCCATGTACTGGATCATGTCGAGAAAGCTTCCTTGCAGGACGATTTCCACTCCATGCCGGTACAGCAGTTCCCTCGACTTGGCCGCCGCAGGCAAGGCAGCAGTAGCAGTACCCGCCGCTACCGTGCTCGCGGGCTGGGCCGCCGCCGTGCCGGCCGCCGGCGCTGCCGGGCTTGCGTTGGCGCCGGACGGGCCGGCCACAGCCGCCTGCGGTGGCGTGGCGCCCGCCGGTCCGCCGGCAGCCAGTTTGGCTTCGCTCAGGCCGCTCACCGGCAAGGTCTTCATGGACAGCAAGCGCAACTTGCCATTGCCGCGCAGGATATGTTCGAGCAGCGGGGCGACCTTCTCCGGCGCCACCAATCCCTTTTGCATGTTCTGCAGCGCGGCGCTACCCTCGTCGATCTGGCGTTGCAGCGTTTGCAAGCGCGCACGACCTTCCGCGTCGGGATCGACCACGAAGGCGGCCGCCATCTGCGCGATCTCGCGGTCGATGCCGGCGATCTGGTTCTGCTGCTGGTTGATCTGCGCCAGCAAGACCTTCTGCTTGGCCAGCAAAGGTTCCAGCACCATCGTATAGGCCAGGAACACGATGCTGGCGGCGACGGCGACGAACACCATCATCCGCTCGCGCAAGCTCATGGCGTCGAGCCGCGTGCACAACTTGATCCACAATGGCTTCATTTGTTGGCCTCCGGCATGGCCGATTGCAAGCTGAACTCCACGTAGGGCGACATGGCCGCACCCCGCCCGGCGGCACCGGCCCCAGCTCCGGACCCAGCGCCGGCACCGGGCGTAGCCGCCGGCGACGCCGGCCCTGCCGCCGGCGCGTCATCGGGCCGCGCGATTTGCAGGCTGGCGAAGGTACGACCGCGCAGCACTTTCTCCGACGTCAAACGGGCGATGTAGCTGGGAATCAGGGTCGGCTGCATGGCCTTGCCTTGCAGGCCGATGCCGTTGCCGGCGCCCTCGATCGTCAGCCCCGTCAGCCACAAGCCGTTGACGTTCTGGCGCGCGAAGGCGCGGAAGTATTCGGCGTAGCCGGTCCGGTCGCCCAGCGCGCCGCTGCGCAGCACGCCTTCGACCTCATGCAGCGCGGCCAGCCGCCCTTCCGCCGCCACGATGTCGGCGGCGATCTGCGGGCTCTTGGGCCGTGGCGCGAACTGGGCCACGGCCTTGTTCAGCATCGTCTCGCGTCCGGCCACCACGGTCTTGCCGGACGCGGCGGCGCGTTCCAGCTGGCCCACTTTGTACGATGCGTACCACGTCAGCGTGACCGTCCCCACGAGGATCAGGGCCAGCGATTCGAGCATCGGCACGGCACCGAACACCTTCTTCTGTTTCAGGAAGATGGGATTGAACAGGTTGATCTGCTGGCTCACAGGGCCACCTCCTCAACCCGCAACGCCGCGCCCAGCGTGAGGAAGAAACGCTGTTGTTGCGCCACGTCCTGCAACTCCGGCTGCTTGCCCAGGTCGAACACGTCACCGAGCTCCATCGCCTCGACCGGCATGTACATATTGCCGGCCAGGTGCTCGTGCAAGCCCTCCACCCCGGTGGGCGCCAGCAACAGCTTGGAGATGCTGATGAAATTGAACTGGCGGTCGAAGTGGTCGAACGAGCGTTGCAGTTCCAGCGTGATCTTGTCGAAACACGCATGCTGCTTGTCCGTGTCCGGCTCCAGCAGCTGGGGCAGCGTCACCTCGATCCGGCGCGCCAGGTACAGCTCGCCCTTGAACGTGATGGTCAGCAGGCCGCCATCGTCATGGAACGACAGCATGGCCAGGCCACGCCCCGGCGGCTCCAGCAGGGCCGAGATATTACGCTGCGCCATCTCGGGAATGTCGATCACGGTCAAGGGAATCTTCGCCTCGCTGAACAGTTCCTGGCACGACTGGATCAGGCTGTTGCGCGCGGCGACGGCGAACAGGGAATGGCTGCGCGATCCGCCGGCGCTGTCAACGGGAATGTCGAGCACGTCGATGGTGGCGTCGTCGATGTGGAAATCCAGCATGTCTTTGAGGCGCCAGCGCACGGCCGTCTTCAATTCCTCCGGCGGCACGTTGGGCGCCTCCACCGTCAGCAACTGGTACTCGCCGCCGGCCAGCAGGGTGCCGCAGTGCATGCGCGCCGCGTGCAACTCCTTGCCCACCCGCTCCAGCGCCTCCGCCGACCGGCTGGTCTGGACGGGAAAGAAGGCCGCCACGTCCACCGTCGGCTTGCCCTCGCGCGGGCGCTTGACGCTGCCCGCGCAAATGCCGTCGCTGAGGAACGAGAGCGTCAGCCAGCCATCATTTTTTTTTGCTTTAGAAAAGAAACCCATGCCGGCAATCTAGTTGTTGAGCAAGCCGCAAAAGGCTGCGCTGCGCTTGATTATATTCAAGTCACATGAAAAATTTGCGGGATTGTTGCATTCCGCCCCTAAAAACATAGACCTTTTTGTCCCTATCCTCATTAAAGCTGCGCCTCCACCACGCGCTGCGCATAATCGGGGCCCTTGCTCGCGTTGGGGCAACCGCTGGCGCCCGGCTGGTTGCAGGCCGTGGCCCGGATCCAGAAGTGCTCCGCCCCACCGGACAGGCCCGCGTTCGCGCCGCAGGTGATGGTCACGCTGAACGCCGACAAGGTGGTGTTGGCCGGCAAGGCAAACGTCACGCCGGACCCGGCCGCCTTGGGACAGCCGAGGCTGGCCGACGGCCCCGTGCCCGCGCCGCTGCGCAAGGCCCGCCACAGCGCCCACTCCATGCCGGCGCGCGCGGCCTGGTAGGCGCGCGCGCCCTGCTGGTCCTGCGCGGCGCCGGCCTGCTGCGACGTGACCACCGACACGATGGCCACGCCGAGTCCGGCCAGCGCCACCAGCAGGAAGATGGCGGTGACGATGCCGATGCCGGCCGCCCGCCGCATGGCCCGGATGCGTGGGTAGTGTGGATGGATCATGGCGTGTTCTCCACGGCGGCCTGATGCGCGAGCGTGACCGTTTCCGTGCTGTCCGCGCGGCCCACGATCAGGGTGATGCCGACCAGCCCGCTATGCACATTCTGCAACTGGGCGTACGAGAAATTGCAGCCCGCGACGTTGCTGGCCAGGATCGCGTGCTGGATGGTCTGGCCGGGTGGATTGGCCATCGTGGCCGGATCGGTCTGGCTGGCGTTGAACTGATAGTTCCAGTAGCGCGTCAGTTCCATGCCGCCCGTGGCCGCCGGCGCGCAGCGGAACGTGACAGGCTGCGTGGCCACGCTGAAACGCTGCGTGGGCGAGGTGTTCGGTATGCCGTTGACGGGAACGGCGAACGGATTGCTGACCAGCGTCACGACATTGTTCACTGGCGCGGAGGCCACTTGCGCCCGGTTGCCGCCCGCGTAGGCGTCGGCCGTGATGTAGTCGGGTCCAAGGTTGTAGACCACGATGTAGTCGCCGGCCACGATGTTGTACGGGAAGGCCGGCATGTCGCCCACCACCTTGAAGGTCAGCTTGTCCTTATCCCCGAAGTCCAGCACCGGGGCGCCCGCGTTATCGTCCGCCGACAGATAGGTGCCGGCCGCCTTGGTGGGAATGAACTCCAGCAGCACCACGCTGCCCGCCGTCAGCACGCGCACGCTGTTGGGCAAGGCGCTGTGCAGTTCGCGCGTGATGCGCCGCAGCGCCAGGTCGGCCACGTCGCTCATTTCAGCCCGCCCCGCCGCGTCCACGTAGTTCTGCACGGGACGGCGGATGAACAGCACCATGATGCCGGCCAGGATGCTGGTGATCACCATGACGACGATCATCTCGATCAGCGTGAAGCCGCGCGCGGGCATTGGGGGGATGCGGATGGCCATCATCAGTCCGTCGTCCTGGGCGCGTAGCGCGTGCGGTAGCCGTCCAGCGTGACCTTGCCGCTGCCGTAATCGACGTTGATCGTGATGTGCAGCGCCTCCATGTTGGCGGGCGTCGTGTCCGCCGTCACCGCCATGCCGGCAGGGCCCAGCGTGGCCGGCTCCATCGCCACGGTGGCCGTGAAACCCGTCAACGGCGTGGCCGGGCCACCCATGGCCTGGCCGGCAGCATCGACCAGTTGGCTGCCGCTGAGGAAGGATTGCTGGGGCGTGCCGGAAGCTGTCACGTAATCGTTCACGTTGTTGTAGGGGCGCGATTCGCCGTTCTCGGGGCCGAACGCCTCCACGGTCGTCGCGCACTTGGTGGTGTCGCCGGGCGCACCGACGGCGGCGCTGGTGGCGGTGGCGGCGTTGGCGTCGGACGGGTCGCAGAACGTGAAGCGCGCTTGCTGCACCTCCTCCATCAACGCCTCGGCCAGCAGCAGAGCCTGCTTGCGCCGGGCCGGCTCGGCGCTGGCCTTGGTAGACATGTTCAGCAACTGCAGCACCGTCACGGCGGCCACGCCCATGATGACCATGAACATCACCAGTTCGATCAGGCTCAGGCCGCGCTGCCTAGTGTACATAGCCCGTCTCCGCTTCCACGATGACGTTGACGCTCGTGCCACCGCCGCTGACGGTGATGGTCAGCGGCGTGGTGAAGGTGGAAGCCGTGCCCAGCGGATTGGCGGCGTCGGCAGCGTTGTAGGGACGGCCCATGGCATCGAAGAAGAACATGCCGCCCGCGCCCACTTCGGTGGCGCGGCTGGCGGTGACGGTCAGCCCGTCCGGTTTGCCTTCGCACATCCAGTTCGACACGTAGCTGCCGCCGATCTGGCACTGGGCCTTGGTGCTGGCGTTACCGCTGTTGTTGCCGCCCGGCGCGGGAACGGCATCGCCGGCCGCGCACGCGGGCTGCACGCACAGCGCGAAGCGGCTGCCGGTCGCGCTCACGTACACGGGACGGTTCTGCGCGATCGCCAGTTTCTGGCCGTAGCGGATGACGGCCTTGGCCTGGTCGGCGTACGCGCGCGCCTGGATCGGACCATTGTCGAAGAAACGGGCGATGGCGACGGCGCCCAGCACGCCCATCACCACAAGGACGGTAATCAGTTCAACAATGGTGAAGCCGGCCGCATCCCGGCGTATCAAACGCCGGGCGCCGCGGCAATTGCCCAGATGGGCAGTCCCAGAGTCGGCCACTGATCGGGGATACGGTATAGCTTATTGGCAAGCACTGGATACCAGCGTGACAACTGGTGGCACATTTGCGGCAGTAGATTCCGTATAGCTCAGGTAGCACGTCAGCGCGGTTGCGGTAGCGGCGATGCTCTTCGGGACAACGATGAAACCGTTCGCGGGAACGGCGGGTTGCGTACCTGTCGCGGTCTGAGCCGTACCACCACCAGCCACGATCGTATAATCGGCGCTGGTCAGGCCTGCGGCGTTGGCGGTCCCGACAAGGCCGGTAGGATAGCCGTTGACCACCGTCACCGTCACGCCCTCATTGACCACGCCGCTGGCGGCGACGGTAGTTGGATTAAGCAAGTACTGCCCATGCACCATCGAAACGGTGGTATTTAACGCACCCTGTGCCGCCTGCAACGCCGCCTTGCGCGCGTCGCCTCCCAAGCTCGCGAACCGGGGCAAAGCGGTCGCCGCCAAAATACCGAGGATGACAATCACGACGATCAATTCGATCAGGGTGAAACCAGCCTGTGCGGACGGACGGACGCTGTGCATTGCTTGCTTGTTCATTGACTTCTCCAAATCGCCATACAAATCAGAAATTCACAAGGGACAGCGCGCGGCGGGCAGTCGGGCGGCGCTAATCGTTCACTTGCTCGAAGGTCACACCTGCGTTCTCAGATGCTCCTGATGGCTTGGCGACTTTTGTGGGCAAGCGCAACAATTTTACCTTGAATTTCAATAGTTTCGCGGGAGCATTTCCAAAAGTTTCGCGATTATTTAACAAATAAATCAGCGTCTTATCATGCCGGTCAAAGTACCAGTTTCCAGCAGGCAATTCGTTGTTATCAGGAGAGAAATACTCCCCCAGATAATTCGCCGGCTTGCGGTCCAGCAGCGCGATGGGATTTTGCGCCGCCAGCAAACCGGGATCGACCGCGCGCCCCGGCAACCGCGCCTGCGCCATCCTCGCGTCCAGCGCCGTGCGGATGCTGGCCGCCACCTCCTGCACCGCCACCAGCTCCGCCTGCTCCTGATAGAACGCCACCCGCTCCAGCAGCACCCCGGCCAGGATGGCCAGGATGGCGGTGGCCACGGCGAACTCGAAGCGGCTCACGCCGCGCTGGCGCCACCGTTGCAAACGCCCCACAGGCGCCCGCGTCTTCATTTGTGCAGGGCCACTTTGCCCAGGTCCCAGATCGGCAGGAAGATGCCCAGCGCCAGCACCAGCACCAGCACGCCGAGGAAGGTGATCAGGATAGGCTCGATCTGGGCCGACAAGGTCTTCAATTCATAGTCGACTTCGCGCTCGTACATCTGGGCGATCTCGTCCATGAGATCGTCGAGCGCGCCCGTCTCCTCGCCCACCGCGATCATCTGCAGCACCACGGGCGTGAACACGCCGGCCGCCGCCGCCGTGCGCAGGATGCTGTCGCCGCGCTCCACGCCGTCGCGCATCTGCTCCACGCGCGCGGCCAGGTAGGCGTTGTCGACCGTCTGCGCCACCACCGTCAAGCCCTGCACGATGGGCACGCCGCTGCGGGCCGACAGCGCGAAACTGCGCGCGAAGCGGGCCATGGTGCCCTTGAGGATGATCTTGCCCGCCACCGGCACCTTCAGCTTGAACTTGTCCCAGCGGTAGCGCCCCTTGGCCGTGGCGATCCAGGCCCGGAAGCCGAACACGGCCGCCACCGCCACCGCCGCCAGCAGCGGCCAGAAGCGCACGGTGAAGTTGGAACTGCCGATCAGGATGCGCGTCATCAGCGGCAATTCGGCGTGGAACGACTCGAACACCTTGACGAAGGCGGGAATGACGAAGATGTTCACGATGACCATGGCCGCCACCATCGCCACCACCACGAAGGTCGGGTAGCGCATGGCCGTCTTGACCCGCTCGCGCATGTCGCGGTCGAACTCCATGTGGTCGAACAGGCGCAGGAACACTTCCTCCAGCCGGCCCGTCATCTCGCCCACGCGCACCATCGACAGGTAGAACGGCGTGAACACGGTGGGATGGCGGCGCATGGCGGCCGACAGTTCGCGGCCCGAATCGAGCGATTCGCGCATGTCCTTGATGACGCGCCCGAACGACTTGCTGACGGCCGATTCCTGCAGCCCGGCCAGCCCGCGCATGATGGGCACGCCGGCCTTGAGCAGGGTGTACAGCTGACGGCTGAACAACTGCACGTCCATCGCCGTCACCTTCTTCTCCATCAGCTTGACCCACCACGCGTCGCCGTTGTCGGCGGCCGCGGCGGCCCGCTTGGTGACGCTGATGTCGATCGGCGTCACGCCGGTATTGAACAACTGGTCGGCCACGGCGCCGCTGTCGGCCGCCTCCAGCACGCCCTGCATCAGTTCGCCGCGCGCGTTGCGGCCCTTATAGGCATACAGCGGCACGTCAATCCTCGAACTGGTTGCTGATACGCATGGCCTCGGCCACCGTCGTGCGGCCCTGCACCACCAGCTGCACGGCATGGCGGCGCAAGGTGTTGCCGGCCATCTGGGCCGCGGCCGCCTTCAGGAACGCGTTGGCGTCGTGGTGGTTGGCCGCGTCCACCACGGCGCTCGTCATCTCCAGCAATTCGTAGACCCCGGTGCGGCCCCGGTAGCCCATGCCGTTGCAGTGCGAGCAACCCTTGCCGTGGAAATAATGGCCGGCGCCGGCCTGGTCGCCCAGCTCCAGCCGCAGCCATTCCGTTTCCGTGGGGCTGGGCTCGTACGGCGTGGTGCAGCTCTCGCAGATCACGCGCACCAGCCGCTGGGCCAGCACGGCCTGCAGCGAACTGCCCACCATGTAGCGCGGCACGCCCATGTCCATCAGGCGCAGCGGGGTGCCCAGCGCGTCGTTGGTGTGCAGCGTGGACAGCACCAGGTGGCCCGTCATGGCGGCCCGCAGGCCGATCTGGGCCGTCTCCTGGTCGCGCATCTCGCCCACCAGCACGATGTCCGGGTCCTGGCGCAGGGCCGAGCGCAGCACGCGCGCGAAGTCGAGGTCGATCTTGTCGTTGACCTGCACCTGGTTGATGCCGCGCAGCCGGTATTCGATCGGGTCTTCCACCGTGATCAGCTTCTTCTCCACGGAATTGAGCTCGGCCAGCGCGCAGTACAGCGTGGTGGTCTTGCCGCTGCCGGTCGGCCCCGTCACCAGCACCAGGCCGTTGGGGCGCTGGATGATGGCGCGGAATTTGTCCAGGATGGGCTTGGGCATGCCGATCGCGTCCAGCCGCAAGGTGGTGCCGGCCTGGTTGAGCAGACGCATCACCACCGATTCGCCGTACTGGGTCGGCATGGTCGAGATACGCACGTCGATGCGCTGCTGCTTGACGCGCACGGCGAAGCGGCCGTCCTGCGGCAGGCGCTTCTCGGAGATGTCCAGGTCGGACATCAGTTTCAGGCGCAGCGCCAGCGAGGCGGCGATCTTGATGTCGGCCTCGGTCTGCAGGTGCAGCACGCCGTCGATGCGGAAGCGGATCTGCAAGCGCCCTTCCTGCGGCTCGATGTGGATGTCGGACGCGCCCACCTGGGCCGCGTCGTCGAACACCGATTGCAGCAGCTTGACGATGGGCGCCTCCTCCAGATTCGGATTGACGGCCAGCGCGCCGAAGTCGACCGACACGTCGCCCAGGTCCTGCTCCAGCTCGCGCGCCAGGTCGGTGATGTCGTCGGTGCGGCGGTAGATGCGGTCGATCGCGCCCAGCACCTCGGTCTCGTTGACCACGGCCAGTTGCACGGTCTTCTTGAGGATGCGCGAGATCTCGTCGTAGGCGAACAGGTCGGTCGGGTCCGACATGCCCACCAGCAGCGCCGCGCCGCGGTCCTCGAGCGCCAGCGCGCGGAAGCGGCGGGCCTGGGTCTCGGGCAGCAGCCGCACCACGTCCGGGTTGATGTTGTAGAACTTCAGGTTCAGATAGGGAATGTCGAGCTGGCGGGCCAGCGCGCCGGCGATCTGCTCCTCGGTCACGTAGCCGCTCTCGATGAACAGCCGGCCCAGCTTGCGCCCGCTGCGCTTCTGCTCGGCCAGGGCCAGGCCCAGCTGCTCCTCGGACAGCAGCTTTTGCTGCACCAGGATTTCTCCCAGGCGGACTTTTTCCGGCCTTGCCATGTACTTCCCTCCAGTTCGATCGCCGCCCAGCGCGTGCTGCGGCCATTCTAGTCCAGAAAATTGTCCTTGCCAGCAATCTACACCACGGAAAATCATGAACGTCGCCAGAATGCCGCCACATAGGGGAATTTCGCGTTTGCACTAGCAAAATCCCCGGGGAATGCGCTACAGTGTGGGTCGCCTACCACTCGCGCGCCCAGACCGCCACACATGACCGAACCCGCACTGCGTTTTCACCAGCTTGCCAAGCGTTATGGCGACACCAGCGTATTGCGGGGCGTGGATCTGGAAGTGGGGGCCGGCGAATGCGTGGCGCTGGTGGGCGTGAACGGCGCCGGCAAGACCAGCCTGATGAAATGCCTGCTCGATTTTTGCGCAGTCGATGGCGGCAGCATCGCCATCTTCGGCCGCGACCACCGCCAGCCTGCCGCGCGCGCGCCGCTCGGTTTTCTGCCGGAACGCTTCACCCCGCCCTATTACCTGACGGGGACGGAATTTATACAGTACATACTGACCCTGCACGGCCAGGCGGCCGACCCGGCCGCCATCGCCGGCATGGCGCAGGCGCTGGACCTGGAGGGATCGGCCTTGAAACGCACGGTGCGCAGCTATTCCAAAGGCATGACCCAGAAGCTGGGGCTGGCGGCCTGTCTGCTGGCGCCCAAGGCCCTGTACGTGCTCGACGAGCCCACCAGCGGCCTCGACCCCAAGGCCCGCGCCCTGCTCAAGGCCCAGCTGCTGGCCAAGCGCGCGGCCGGCAGCGCGCTGTTCTTCACCTCCCACCTGCTGGCCGACGTGGATGAGCTGTGCGACCGCATGGCCATCCTGCACGACGGGCAAATCCGCTACGCCGGCACCCCGGCCGCGTGCCGCGCCCGCTACCAGGCCGACAGTCTTGAGCAGGCCTTCCTGCGCTGCATCGCCTGAGGCCGCCACCATGTACCGCTCCCATTTCGGCCTGCACGAATCGCCGTTCGGCATCACGCCGAATCCGGCCTTCTTCTACGCCGGCAACACGCGCGGCGAAATTCTGCAGGCGCTGCTGTACGTGGTCACGCACGGCGAAGGCATCATCAAGGTCACCGGCGAGGTCGGCAGCGGCAAGACCATGCTGTGCCGCATGCTCGAAAGCCAGCTGCCACCCCACATCGAAGTGATCTACCTGGTCAACCCCAGCCTGTCGCCGCTGGAGGCGCTGTTCGCCATCGCCAGCGAACTGGGCCTGCAGCCGGCCGGCAAGCGCGGCGACGAGGTGCTGCGCGAACTGCACGCCGACCTGATCGCCAAGCACAGCGCCGGCAAGCAGGTGGTGCTGCTGGTGGAGGAGGCGCAAGCGATGCCGCTGGCCACGCTGGAGGAGATCCGGCTGTTGACCAATCTGGAGACGGCCCGCAACAAGCTGCTGCAGATCGTGCTGTTCGGCCAGCCCGAGCTCGACGAGCACCTGGACCTGGCCAGCATGCGCCAGTTGAAGGAGCGCATCACCCACAGCTTCGAGGTGCCGGCCATGGCGGCCGAGCTGGTGCCCGAGTTCCTCGACTTCCGGCTGCGCGCGGCCGGCTACGCGGGACCGCCGCTGTTCAGCCGGAAGGCGGCGCTGCGGCTGGCGCGCGCCTCGGGCGGCATCGTGCGGCGCATCAACATCCTGGCCGACAAGGCCATGCTGGCCGCCTACGCGGCCGACGCCGAGCGGGTCGAGGTCGGGCACATCAACAAAGCGATACAGGAATCTCAATTCAAGAATAAAAACAGTATCGTATCGCACGCCACCACGGCGCTGTCGCTGATCATCGTGCTGTTGTTGGCGGGCATCGCCTGGCTGCTGTGGCGCCCGCCGGCGCCGGCGCCCGTCCGCCCGGCCGCCGAGGCCCGGGCCGCGCCGCGAGCGCTGTCGCCGCCGCTGGCGGCGGCCCCTAAATATTTGCCACAATGAAACGTAATGGTTGCTGGACAAGTTAAATTGTAAGATCATGTCGACTAGAATTCCAAAAGCACAACATTCAGCGCAAGGGGCGGACAAGAGTATGAAAAACCACGTTGCTCCCTTGATCCCGGCCCTGTGCGGCGTGCTGCTGGCCGGCTGCGCCAGCGCGCCGCTGCCCGACTCGCGCAGCCACATCACCGAGCCGGCCCGTCCGGCCGGCGCCATCCCGGAGCCGGTGCAGGAAAGCGTGGCGCTGGCGCCGCCCAAGCCGGCCGCCAAGCTGGAGACCTACAGCGTCACCGTGCACAAGGTGCCGGTGCAGTCGCTGCTGTTCGCGCTGGCGCGCGACGCCGGCCTGAACGTCGACATCCACCCCGGCATCGAAGGCACGGTCACGCTCAACGCGCTGGACCAGACCATGCCGCAGTTGCTGAGCCGCATCGCCAAGCAGGTCGACATGCGCTACGAGATCGACGGCAACAACCTGGTGGTGCAGCCGGACACGCCCGTGTGGCGCAACTACAAGATCGACTACGTCAACATCGCGCGCAGCACCAGCAGCAGCGTCAACATCGCGACCCAGATCTCGACCACGGGCGGCGGCTCGTCGAGCAACGTCAACACCGGCTCTACCAACAGCCCCAGCGCCCTCAACAGCACCAACAACGGCGCCACCGGCAACAACAATTCGACCACGGCCGTCAACAACCGTTCGGACAATAATTTCTGGTACACGCTGGAAAAGAACATCCGCGACATGCTGCGCCCGTCCAACCTGTACGACACGCCGATCGACCCGCTGGCCGCGTTCCACGAGCAGCCGGCCAACGCGTCCGCGCAAAGCCAGGCGCTGGCCATGCAGCAGCAACAGCAGCAAGCCAACCAGAGCAACCAGCTGACGCCGGCCATCTTCAGCCCGCAGGGCGCGCCCGCGTTCAACGCCAATCCGGCCGCCCAGCAGCAGCAACAGCTGCAGCTGCAGGAGAAGCAGACCGCCATCAAGAACCAGGCCTCCGTCATCACCAACGTCGAGGGCGGGCTGATCGCCGTGCGCGCCACCGCGCGCCAGCATGAGAAGATCCGTGAATTCCTCGACATCGTGCTGGGCGCGGCCAAGCGCCAGGTGCTGATCGAGGCCACCATCATCGAGGTGCGGCTGGGCGACCAGTACCAGCAGGGCATCAACTGGAGCAGCCTGGGCAAGGGCGGCCTCAAGCTGACCCAGGGCCAGGTCGGCAACGCCACCCTGCCGTCCGACGTCACCCCCGGCACCTCGCCCGGCGTGTTCGTGCTCAACTACGCCAACCCCACCTCGCGCCTGGGCAACATCGCCACCACCATCCAGCTGCTGGAGACGTTCGGCAAGGTCAAAGTGCTGTCCAGCCCCAAGATCAGCGTGCTCAACAACCAGACCGCGCTGCTCAAGGTGGTCGACAACAATGTCTTCTTCACCATCAAGGTCACGCCGGCCGTGCTGGGCAGCAATGGCTCACCGACCACGCCGGCCACCTATGAATCGCGGCTGGAGACGGTGCCGGTGGGCTTCGTGATGAGCGTCACGCCGCAGATCTCCGACAGCGACGAGGTCACGCTCAACGTGCGCC
Organism: Rugamonas sp. GW822-FHT03B10; assembly: GCF_058801745.1. Taxonomy (NCBI): domain Bacteria; kingdom Pseudomonadati; phylum Pseudomonadota; class Betaproteobacteria; order Burkholderiales; family Oxalobacteraceae; genus Rugamonas; species Rugamonas sp. GW822-FHT03B10. Next base: position 847 of record NZ_JBXANP010000013.1, on the reverse strand, counting down.
CCACCATCACCCGCATCGTCGGCTACGTGCAGGATCCCAATCCGGCGCTGGCGGCCGGCCAGGTGGTGAGCAAGGTGCCGGTGATCCAGGCCCGCGAGCTGGAATCGATCATGAAAGTGCCGAGCGGCCAGGTGGCCGTGATGGGCGGGCTGATGCAGGATTCGGTGGACAACACCAAGGACGGCGTGCCCGGCCTGAGCGCGCTGCCCGTGGTGGGCAACCTGTTCTCCTACCGTAACGAAAACAATGTCAAGACGGAGCTGGTCATCTTCATGCGGCCGGTGGTGATCAAGGACGCCAGCATCAACGGCGACTTCAAGGATTACCGCTACCTGCTGCCCAACCAGGACGCGGCGGCGCCCCCGGCCCCGGCCGCCAGCGCCGCCCCTGCCGCACCCTTGAAGGCGGATGGAACATGAGCCTGCTGATGCAAGCGCTGAAAAAAGCTGAGCGCGCCAAACAGAACAGCATTCCCGAGACGGAGCTGGAAAAGCCGTCCGAGGCCTTCGACGATCTGCTGGCCCTGACGCCGCAGGAGACGCCGCCGCCGGCCAGCCCCGGCGGCGAATTCATGCTCGACCTGGAACCGCTGGACGGCCCCGCCCCGTCCGCCGCGCCGGCGCCGGCCGCCAGCGCACCGCCGGCCGCGCTCGCGCCGTCGCAGGAACCGTCGCTGGAACCGTTGTCGTTCGAGACGGAGCCGCCCATCCCCGTGCTGGCCGTGGCCGACGAGGCGATCCACGACCCGGTGCCGCCGCAGGCGCGCCATCAGGGAGCGGCGCGCCCGGCGCCGCCGCCGGCCGCGCAGGCGGCGGCGCAGGCGGCGCAAGCGCGCCAGAACGGCAAC